>JBDGXD010000059.1:0-15443 GCA_039584755.1 Gemmatimonadota bacterium
GGCCCAACCCGTGCCGTCCACCTCGTATTCCTTCAGCAGTAGATCGTTCTCTTCGGCAGTGCCGATGCCACCCTGCACCGTGATCCGCATCCCGGGCATGTCCGGCGGTGGAGTCCGTCCGAGTTTTTCCAGGCCAGCACACCACAAATCGTGCAGCTTGCTGGTCAATTCTGCCCGCTCCCGCCTGAATTCTGCCAGGATCGGGCCCAGCAGAGTGCCCGCTCCGCCGAACGCGTGGCCACCACAATTCAGCCCCGACTCGACACGGTACTCCGACACCCAGATACCCATCTTGGCCAGCAGCTTGCCCTGGATCCGGGCCGACCTGAAGTCGCTCACCTTCAACACGATACGCTTCACCATTGAGCCAGCAGCGTCGGGCAGGAAATCCGCGAATTCACGCAGGTATGAGTACAGCTTGCGGTTCAGCCCCGCAGAAAGGACGATGGAGGAGACCAGCTTGCTTTTCGCGTACCCCCGGAGCGCGGCCATAGCATCGGAGGCGTCGGCCCTGGGCTCCTGGTCCCGTACCACGGGTGCGTGGTCCAGCTTGGTCATGATGTTGACGTCGATCCCGCCGGGCACGACGCGTTCGCGCAGGTCCTGCTGCAGTCGCGCGCGCCGGGCCGGCTTCGGCTCGGCCAGCATGCTTTCGTAAAGGCGGCGCAACGGCGACGGTGGCAGCATCTCGAAATAGCGCGTGATCTCACTACCCACGGTGAAGGCTGATTCTCGTAAACCATCAACCTGCTCGTGGACCAGGTCGTGTAGCAGATCCAGATACGCGGTGATTCGCCGGGCCCGCGCATCCTCCTCTCTATCACCGATCGCCACGCAGTCACGGCCTGCCTCCTGCGCCACTTTGTGCCGCACCTGCTCGATGAGCACATCGTCCACCAAAGACACCACCGACGAGATGCCGTAGCGCGCCACCTTGAGCGGCGTGTCGATTGTAAACCCAGTGCCCATCACCGGAATGTGGAAACGGTGCACAGGGTGGGTGAGCGGATGGTTCATGTTTTGGTCCAGCGGTCCGGGAACGGGTAGCAGCAATACGGAACAATATCCATCCTTCAACCCGGTTGGACAAGCCGTCGAGGGGTTCCTCACGGCACCATTGAGCCTTCATCATCCGACATCCAGTCTTCAACAACAGCCCCCCGAAACTGGAAGACCGATGCCTGCACACGAAGTCTGGCGCTAGGCCATCATTCAACGTTCTACATTCATCAGTCTACACTCATCAGGTCAGTAGCTTCCTAGCACACCACGAGTTACCCTTACCAGTCATGCCTACTCTCGAGCCACTTCCTTTCCGTCTCGGCGTCGCCGGTGATGACGTCATCGACTCCGGTGGCATCCGCTCTGTCAGCTATCGGGTCGAAGGACTGCTTCACCTTGTCGACGACACGCTGAGATTCGAGTGGTCCGCCACTGAAACGACCGAAGAGGTCTCGGGCTCGAGAATCGGCACCGTTGTCGATCACTCGCCCATCGGCAGGCTCGATGTGCCAGCCGGCTGGATCGCCGAAGTGAGACTGCGGTGGCCAGCGTGGCTACCCCGCCTGATTCTCCGGGGCCGGCGGCTCGATGCTTTTGAGGGCATGCCGAATGTTAGGCGGGGTGGCATCACTCTCAAGATTCGACGGCGGTTTCGCAGGCAGGCTGAAGCAATGGTCGCCGCGATCGAGCAAGCCCGCAGCGCCACACCTCCGCCACCACTCGAGACCCTGCCTGAAATCGATAGCGGCGACGTGCCTCGTTTGAGTAACGGTGTTGACTCCTAGGCCTGGCGTGACGTCTATCGCCTGAGGACGTTCATGACCGAACGAGAGCGTTTCCATCGCCTAATCCGCGGCGAAGCTGTCGACAGACCGCCGCTACTGGAAGAGGGCGTCCGGGAAGAAGTGCTCGCAACCTGGCACGAGCAGGGCCTGCCCCGAGACAAAACCCACTTGGAAGTGTTCGGCCTTACACCACACGAAAACATCGGCCCAAACCTGCGATACAAGTCGAGCTACTTCGGCCACATCATGGATCTGTCCGCCCGTGACTATCGCAAAGCATTCGACGTCTCGCGGCGACGTTTCCCGGTTGATTGGTGCGAGACGGTGAAGCGACTAAAGGGTCACGACCACATCGTCTGCATCTGGGCTTTGCGCGGTTTCTTCCAAGCGTTGGGCGTAGGTGACTGGCCCACGTTCGAGCAGGCACTGCTGGGAACGGTCGATAAGAGGGAGCAGATAGTCGATTTCATGGAGATCTACGGTGACTTCTGCGCTCGCATGCTGGAGATGACCCTGCAGGACGTGGAGGCCGACTTCATCTACCTGAGCGAACCCATCTCAAACAACGATGGACCGTTGATCTCTCCTACCGCATTTGAAGAGTTCATGATTTCCGTCTACGAGAAGGTCGTTGCGACTGCAAAACAGCACGGCTGCAACAACATCCTGGTCAGCACCTACGGCAACACGACACGCTTGTTCCCCGCCATGATCGACGTGGGAGTGACGATGCTTTGGCTTTCAGAAGCTGCAGAGATTCCGGAACTCGATTACCGTCACCTGCGACATGAGCTAGGCCCCGATCTGAGCCTGATCGGTGGCATACCGTTGAGCATTCTGCGCAGCGAGTCGACTGAGGGAATCAAGCGGACACTCGAAGAGATAGTCACGCCGCTATTGCAATCCGGTCGCTATATCCCACTCGCGGGCGGACGTGTCAGGGAGGAGATCCCCTGGGTGAATTACATGCGGTATCGCGAGGCGTTGGCCGAGGTGATCGGGTGAACGCTACTGTCGACGCACCTCCACGTGCCATGCGCCTGCCGTGATTCCACCGCCAGGCCACACCTCCAGCAGAAAGCTATCCTAGCGTCCGGACTCCTGATTGATCGGTCCAGACGGCCCGGCATCGGCATGTTCGGCAACGCCAAGCAACACCACGTAAGGATCCTGTAAGGATTCAGCAACGGCTGTAACAGTTTGAAATCAGCAGCGTACTAGATACAGAGACGCCAACGGAGGCCACCCTCTTTTCGTCAATGGACGAGGCCGACTGCATGGATGACTCCAGTGCCGACCTGACGAGACAGCTGAAGCTCTTTCCAGCGACCAACATCGTCGTGGCCGACATGATCGGAGCCGGGATCTTCACGACTTCCGGGCTGCTGCTGTTGGAGCTGGGAAGTCCCCTGCTCATGATCGCGCTCTGGTTCGGCGGAGGGATCCTGGCCCTGAGTGGGGCGCTGTGCTATGGCGCGCTGGGCGCCGCGATGCCACGAGCCGGTGGTGAGTACGCCTATCTCTCCGAGCAGTTTCACCCGCTGTTGGGGTTTCTGACCGGCTGGATATCCTTCTTCGTCGGTTTTTCGGCACCCTTGGCCGCATCATCGTTGGGCTTCAGCGAGTACCTCGGGAGCGCACTCCCCGCACTCGCTTTCGCCGAAAACGCTGATCTGTTGAAGAAGTCGATCGCAGTTGGCGTCATCGTCGCCCTCGCGTCGGTCCACTCGCGTGGCATGGCGCTCGGTTCCAAGCTCCAGAACTATCTAACGGTCGGCAAAGTTGTGCTGATAGTGGCGTTCGTGATTGCCGGATTCGTTCTTGGCCAGGGCGATGCCGGTAACTTTCATGTACGCACAGCGGCCGATGCACCCGCTGCCAACTGGCGCGTGATCGGCCTCTCTCTCATGTGGATCATGTTTGCCTACAGCGGCTGGAACGCGGCCGGTTACATCGGCTCGGAGATTCGCGAGCCACGCCGCACCCTGCCGCTTTCGCTCATGCTCGGGACCGGTATCGTCATGCTGCTGTACCTGAGCTTGAATGCCGTGTTCGTGTATGCAGTCGCTCCTGGTGAGATGCAGGGCGTCATAGCTGTCGGAGGACAGGCAGCCTTCAATCTGTTCGGCGCAACGGCGGAACGGCTCATATCACTATTGATCGCGTTTGCGCTGCTCTCCGCCATCAGCGCCCTCATCATCGTGGGCCCGCGTGTGTACTACGCGATGGCCAAGGACGGATATTTCTTCAAGAGCGTCGCTGAAGTAGATCCGGTAACTCGCGCACCTGCGAAGGCGATCATACTACAATGCCTCATCGCGAGTGTGATGGTGCTGTCCGGCACATTCGATCAAATCCTGACCTACATGGGGTTCTGTCTCGGGATCTTCCCGATTCTTGCGGTGCTTGGCGTGTTCAAGTTGCGTGACGACACCGGCAGGGCAGCCAAGTCTATGCCCTACAGAGTTGCCGCTCTGTTCTTCGCGAGCGTCAGTCTCGCGATTCTCGTACTCGCCTACTTCGAACGACCGGTCGAATCGTCCATCGCGCTGGCAACGGTCGCAGCGGGCATACCGTTCTACCTCGGGTTTGCGAAAGCAAAGCGCCAAGGACTCGGAAAATGAAGCGGTTGGTTGTTCCCCATAGATGACACAGCCATGAGGCATGCGACTACGTAACAAGAACGAGGACAATGACATGACGTCGAAACTACTCTTTCTCTGTACCTCAGTGACGGCCCTGCTCGTCAGCACTTCGGCACACCCATGTGTGGCACAAGAGGATCTCGACACTCGAGTGCGTGAGTTTCTCGACGAACACCGCAGATCCTGGCGAGACATGAACGTTCCGATGTCGGACGGTCAGGCACTGTACGACATCATCGTAGAGAACGGATACACACAGGCTCTCGAGATCGGCACTTCAACCGGGCATTCGGCTATCTGGATCGCGTGGGCCCTGAGCAAGACGGGTGGCAAGTTGATAACGATCGAGATTGACGAACGCCGCTATCGTCAGGCCCTGGAATACTTCGAGCATGCAGGCCTCAGCGACTACATAGACGCCCGGCTGGCGGACGCACACGAGTTGTTACCAGCTTTGTCGGGTCCCTTCGACTTCGTGTTTCTAGACGCCGACAAGGATTGGTACACTCAGTACTTCCGCGACGTCTTGCCCAAGCTCGAGGTCGGGGGCTGTTTCACCGCTCACAATGTGTCGCAGCGAGGTGGACGACGCGGACGGGGGTCGGGTGGTACCAGCCAGTTCGTGGAGGAACTCACAGCTACGCCAAATCTCGAGACTGAGTTCGTGACTGGCGGAGGGGGGCTCTCAGTCAGCTACAAGCGTAGCTCGCCATAGACACACGAGTGGCGGGATCGTCACAACAACATCAGCGTGGTGTACTGCAGATGGTACAGTAGAACTAAGTAGTATGCCAGGAAGGCAAGGAAGATCGCGACCACGGCCAGGGGATGGCTGCGGTTGCGCCACAAGAAGAGTGCACCGAGCGACACGAGCGTGAGCTTGACGGCCATGAACAAGACCATGTCGCCCCGCGCGAGGTCGCGCAGCATCACGTTGTATTCATCGGCGTAGAAATACTGCACCCACACCAGAGTGAACACGCCGTCGAGCAGATTCAATACTACCAACCATTGGACAATGCCGTGCAGCCAGCGAAAATGCTGACTCGTCCCAATGGTCGACGAATCTGCCCCCATTCCGTAGTCCAAATCGCCCTGCATCGGTGGTCCCTCCGGTACATGGCCTCTGTTTTCTGTTTAAAGATCCAGATGCAGGGTTTGTGCCGACATTTCTGTAATGGGCCGGTCATTGTGGCCATGCCGCTCGTTTGCTAACGTGTCGCCCAGAATGAGGCCATGCTTTTGGGAGGTGCTAACACTTTGGCTCCCTATCTGAGAGTCGCAGCTTTGGCGTTTGGGGCAATTGGATTCCTTGGTGTGGCATACCTGGGATACGTGTGGCTTTCGTGGCCCAATGTGGCTGCGCTGGAGCACGAGAACCCGACCGGAACTGCCTTCATCGAACGATACCACTCACGTGCTGCAGCCGATGCAAATCTGCCGCAACTGCGTTGGCATTGGGTCGACTACTCAGCCATCTCCCCACACGCAAAGCGCGCAGTAGTCGTTGCGGAAGACATCGAATTCTTCAGACATGCCGGCTTCTCGACCGCTGAGATCAGGGCTGCGATCAGAGACGCCATCGAAGAGGGAGAGGCACCACGGGGAGCGTCAACCATCACACAACAGTTGGCCAAGAACTTGTGGCTTTCGCCCTCGAGGAACCCGCTGCGGAAGTTCAAGGAGGCCATCCTCACCGGACAGCTCGAGGAATCCTTGGACAAGCATCGAATCCTCGAGATCTACCTGAACGTCGCTGAGTTCGGCCAGGGCATCTACGGCATCGGCACCGCTTCGGAACACTACTTCGGCAAACCGGCCCAGGAACTCTCTGAGCGGGAAGCCGCTATGCTGGCGGCGAGCCTTCCCCGCCCCACATCTTGGCACCCCGGCGTGGATGACCCGTACTACCGTAGATACGTAGAGGACATACTGGGCCGCATGGAGCGCGCGGGCTTTCTATGGCGCTACCTGCGCATCAGCCGCTCTAGGCCCTCAGGTGTTCGTGGTAGGGCCCGGGTGAGGTTCTCGCTCCCAGTCTCAGTGACCAGGATGTCGTCCTCCGTGAACACTGCGATTCCGGTTACGTGGTTGTAGTACCAGGGCTCCACAGTGAAGACCATGCCGGGCTCAAGCGGAGTCTCAGGAAGACTGGGGTCCCCGGTTGAGAGTCCGATGTGGTGGCCGAAGAAAAGGCCTGTCTGCACGTACTCGCGCTGGTTGACCCGGATGGCGGCGTTCACCTTGAACGAGCGACAAAACCGGACAGACTACTACAACATCTTAACCGTCCGCTGCAGAACCTCAACAACCGTTGTATTCGCAGAGATCTTCGATGTGCTGCCCGGCACGGCCCTCGCGCTCTCACGGACTGGGCGCCATCTTTGTGCACGAGGGGCAAACGGTTCTGAGGCCCGCCAACCAAAGGTTCGATGCGAATGGATGTGTGATGGTGTCGGTAGTTACAACCGGCCCACCGCAACTCAGATTCCACCTGTGCGGTGGGAATACTTGGCTGGTCGCAACACAATCTATACTGGGAGGTAACCCATGGCGGACCGCGTGAAGAAGGTCAACTACTGCTACATCAAGGTGCCAAATCGCGCCGCTCAAGGTGAGGCGGTGCTACGTGAGCTCAGAGAGGGCGGCGTGAATCTATTTGCCTACTCTGGATTCCCGATCGGCAAGGGAAAAGCACAGCTCGACTTCATGCCCGACGACATGACCGCGTTTCGCCGAGTGGCGCGGGAAAACAACTGGCGCGTGAGCAAGGTGAAGAAAGGCTTCCTGATAACGGGCAACGACCAAGTCGGTGCCGCGCACCGGCACATCGGCAAGCTTGCGGATGCCAAGATCAACATCACGGCGGCCGACGCGGTCTGCGCGGGCAAGGGTCGCTACGGCATGATCCTGTGGGTGAAACCCACCCAGTATACCCGCGCTGCCAGAGTCCTCAGGGCCAAGTAGCCGAGGCGGCCCGGTCGCCCGACAGCCCGGCCCCCACCCCCTCTAGGACCGTCACGGACGGGCAAAGACGGTGGGTGGGGGGGCACGTCTGCACCCACTGCCCCCTCCTTCCCATCCTAATCTCCCTACATAGGTTTGATCACCACGATCCCAAACTCCCCTGACCGGAATCCCGTAGGACCCAACAAGAACTACCTCTCCACTCCATCACGCATGCATCACAGGGAGACCAACATATGAGGACCTCAACATCTGCACTCAAGGCGCTGGCGGCTACGCTGGCAATCAGCCTGACGGTATCCGGCCTCGCGTACGGCCAGGTTGATGTATCACAGCTGGGCGCGATGAAGGCGCGGAGTATCGGCCCCAACGGTATGAGTGGCCGAATTGGCGCGATCGACGCCGTGCACACCAATCCCAGAATCATCTACGTCGGCGCGGCCACGGGCGGCCTGTGGAGGTCGCTGAGTGCCGGAGCCAAATGGGAACCGATCATGGATTCCCTCAGGGCCCCGTCGATCGGCGCAATCGCCATTTTCCAGGCTGCACCAGATATCGTATGGATCGGGACCGGTGAGAAGGCACGTCGTAACAGCTCGGGAGTCGGAACGGGCGTCTACAAGACGATGGACGGTGGAGATACCTGGACCCATCTCGGTCTGGAAGGCACGGAGTCCATCTCCGAGATCATTCTCGATCCCACCAATCAGAACGTGGCCTACGTCGCGGCCCAGGGTCCGTCCTGGGGCGATGGCGAAGAGCGCGGCGTTTTCAAAACCACCGATGGCGGCGCAACCTGGCGCAAGGTGCTGTACGTCGATGAAAGGACCGGCGCTGCCGACCTCATCATGGATCCGTCCAATCCCAACAAACTGTTCGCAGCCATGTGGGAGTTTCGCCGTTGGCCTTGGTTCTTCAAGTCGGGTGGACCGGGTAGCGGCTTGTACATCACCCATGACGGCGGTGAGAGCTGGAACAAGGTGACGACGGAAGACGGCATGCTCGAGGGCGAGTTGGGCAGGATGGGACTCGCGATTGCACCGAGCAATCCCAACTACGTTTACGCGTTGGTAGAGGCAAAGCAGAGTGCCGTGCTGCGGTCGACCAACGGTGGCCGTAGTTGGGAGACGATGAACGACGACCCAGGGATTGCCAACCGACCGTTCTACTACTGTCAGCTCGCGGTCGACCCCGTGAACGAAAACCGGGTCTACAAGATAGAGTCACCCATTAGCCTCACGATCGACGGCGGCAGGACGTGGGAAACAATCCTGCCGTTCGATGAGAGAGTGCACATAGACCACCACGCGTGGTACGTCAATCCACTCGATGCCAACTTCGTAATCACCGGCAACGATGGTGGCGTCTACATCTCACGGGACCGCGCCAACACCTGGCGTTTCGTGGAGAACCTGCCACTAGCGCAGTTCTACCACATCAACGTTGACATGGACACGCCCTACAACGTTTATGGCGGACTACAGGACAACGGCTCCTGGATGGGACCGAGCGAGGTGTGGGAGAACGGCGGGATCAGGTACTACCACTGGAAGGAAGTTGCGTTTGGCGATGGCTTTGCCACCATTGTCGATCCGACGAACCCACGTTACTTGTATGCCATGTCGCAGGGCGGGTACATCTCGCGTTACGACAAGAATACCGGCGAGAACGTGTCCATACGGCCGGCTCATCCCGACAACGTGCGGCTGCGATTCCACTGGAACGCCGGCATCGGGATGGACCCGTTTGACAATTCGATCTACTACGGCAGTCAATTCGTCCACAAGAGCACCGACATGGGCGCTTCTTGGGAAATTATCAGTCACGATCTGACCACCAATGACGTTCTGAAACAGCAGTTCGATACCAGCGGAGGCCTGACGTATGACGCGTCAGCCGCCGAAAACCACACCACGATCTTGACGATCGCTCCGAGCCCGGTGGAGCGCGGTCTCATCTGGGTCGGGACCGACGACGGCAACGTACAGTTGACACGGGATGGTGGTGGCAATTGGGAGAACCTGGTCGGCAACATCCGAGGAGTACCCGAAGCGACATGGGTACCTCACATCGAGCCGTCCAAATTCAACGGCGGTACGGCGTTCGTGGTTTTCGACGACCATCGTCGCAGTAACCAGACACCCTATATCTACAAGACCACGGACTACGGTAGTTCTTGGGAGAGCCTGGTAACCGATGACATCGAAGGGTTCATCCACGTGGTCGAGCAGGATCCGGTCAACCCGAGCTTGCTCTACCTCGGCACCGAGTTCGGCATGTACGTCTCATTCAACGATGGCGAGAATTGGCACTTGTGGACACACGGTGTACCGCGTGCGCCGGTGCGCGCTTTGATAGTGCACCCGCGTGATCACGACCTGGTCATCGGAACGCATGGCCGGGCGGCATACATCCTAGACGATGTCCGACCACTCAGAGCGCTGGCAGACAACCCTGCGCTGGCAACAGAGACGATTCATCTGTTTGACATCCCACCAGCGACCTTCTATCAGACCAAACAGGTCGATGGCATGAGGTTCATCGGTGACACAAAATTCAGCGGCGAAAACAAGGCCGAAGGCGCGCGGTTGTCGTTCATCGTGAACACCGAAGAAGACAGTGTAAGAGTGGCGTTCGAAGTGACGCAAGGCGGTGAGGTCATCCGGCGGTTCCGCACTTGGGCAACAACGGGAATGAACCGGACCGAATGGAACCTGATGAGGGACGGGCTACCACAACCAGGGGCCTCCGAGGAGCAACGGGAGTTCCCACCATCCGGCTGGTGGGTATTGGAGGGAACCTATACTGTCACAGCCAAACTCGATGACAACGAGTCGTCTGCCAATGCAGACGTGACCTTCGACCCACGATACAACATTCCGCAGGCCGAGCAACGGCAGAAGCTGGCAGTACTGGACCGACTCAGCCAGCGTCAAGCTGTCGCATCCGAAGCGATGGATCGGCTGAACAAATCCAAGGAGTCAATTGACGCAGTGTTGCAGCTGCTTGATGAAGACGACAGCACACACACGGAGGTCCGCGAACTGGGCGATTCACTCAAAAACAGAATCGACGAAGTGCGCGAGGAGTTCACCGGTCCACAGGACGTTCAGGGCTTCATCAATACACCCAACACTGTGTTCAGCAAGCTAGGCGAAGGTTTCGGCTTGACATCGTATTGGGGCGCACCCACGCCAGCGCAGATGATGCATCTGGAAAACGGCGAGGCGCGACTAGAACAGGCACTCATTTTAGTGAATGAGTCGTTGGATGAGTACGCCGCGTTCCAGCGCCGCGCAATGGCCCTGGATCTCAACGTCATGAAGGACATGGAGCGCTTGAGTATCGATTGGATACCGGAGAGATAGCAAGCGCTGGACCTGTTGTCAGGTAGGGGCCGCGCTCAGCGGCCCCTACTCGTTTGACCACACGGAGCAGGTTGACGCGCAGCATACTGCCCGTGATACTCCCGTGTCGGAACCATACCAAATCGAGTAAATGCATGCGTAGAGCCAAGGTTATCCTGCTAACTCTCGCGGTCGCCACTGGGTGCGACGGTGATTACTGGGTACTGAACGACGTAACACTGATCGATGTCGAAGCCGGAACCAGCGTACCGAACGGCGCCGTGGTGGTGAACGGAAACCGTATCGTGGCCGCCGGTCAGCGGGAAGAGGTGAAGATCCCACGCGGCGCGATCGAGATCGACGGTGCGGGTGGCTTCGTGATCCCGGGACTATGGGACATGCACACCCATCTCACGCATGCTGGCGAGGATGCCCTGCAGCTCATGATCGCAAACGGTGTCACCGGTGCCCGCGACATGGGTGGTGACCTGAGTGCCTTGGCCGCAATGGACACTGCCATTGTGACCGGCCGGCTCGTCGGCCCGCGCATGGTGTACACCGGCCGTTGGGTGGACGGTAAAAAGGTGCTCACCGACAGATACATACTGGAGACCCCTGAACAGGGAATCGACGCTGTGACCGAATTGGCTGCCGCCGGCGTCGATCACATCAAGATCCATAACGGACTACCGCGAGATGTCTTCTTCGCCGTAGCCGAGGAGACACGCCGCCGCAACATCCGGCTGGTGGGACACGTGCCAATGGAAGTGCACCCTGCCGAAGCGCTCGATGCGGGATTGGCATCAGTGGAGCACGTGGCCACGATATTCGAGGGAACGGTGGCCGGCAGTTTCACCACACCCTCAGACCAGCTGCGAGCAATCCGTGACTATGCCGAGAACGGTGCAGACACGTTGGCGTCACGCTTTGTGGCGCGGCGCGCTTGGTTCACACCAACTCTAGTAGCATACGCCGTGCAGAGCCGACTCGCAGAACTGGATCGAGAACCCGATTCCCGACGGCGTTATCTTCGCCAAGAGCCGCAAAACCGCTGGGACGAATCGTTCCCCGTTCACGATTATGAGCTCGATCCAACGATTGTCGCATTCAGGAAGCAGGGGGACACGGCTTTTGCGGCTCTGGTGACGACGTTCCACGAAAACGGAGTCGGTCTACTGGCCGGGACAGACCTTGGCACACGCGAGGTCTATCCCGGTTTCAGCATGCATGATGAGCTGGCGTTGTTGGTCGAAAGATCGGGCCTCTCCCCTCTCGAGGCTATCCGGACCGCTACTATCAACCCGGCACGCTACCTCGCCGCCACGGACTCGCTTGGCACAATCGCCGCTGGCAGACTCGCGGACTTTGTTGTGTTGGGTGCGAATCCCTTGAACGACATCAAGAACACGAGTCTGATTCGGGCAGTTGTGATAGACGGGAGATATCTATCTCGGGCAGAGTTGGATCAGCTGCTCGAGAACGCGGAACGAAAGGCCAAAGAAGATGCGCAGGCGAATACGGCAGATCCAGGAGGCACGCGGCCCTAGGTGATCACAAACTCGATCAGTTGATTTGCCTCCCTCACTGCCTGTTCCACCAGCTCCGGAGCATCTCCTCTCGCGAAGATGAACCCTATGTAGCGCGAATCATCGGGCAGCGGCACCAACTCCTGCCCACGGTGGGCTGTGACTATGACGTCCGTGACGAGAGGAACGCCTAACGCAGCTTCCACTCCGTCCACTCGATCGAGCGTTCCGGCGCGTGGCACAGGGATCATCATGACAGCTACCGCGCTATCCTCTCGAACCGGCATCTCGTCGACCCTCCCCAATGTTCGGCCAAGCACGAGCTGCTCCAACGAGACATCACTGTTCGGGCCAAATCGCAACACTTGACCACACTTGCCCCCGATTGGCCGAGCCGCCAGTTCGATGAGCCACGGACCGGCATCGTTATAGCGCAACTCTACATGCACGGGCCCAGTGTTCAGCCCCAAAGCACGGGCGGCCGACTCGGCACAATGGGTCAGCTTTCCCTGCACCACAGCCGAGGTTCTGGACGGAGTCACGTAGATCGTCTCTGCGAAATAGGGACCTTCCAACGGATCGGGCTTGTCAAACAGAGCAAGCACATGAAGTCCGCCGTCCTGCAGCCAACCCTCCAAAGCATACTCGGGACCGGACACGTACTGTTCCACCACCATCCCGGGTGTTGCCCATCCTGGCGCGTCACTCCTCGCCTGTCTCACGATTTCTCTGACTCGCTCGAATCCGTGCTCGCACTCAGCCGGGTCGTTGGCTCGCACGACACCCCGGCTCGCCGTCAGATCCACTGGTTTCAACACACAGGGATACGAGACAGACTCGGAAACGTGCCTCGGGTCGCTATCCAGCGGGAACAAGCGGAACTCCGGCACTGGGACGCCCTTCTCCCACAACAACACACGTTGACGGTATTTATCGCCAGCTGACTTGGCTGCCACCACCGAATTGTGTCTCAGTCCCATCACCGCGCTGGCGTGGGCTGCGACAACGACTGTCTGGTCATCCACACCGAATACTGCCGCCAGCGGATGCTCCGTGGCAAAGGCTTTCACCTGCTCCGCCGCGTACTCCGGATTGGTGAAGTCGAGAGTGAGGAGTTTGTCCGGCTCGGTGAGCGAGAATGTGCTGTCGTGCTCGGAGGCGACCGTGAGGTCCACATCCAACCGCTGGGCCGCTTCGACGAACGCCTCTGCCCGGTAGGTAGTCGTGGGTATTAACAGGAGGAGCCGCGGCCGGCCACCTCCCGGGGCCACGCTATTTCGAGTCCTGCTGGAAGTATGGATTTGAGCCTGACGAGTGGTCGGTGATGTCCTTCACTCCCTTGACAGCAGGCACCAGCCGTTTTAGTGCCGCTTCTACTCCCTGACGCAGCGTCACATTGGCCATACCGCAGCCCTGACACCCACCCATGAGACGTACTATGATAGTGGCATCCTGCACGTCGATCAGGTCGATTCTGCCACCGTGCTGTGCAACCGCGGGATTGATTTGCGTGCGGAAGACTTCCTCAACCGCGTCGTAGATGGCCTCATCGTTCATTGCCTCACCTACATCACCTGCAGACTCTTCCAACCGCTCGGCACCCGCGTTCACGGCGTAGCGCACCTGGGGCTCAAGGGCACTCCATTCCAACTTGGTGTCGGATTTGGCCGCCGTGATCATGTTGCCCGATACGATGACTTCGCTGATCCCAGGGATTTGCAGCACGGCCTGCGCCACAGGTGACTCCCCCGCTTCCTCGGGGGAGGTGTATTGCTTTACACCCGGTTCATGTACGGCACGACTCAGGATGAACTTGCAGCGGTTCTCGTCGACCGGCTCGGCGGTTACGTCAATCGGAGTGGGCATAATCCTCCCAATTTACCCAACTGTTTGGGGACAAGCGACGAGCACAGAGTACTCATCATGATCCTTGCATGGTCGGTTAGCCACGCCCCCGATCCCGAACACCTTTACCCTGCACCCTGCACCCTGTACTCTGTACTCTGTACCCTGCACCCCTACCGCACCGCTGCCGTCTGCGTCAGCACTTGCAAGATCTCCCCCAACGCCCAGCCAAGCGTCTCTTTCTGAACCACCAATGGTGGCGCGAAGCGGATCACCTGCTCGTGAGTCTCTTTGGCCAGAATACCGCGCCGCTGCAGCTCCTCGCAGAAGGGACGTGCGGGACCGGACTCGTCTTTGACTACTACCCCAATCAGGAGACCCTTGCCACGCACCAGTTCCACATGGGGTGAGTCGATCGACCTCAGCTCATCCATGAACCAATTGCCGAGTTCCTCGGCCCGCACGAGTAACTCTTCATCGATCAAGACCTTGAGCGCAGCACTTGCGATTGCGGCGCCCAACGGATTGCCACCAAAGGTCGAGCCATGGTCACCAGGGGCAAACATGTCCATGACTTCGCTGTCCGATAACATCGCTGACACCGGATAGAACCCACCGCTCAACGCCTTACCGATGGTAACAACGTCAGGCCGAACACCTTCCCACTCACACGCCAACATCCGACCGGTGCGGCCCAGTCCGGTCTGGATTTCATCGGCTATGAACAGCACTCGATTCGCCTGGCAGATTTCGTATGCTTCTCGCAGGTAGCCTTCCGGCGGCACGATGACGCCACCCTCACCTTGGATCGGCTCTACCATGAATCCAGCGGTGTTGGGAGTAATAGCCTGCTTCAACGCCTCGATATCGCCGTACGGGATTATTTCGAACCCGGGCGTCAATGGCCCGAACCCAGCTTTGTACGATTCCTCAGACGAGAACGAAATCACGGTAGTCGTGCGACCGTGGAAGTTGTTCTCGCATACGATTATTTCTGCCTGGTCGTCCGGGATACCTTTCACCCGATAACCCCAACGCCTCACCGCCTTAATCGCCGTCTCCACCGCCTCTGCACCAGTGTTCATCGGTAGAGCCTTTTCGTACTTGGTCAACTCGCATAACTCGCGCAGGAACGGGCCCATTTGATCATTGTGGAACGCGCGAGAAGTCAGGGTCAGCCGATCCAACTGCTTCTTCGCCGCCGCCACGATCGCGGGGTGGCGGTGTCCTTGATTGACCGCCGAATACGCGGAGAGACAATCGAGGTACTTGTTGCCATCGACGTCCCAAACCCACTCTCCTTCGCCCCGATCCAGAACAACTGGC
>JBDGXD010000060.1:0-18810 GCA_039584755.1 Gemmatimonadota bacterium
TCGACAAGATAACGGCATTGGTGGAGGCATAAGATGGAAGGCGTATTCTACAATCGATTCGAGCGGCACGCCCACGGCAAAGGCCTGAAGGGACAGAGCACTCACTATTGCGCAGGCTGTGGCCATGGCCTGGTGCACAAATACCTTGCCGACGCGGTTGATGAACTCGGCGTGCAAGATCGCACGATTGCCATCTCTCCGGTTGGTTGTGCTGTGTTCATGTACTACTACCTCGATGTAGGAAATAGCCAGGCGGCTCACGGCAGGGCCCCCGCAGTTGCATTGGGACACAAGATGGCCAATCCCGAGTCTGTCGTTATCAGCTACCAGGGCGACGGAGATCTGGCCTCGATCGGTCTTGCCGAGATCATCCAGGCTGCACAGATGGGTATCCCAATGTCGATCGTCTTCGTCAATAATGCGATCTATGGAATGACTGGCGGCCAGATGGCCCCGACTACGTTGATGGAACAGCGTACGACGACCACACCGACCGGCCGCGGCCGGATCACGGGCGAGCCAATGAGAATGGCCGAAACGATCGGACAGCTGAATGGTCCCGTATACGTTGAACGCGTTGCGCTGTACGACAACAAGCAGCGCGTGCGGGCACAGAAGGCAATAAAGAAGGCAATCCGGGTGCAGGTCGAGAACCGAGGTCTTGGTTTCGTAGAGGTGCTATCAGAATGCCCCACCCACCTGCACATGACTCCCAGCGATGCCGAGCAGTGGGTCAAGCAGGAGATGGTACCCATCTTCCCCCTCGGAGTAAAGAAGGACCTCGACACCGAGCCATGGTTCGATCTCGAAAAACCCAGCTTCGAACCCAAGGATGTGGCCACAGTGATTGGCAGTTCATCGGGACACGGCACCGGCTCAGCGGAGTCATTTCCTTCGCACATCGACGCAGAGGATGTGTCCATAAAGTTTGCCGGTGCTGGTGGTGACGGTGCCCAGACCATAGCTATGCTCACGACTCGCACTGCCATCAACGCGGGTTACGATTCCACACACATTCCCAGTTATGGGCCAGAGTCGCGTGGTGGAACTTCCTATGCCGACGTACACATTGCGACTTCGGAAGTATTGTCTCCGGCGTCACCCAGGCCACACGTTCTCGTTGTGTTCAATCCGCAGAGCTTGGAGAAATTTGGACCCACCGTGAGAGATGGTGGCGTGGTATTGTATGACAGTACCGTGATCGCGGAGCCACCTCAGCTAAACCAAGGTATCAAGACATACGGAATTCCCTTCACCCAGATCGCGGTCGATCTCGGCAAGACCATGGTCAAGAACACAGTGGCTCTCGGAGCCACGGTGGCTGCGACAAAGATCTTCCCAGTAGAGCGTTTTGTGGACACCATGGAGGAAGCCCTCAAGAACAATTGTGCACTGCTTCCCATAAACCGTGAAGCATTCAATCGCGGCATGGAGGTTTTCGAAACGCTAAACGAGACACCGTAACAACGGACGATTTAACGGCACATCCAGTTGCCCGATTTCGTACCGCGCAGGAGACAGAACATGCTCATCGGAGTACCCAAAGAGACTAGACGCGAAGAAGCTCGTGTAGCACTCACTCCCTATGCGGTATCGCGGCTGACACGCATGGGACATACGGTGATGATGGAAACGGGGGCCGGTCAGAAGTCACGGTTTTCTGACGAGGAGTATGAGGCTGTAGGTGCACAGATCGTCTTCAGCGGTGAGGAGGCGTACAAACGCGCAGACATAGTAACGCGAGTCGGTGTGCTAACCGCCGACGATCTCGATCTACTGAAGGAAGGATCAGTGGTATGCGCGTTTCATCATCTCGCGATGTCTCCTCGACCGGTGGTCGAGCGACTCATGGAGCTGAAGGCAACGATCATCGCGTACGAGTTGATTCAGGACAACGATGGCAACCACCCGGTGCTACTGCCGTTCAGCGAGATGGCAGGCCAAATGGCCGTACACATTGCGGCCAACTGTCTCACCACCCGTCCGGGCGGTCGGGGAATCTTGCTTGGCAACGTTCCGGGCATTCCGGCCCCGACCGTACTCATCCTGGGAGCGGGGATAGTCGGGCGCACGGCAGCTCGTTATGCACAGGCCAGTGGAGCCAGAGTAATCGTTCTCGATGAAGACCTGGATAAGCTTCGCGCGGTGAGTCTCGAGTCAAGGGGTGAAGTAGAGACGTTTGTCGCCGGTGCGGATAGACTGGACAAACTCACAGCTGTGGCCGACGTGGTCATTGGAGCCGTTCTCATTCCGGGATCCAAAGCCCCCTACCTCGTGACCGAGGACATGGTCAAAGCCATGAAGAAGGGGAGTGTGATCGTAGATGTCTCAATCGATCAAGGTGGGTGTGTTGAGACCAGTCGGCCTACGACAATCGACAAGGCCACTTTCGTGTTACACGATGTCGTGCACTACTGCGTGCCGAATATGACCGCCAACATCGCTCGAACCGCATCTCGGGCGCTGGCAGATGCGCTGCAGCCGTACCTCATGAAGATCGAGGACAAAGGACTCGCCGGTGCCCTGAGAGACGATCCTGGGTTCGGGCATGGAGTCTACCTCTACAAGGGTCACATGGTGAACAGGAAGCTCGCAACGACACTTGCCTTGGAACCAGCAACGCTGGACCAGCTCACGAGCGGAGGCGAGTCACCGTGAACTGGCTCGACGACTACAACCGGAAGCTGCAGTCTGCCGAAGAGGCAGTAGGCATCATCGAGAGCGGGGATCGCGTTTACTACGGTGGTAACGCCGCCATCCCCCAGACCTTGGTGCGAGCTCTGGCGCAGCGCCGTGAGCAACTGAGTGATGTTCAGCTGAATCACGTTCTCCTCATTGGGGATGACCCACTCTCCACACCGGGCATGGAGGGCCATTTCCGCCACAACTCCTTGTTTGTGGGACCGGCCGATCGCAAAGCCGTGAATGATGGCCGAGCCGACTACGTGCCGATCTTCCTACACCAGATACCTCGGTTGTTCCGAGAGAATATCGTCCCGCTCGATGTGGCAATGATCCAGACTTCTCCACCGGATGAGCACGGTTTCATGAGTCTGGGCGTTGAGGTCCTGGCCTCAACGGCGGCCTGCCAAATGGCTAAGACCGTAATAGCGCAGGTGAACGAGAAGATGCCCCGTGTGTTGGGTGATTCGTTCATGCACGTCAACAGGGTTCAAACGATCGTGGAGTGCACCGAGCCGCTGCCCACCTTGGACCCCAAGCCCGCCAGCGACGTCGAGAAGGCTATAGCTCAGAATGTGTTGGGCCTGATCAAGCCGGGATCGACGATGCAAATGGGCATCGGCGGTATTCCCGACTCGGTGTACGAGGCCATGGAAGGCGATCTACAGTTGGGGATCCATACGGAGATGATCTCTGATGGCGGAATGCGTGCCATCGAGAGAGGTGTAGTAACAGGCACGCACAAGACCCTTCATCCCGGCAAGGTTGTGCTCTCGTTTGCCCTTGGCAGCGCGGAGCTGTACGACTTCCTCGACAACAATCCGTTGATCGAGGCAACCAACACGACAACATGGTAGCGGTCAATTCGGCCATCGAGCTCGACCTAACTGGACAGGTCTGCTCCGATTCGATTGGCCCTTACATATACTCCGGGTTTGGCGGCCAGGTGGACTTCATTCGTGGTGCTGCACGCTCCAAGGGCGGCCGTCCCATCATTGCTCTCCCGGCCACTGCCAAGGGTGGTGAGATGTCCCGGATCGTACCGTTCCTCAAGCAGGGCGCCGGCGTAGTAACCAGTCGGGCCGATGTGCATTGGGTTGTCACGGAACACGGTGTCGTCAACCTGTTTGGCAAGAACCTGCGCGAGCGTGTTGAGGCCTTGATCTCAATAGCGGATCCCAAGTTCCAAGAAGAACTGGAGCTGGGGGCTAAGGATCGCAAGCTTCTGACGTAGCAGACCGAGGCAAGCGCCTTCATCGAGCATAGAATCGGAGACATTCCGCGGCACACCGCGGCTTGGAGGACAAGTGAAGAGGATCTTGGTAACTGGTGCATTGGGACAAATCGGGGCAGAGCTGGTACTTGCACTGAGAGAACGGTGCGGTGCTGATGCGGTAGTCGCATCGGACATCCGCATCCCGACCGATAGAGATCCCCCAGGCCCATTCGAGTACATGGACTGTACGGAGTTGCGTCAAATAAATGAAGTCGTACACAAGTACGATGTCGACACGATCTACCACCTTGCCGCTCTGCTGTCAGCTGTAGCCGAGGGTAAGCCACGGGTTGCCTGGCAAGTGAACATGGGTGGCCTGTACAAGGTGCTGGAGGTAGCGCGCGAATCTCGCTGCGCGGTATTCCACCCTAGTTCGATCGGTGCTTTCGGGCCATCTACCCCAAACGAAAACACGCCACAAGACACAATCCAGCGCCCGACGACCATGTACGGAGTTACGAAAGTCGCGGGCGAATTGCTATGTGACTACTACCACACCCGGTTCGGGGTGGACACCCGTGGCGTTCGCTACCCTGGGTTGATCTCCTACGTAGCACCACCCGGTGGGGGTACGACAGACTATGCTGTCGAGATTTTCTACGAGGCTATTCGTAACCGGCGTTACACTTGTTTCTTGAAGTCCGACACGTGCCTCGACATGATGTACATGCCCGATGCCATCAAGGCGGCAATCAACCTAATGGAAGCAGACCCGTCACGACTCGAACACCGTAATGCGTTCAACGTTGCGGCCACCAACTTCACTCCTGAGGCACTTGCGGCCGAGATTCAGAGACACGTTCCCGAGTTCGAGATCGACTACGACGTGGATCCGGTAAGGCAGGCTATCGCCGACTCCTGGCCTGATTCAGTTGATGACAGTGCGGCTCGCGCTGAGTGGGATTGGGCGCCGAGTTACGACCTGGAATCGATGACACAGGACATGCTGGAGAACCTGAAGAAGAAACTGAAGAAGGAAGACCGTCCTTAACGCCGGCTTCACGATTCCTAAATGTGCCGAGTATTATAAATTACGTGCACCTGAATAGCCGAGGAGGTGGCTATAGAGGGTTGTGTATGCGTTGATTCGTAACACTCGGCTTGCTGTTACGGAACAGCATTGTCGGGTGCAACTGACTCTAGCACCTAGGCTTACGAGCCCGTGCGGAGCAGATCAAACCCCTCCACACGAGGGGCGGGCGCCCAGGCCATCGGCCGGGCGCCCATTTGCTTGCGACATCCAGGCAATTAGGCCTACCTCTGCAGCTCCGTCGTTTGTTTGCTGGTCAGAGACATCGGCATGGAGAGGTCCATGCTGGGGATCGCTACCGTGCCAGCTCCGCCACCCTCGCTGACTGAGGCCAACATCACACCGCGCGTCGCGTCCCACACGAATCGCGAAGTGCCTGTTCCGGTCACGAGCATATCGAGTTCCGCTGGCGACCCGGTTGGGGTACCAGATCCCTCCATTTGGAACTCACCGTCAACGGCAACGATCTTGGCGACTATCCCATTCCAAGTTGTGTCACCAACCACTCGGGCCGTGCCCTCGAACGTGCTCGTCACAGTCATCTCGGTGCGCTCGGTGGCCTGCTGATACACTGGCCACGACTCCAGGCCGGCAGCCCCACCAGGCGGCGTAGGCATCAGCATCTGTGTGAGAAGGGCCGATGGATCGAAGTAGCGTGCCAGTCCAGACGGTGTCTTGGGAGCCTCGGTGAAACTGATCTCTCCGTCACTCTCCAGAATGCCTCTGAATGGCTGACCGATCAAATCACCAGGATCCAACCGTCCCGTCGCAGCCCCACTAGATTCGAGCGCTTCGTAGACCACAGTGACGTTTCTGCCACCATCGCCCGGCGTACCTATCTCCACCGTGACCGTCGCAGCGATAGAACCGCCCTGATTCTGTGTTCCCATGGGCGTCTCGATCACGGACTCAGTGCTGCCGTCTATCTGGTAGCGAAGAGGTGCTTCAGAAGGACCATACTCAAACATCGGCCCGGCAGATCCGCCCGCGCACGCGGTGGCAAAGGTGGCGACAGACAGCGAAACAAACAGGTTGCGCATGACTACTCCCAGTCGGAGTTGTTGGTCACTACTCTATAAGCAAAGCTTGTAGGAATCGGATGAGGACGCAAGGGCAAGAGCTTCGGGCCGACTGGCCTGGGTCAGTTATTGTCATCAGGACAACGGAGGAGCCATCACTCCAGTCAGAAGCCCCTGGAACCGTGGATGTTGTCTGAGGTTGCCGGGAAACTGCTCAACGTGAAGATACGGGATCGAAACCAACGACGGCGTCGCAAGCAGCTGCTGCATGTTGTCGATCGCGCGGTCGTACTCACCGACCAGGGCGTAGATCCACACCAAGGAACGCTGCATCATATCCGAAAACAAGACATCATTCGATCCATCTATCATCGACTCGATGTCGTGTGCCCGCTCCATCGCCTGATTCCTCTTGCCAAGTCCCGCATATCCGAGGCCAAGAAGTACGGCTACCACCGGATCGTCACTGCGTCCTCGAGGAACACTCTCGACTGCCGTCACCAGAGAATCGTAGTACGCCCTTGCCGGTCCTGGCTGGTTGCGCAATCGATGATACTCTGCCTTCACGAAGTAGTAATCGAACGGGTAGGGACCACTGATAGATGCCGGAGTCAGTTGAGTGAACAGCGTGTCGTACTCGCCGTCCACCGCCAACACCGAGGCGAATTGGACCAGAGCCAAAGCAACCTGCCCGGGCGTAACACGCCGTGCCATTTCACTGACCGCCTGTCGCGCAGCTACCTGATCACCCTGCCATCTGAGATACAGTGCAATCTTTGCCATATGTGCTTCCGCGTAGTCGGGAGCGAGTGCCAGGCTACGATCCAAGTACCGTTCCGCCTCCTCATAACGTCTGGCCATGAGAAAGAAGCGACCCGCGTTGACCGACCATTCGGGTTCTCTGGGATCGAGATCGGCGGCCAGGGCAGTGTTCACCAGAGCTTCACCCCACTCTCCGTGCGCAGCTTGCAGTTCACCCATCAACGACCGGGCATAGGCATTGTTGGGCTCACGCAGTGCAACGAGCTTGAACTCCTCGAGTGCCATGTCTCGATTCCGCGTGCTACTCCAGTAGTAGTAGTGACCCAGAGCCATGTGGGCCGCTGGCAGATCGGGATCGATCGTCAATGCGCGGTCAACGGCCGTCTTTGCCAGCGCCAGACGATCTTCACTGGGATCCACGTAATAGCGGAATAGCCACATGTGGGCGAGCGATAGATCTGCGTATGCCAGAGCGAACGAGCTATCCAGTGTAACAGCCTGATCCAGCATCTCGACGGCGATTCGGCGCGCGTTCGCATCACCCGACCCCCGGGTGCCTTCCAAATAGTCGTGCCCGCGGAGGTAGTAGTCATAGGCCTCCCAGTTTTCCGTGGGCCGTGAATCCCATGATCTCAGGTCAGGTATGAGTGTGAGATCCATAGCGCGCGCAACACGTTCCGCAATGTCGGACTGTACCTGGAAGACTTCCTCCACGTCCTCGTCATAGCTGTCAGCCCACAGATGCGTGTCGTCCGATGCGCGGATGAGCTGTGGTGTTATGCGAACCTTACTGGCCGGATCTTGCGGACGCTCGCGCTGGATCGTCCCTTCGAGCACGTAGTCTGCACCCACTTCGTTCGCTATCTGCCTCGAGTTCTTGTCACTATCCTGATATTGCATCGCGGTGGTGCGCGAGATGACCCCGAGCCCAGCAAGCGTAGCCAGCCTTGCGGTTATGGCATCGGTTACACCGTTGGCAAAGTACTCATCGTCAACGGGCCCCAGATTCTCAAACGGCAAGACGACCAAGATCGGCCGCCCGGTTGACACATTCTCCGTTCCTCTGAAGAACCACCCCATCACCAGCAGCACGACTACGGCAATAGCGGCGGTCATGATACCGACTCGACGCGGCGGCATGGAAAACGGAGCCAGTGCAGGTACGGTTGGCACGGGATCCATCCCACGACTCGGCGTCGTTTCGGACCCTAGCTGTTGGATGAAATCCTCCGCAGTTTGCCACCGGTCGGACGGATTCTTCTCCAAACACCTCATCACGACGTAGGCGAGCTCGTTCGGAATGCCAATTCGCTCGTCCGTAACCGGAACCGGATCTTCGGTAACGTGCGCTGCGAGTATCGCCTGCGGCGAGTCACCCCTGAAAGGCGGGCGTCCGGTCAACATCTCATAGCTAAGCGCACCCAGGGAGTAGATGTCTGCTCGATGGTCTATAGATGGATCGGCCGCAGCCTGTTCTGGAGCCATATACGCCGGGGTTCCCAAAGCCACTCCCAGCGTGTCGGCTTCACCCGCTACCGTCGCCTCGCTCAGCCCCTTCGCGACACCGAAGTCTGTCACCAGGGCGTGACGCCCTGAGAGCATCACATTGTCGGGCTTGATGTCACGGTGCACCACACCGTGTTCGTGTGCGTGCTGCAGAGCGTCAGCTACGTCGTGTAGCAGCCGTACAGTCTCCGTGACCGGCAGGGCGTGCTCGCGCGCCAAACGCTGCCGCAATGACTCACCCTCGACTAGCGGCATCACATAGTAGAGAAAACCGGCGGCCTCACCGGAATCGTATACCGGGAGGATGTGCGGGTGAGACAGGTTTGCGGCAATCTTGATCTCGCGCAGGAACCGCTCCGCTCCCAACGCAGCCGCTATATCCGGTCGCAATACCTTCAGCGCGACTTGTCGATCATGCCTCAGGTCATGAGTCACAAACACGATCGACGCGCCCCCTCTGGCCAGTTGACGCTCCAACCGGTATCGCCCGACCAAGGCCTCGTTCAGCCGTTGCAGTACATCAGGCATGATCATCGAGTTCCAGCTGTGACTGGCAGGTCGAAATAGTAAACCGAGTTACACATAATGGCGTAACCCATCACGTGTGACTGTCGCTCGACTCCTGCCATGCCATTCGTCACGGACCACGCTCTCTCTGTTCTGACGGCTTGCGCTCGATCTCACGGATCAAGCGTATTAGTGTGCTGTACGATAGGAACACCCTCGATGTTCCATCGGTGCCCGGACCACCCCGCACCACGCACACCGGATTAGGAGGGGAAGAGGGTGAAGGAGGGGAAGGAGATAGGAGAATCATAGTCATTCTGCTTCGTCCTCTTCCCCGCCTTCCCCTTCTGATCTGGTAGGGTCCGGGTGGCCGGGAGGCAGGCGAAACTTTTTCCGGTCCGATCGGTTATAGAGGTAGACGGGGAAGCCCCGGCCCCGAGTGGTCGGACGGGTGCGGTGCGTCATGAATGCGGAGGCTACGTGATTGCAACCAGCTATCTGCTGATGCTGCCTTTAGTTGGCTGGACTACGGAGGAGCCCTTGCCCAGGCCCCCGGCGGTTGGTCCAGACACGGCCTGTATCGTGATGGACATGGTAACCGAGGGTCGCTCTAGTCCTCTCGACTCTCTCACGTTCGAGGTGGGCGGTCATCCCGTCAAGGTCTGTTACGGCCGTCCTTCGGCGCGCGGAAGGACGATGATCGGTGGCCGTGACGTTCCATTCGGGAAGCTCTGGCGCACGGGGGCCAACGAACCGACGATGATACATACAACCGGTCCGATCGTGCTCGCTGGAATCGAACTCGACAAGGGAAGTTACTCGTTGTATACACGACCCGGCGAAGATCAGTGGGTGGTCATTGTCAACCGGTCCATCACACAGTGGGGCCACATTGCAAGCTATGACTACAAGGTCAGGAAACAGGAAGTAGGCCAGGTCGCCCTGCAACGTGAACGCCCGGAGCGACACGTGGAGACGATGACGTTCAGGACTGAGGTGGGATCGGACGACAGCGTGATCTTGGTGTTGGAGTGGGAGGAGTCGCTGATCAGGATTCCGGTTGCGGTAGCGACCGGGAGAACTAGGGGAGGGTGAGTTCCCTACAGATTAGGAGGGGAAGGAGGGGAAGAAGAGAGAAGAACAGAGAGAAGGAAGAAGGGGAGGCGCTGTGGTAGCCCTCCCCTTTTTCTCCTTCGCCTTCTTCCCCTCCTACATCTTCCTACCCCCTACCCCGCGAAGTCGATCACCAAAGCCACGCGCCGGTTGTCTAGCCCGTCGTCTCCCCAAGCACCAGGCCGCACCTGTCGGTTGTCAGCCTCACCATAGCTCACCGCTCTCAGGTTATCAGAGTTGAGCCTGCCCTGCTCCACCAGGTAATCGCGCACCGCGTTCGCCCGCTGTTGACCCAGCCACTGGTTGTAGGTCTCGTCCCCTGCCGGATCCGTGAATCCCTCGACCGTCACGATCACGTTCGGATGGTGCTCTCTAATGACCATCGCAAATTGATCGAGGACGGGCTTGTCAGCGTCCCGAATGACAGCATCGTCAAACGAGAAGAAGACCGGCATTTCCACATATAGACGGCCTTCCATTTGTGCCAACTTCGCGTCGAAGTCGGACGACAGCGATGACAAGTCGTTCTGCAAGGATTGTAGCCGTGACTCGAGTGCTTCCATCTGACGGCTCGCATTATCGTCAACCTGCTGATCTCCAGCTGCCATCTCAGTCTGCAAATCCTCACGCAACTGCGAGAGATCAGCCTCGTACTGTTCCTGCTTGATGTATCCGCCACAGCCAACGACCCCCGCCAGCACGGCAGTTGCGACCGTCGTCCTAATTGTGGAACGGTAGGTCATGATGAACACCTCGTGATTCTGGTTGTGTGCCTGAATGAACACCAATATAGTGGGATGTTTGTCAGTTGGCAGTGCGCACAATTGGCGGATGCCACAGAAGATCCTGCGACGGACGACCCGCCCCGATCAATTGGACGAACGCTCTCCAACCCCTAGTGAGCTCGAGTCAGCCCGACGTAGCCAGTGTTGGCCTCAGCCAAAGTCTCGCCGACACAATGCCGTCAAGCTAACTCCCTGTCGCCAAATAACTTACGAGCTGCCGGACAGACACACACCACGACCGGCCCCGACCGAACACCAGTCACCCACCCTACTCAAGTCCTCGATGATGAGCACTGCTGATGCCGTACCAAGTGAGGGCCTTTGGGAAAACCGAGGCGAGAACGGGCGTCACGGATCACATGGCGGTAGATTCTCGTGGTCACCGCAACCTCGTCCGGGACTCAACAGGCACGGTCGATGGAGTTCCTCATAATCGTCATCATGATCGGTATCGGAATAGCGGTCGCCACTGCTCAGGCCAACAAGCGCAAGATCTCAGATGCCTGGAACGAGGCGGCATCGCAATTACGTATCCGGCACAACCAGGGAGACTTATTCACCAAGCGGGAGCTGTACGGCAAGATCAAGCAGTGCCACGTGAAGGTTACGATCCGGAACAAGTCCCAAGGGAATCACTCAGCCAAATACACTCTCTATGACGTTGCATATCCGCAACCCCTGCCTTTCGGCTTGAGCCTCAAGGAACAGACTGCTTTCTCCGGTCTCAAGAAATTCTTGGGTGGTCAGGACATCGAAGTGGGGGACCCCAAATTCGATGACTTCGTAGTGGTGAAGAGTCACGACTCGACACAAGCTAAGAGATTCCTCCATCCCGCCCGAAGACTGTACGTGCGTCGCATACTGTCAATGCACTCGGGTGCAGAAATCACCGATTCGAACGTAAAGTGGGACAGCAAGGGTGCTGAGGGCAATTCCGGGACTCTGGTGAGCAACGTCAAGCGTCTAGTTGACTTCGCGGTCAACATGGTGAGCGAGGTCGAGCAACAAAACGACGAGCCGATCGGAACCGGAACAGACACCAGTTCCAAACGCCTGCGTGATGATATCGAGGCCGTGTTCACGGTACGAGACCGGAGTGAACCGCACATTTACAGGATCGACTCGGGCAAAGAATCCGTGGAACCGATTCACATGGAGATCGAGGAACGAGAATCCACCGATCCCACCGATGTGTTCGACCGGATCGAGCAGGATATCGAAGAACTGTTACAGACGGACTCAGTCACTCCAGATGCTATTGAGGTTCCACCAGAGAATCGAGTCGAACTTCCGCCAACGAACAGCCCAGACGTGCACGACGTGTGTCACAACCTGTTTGGCGCGGGCAAGATCAGCTTCCAGATCAACGAGACGTTCAAGCAACACTACGAAGGAATGGAAGTACAATGGGCCGGCAAACTCATGCGAGTCGACTGTTATCCCTTTGATCTAGTGTTCGGCAACGATCCCGGCACCAAGGCCGAGTTCGCGGTCGCCCAGTTGGAGGGCGAATCGCACCTGGTGAAGGCCGTACTCCAGCTACCTGCCGATGCTCAAGAAGCGCTGAGCGAACGAACGGGAGAAACCATTGTATTCGCAGGTACTCTCATGAAGTGCGATTCGTTCATGAGGGTGCTGTTTGTGGGGCACGGAAGAATCGAGAGCAGGTGACCACGGACAGCGGTAGCCCGGGGCGCCTCAAAGCGATCGAAGGTCGAGGTCCCGCTCGAGTCAGGTAGGATTTCGCAAGAGTGTCGACGTCATCTTCCACCGATCCTGCTGTTCCCCTGCCCTCTCTCCGAGTTACCCCCTTCCTCTTCTTCTTCTTTCTCCTCCGGTGCAGTCCAGAAATCATCGTTTGCTGGAGCTGCAGCTGCAACAGTACTGGAGTACAACGCAGCATTGAATACGATCCGAAAGTTGCCAAACGGCTGGCCGCGCCACTGCGGTCGCATACCGAGTAGCACGACGTGACCGTTGCCGTGCCGTACGTCGAGGGCCGAAGCAAAACCCTGCAGGTGCTCTTCGCCGAGCAGGTAGCCCGACAGGAGAGGTGAGCCCTCCTTCTGATACTTGGCAAGCGCCGATCCTACGAATTCCTCTTCCACGGTGAACACCGGACTGCGAGCCACGAATACCTTGGAGCGCTCTGGCATTCCCGACATCACAGGCTGTGAAGGATCAACTGTCATTGCGACGATCGAACCAGCAAGGAAGAATTCATCACGTGGTATTCCCTCGGCCACGTTCTTCACTGGAAGGTGCAACGCCTCCATGGCGAACAGGCTGCTGCCGTTCCAGGTCACCAGCGTCCCGCCGTCGCGTACGAAATCGTCCAGGGCCCTTACCCCTTCATTACCGATACCGCCGGCGTATCGTGGCGGTACCGATCCCTTGGCGAATCCGTCGGTGACCTGAGAACCTGACATATCGGCAATCAGTATGACGTCATAGCGGTCGCGTAGATCCCCCGCGACAACGTCATGATTGTAGACACCGGTGAAATCGAACTCGAACTGTTCTAGCAGCCAGCGCGTCCAACCTTCGTCCATGCTGGCTCGCCAGGGACGATACAACCCGATTCGCGGTTGCCGGACCAGAGTTCCCGCAACGCTACCGCGCTCTGCCTGCAGCGCATAGTCATTCACGATCGAGTTGATTGCGTTCCCGCTCAGATTGGAGATCACCCACTTGCCGCTCGTGCCACCAGCACCGTCCTGACCGGGGGTACCTGGCTGGAATCGGACCTGTCCTCCGGCACGCCAGGCGCGGTTCACAGCCCGGAACGAATTGTTTTGAGCGGCGTCAACGATGAGTGCAGAGCCACTGCCGGTGGCGCGGCCGGCGGGCGGGACGATCCCGGCGGCCACCGCGTTGCTGTTGAAGCCCACGCCTGGGGGCGAGTCGAAAGTCGCGGCATCGGCCACCTCCGCATCCCACGGCAAGGCGTCGCCCTGCACCGGTACCATCACTGCCCGAACCTGATCCGCCAACGGCATCGCCGCCTCTATGACACGGACATCCATCTGATAGGGCAGAGTCCATCCTGAGATGTCATAGGGCTGATCGGGTGGGCCTTCCGGGTATTCGCGCAGATCGGGGTATTGCTGCACGGCCATCAACTGACGCACGAAATTGGCGTTCTCCTGGTTCATGGGAATAACCCAAGTGTCGGCCGGGAAGCTCTGCCCTTCTAGCTGCACATCGCTTTGCAGTTGGTGGATCTCAATCCCGTTGAACGCCAAGCGACGTAGCAATTCAACAGCAGCCACTGGATCACGCTGTTGTTGGGGAACGAAGTACGCGTAGGGTGGCCCCACATTGTACGCCGCCACGACATCCCTGCCGGCTTGATAGCGGTTGTACAGCAAATCGTGTTTGTACTTCGCAGCAAAATCCAGCACCGAGATCGATGCAGTCTCCATGTACTCCACAGCGTCACGCAGCCTCCACCAGCCACCCTCCCACGGACTAGAGTACAAGGAGCCCGGCCGTAGATCGCGCGCGCGCGCAGGGAAATCACTCACAGTATAGAAATGCGGAGTGGCATAGCGATACAGACCCGTCTCCGTAAGGAGAGAGGCGATGTTGTGAAAGTTGTTGGCGTGATCGATGAATCCAGGATACCAGTTGTCGAACGTGCCCATATGCATCGCGCCTCTTTGTCCGCGCTCCTCCAGCGCCTGGGCCATGGACATGCCGATCAGATTGACAGTGCGCCACATGAGCGGATGCACGAACTCCGATATCGGCTCCGCAAAGGGCGGGATCCAGATACGAGCGGGAAACGGTGCAGTCTGGTGGTGGTTGTAGACAATCTGGGGTTCCCAGTGCCGTACCACCCTGGTTACGACGCGCGACTCGATCATGTTGAGCATGTAGCCATCACGGTTGTTATCATGCCCGATGTACTGCTGATACAGCCGCGGCATGGACGACACTTCGTAGGGCGTTCCGACATTGGAGTGGTACCACTCCGATACCATGTTTTGGCCATCAGGATTTATCGAGAACCACAGCACGAGGATGACGTTGTCGAGTATCGCCCGAATCTCGGGATCTGAATCACCTGTGACGAGGTCATATGCCAACTGGATCGCCTGTTGTGCGGCCGCGACTTCGGTTGCATGTAGCCCTTGATCGATGTGTACTATCGCCTTGCCTTCTTGGGCGAGAGATCTGGCCTCGTCGTCACCAAGACCAACTGGGTGCGCCAGTCGCTGCGCGACCTCGCGGTAGCGTTCTACGTTGACCAAGTTGTCGGCCGAAGAAATGAGAGCCAGATACCAGGCTCGGTCCTCCGACGTACGGCCTATCTCAACCAATTGCACCCTGTCACTCGCCGCATCCAATCGCTGAAAGTAGTCCAACGACTGATCGTACGATGCCAGATGAAAATCAGCTCCGGGCCTAAACCCCAGGACCGATTCCGGTGTTGGGACGATCTGCGCCAATGCCGGTGCAGCCACACCACCCATCAAGGCCAAAGCCAAGAGCCTACAAGCCGATCTCAGCATGCGAAGTCTCTCCATGTCTGATCAGAGTGGAATCGAAAACAGATGCTTCACCTGCCCCTTCTGCCCCTTCTGCCCCCCCTCTCCAACAGCTAACCCTCACAGCTAACCCGATGAATCGTCCCCGGCCGCCCGGCAAGCGACTCGCTGGTAAGGACCAGAGTCACTTCGTCCAAGAAATCTACTGCCTCGCCCTGTGGCTCGCGGTATCCGATCATGCACGGCTGTCCACGCACCTCGACCCCACTCTCCTGATTCATGTCGAAGAAGTGAAATCCCAAGTATGTCCGTGCCACCATAGTTGTACCCGAAGGCGATATGGCGGCCCCCGTAACCAACAAGGGGGTTGCCCCCGTTTCGATTGTAAGACCGCCCACAGCAGATGCGGATATGGTCGCCCCAGAGCTCACTGCGCGTTCGACTACGGCGCGGGGAATGAGAAACCCCCTCGCGGTACCTCCCCATCCCTTTGTCACGATGTAGATGTCACCGCCAGGGTCTACCGCCAGCCCTTCGGCGTCGTGCGACCCATCGGGATAGTGAAAATCCAGACGTTGCACAGATCCGATGGTGGCTGGGTCGACTCCACTGCCTGGTAACACGACTGGTTCCCCAACGACATAGATCGTATAGCTAGCCTGCTGCCGCGTATTGTCGCCCGTGTCAGCCACGTAGAGACAGTGCGATGTACGATCGTCAACACAAGGGCCCAGGCTCAGATCCTCCCAATCACGCACGGTGGCAGACTCGAGAGCAAACGTGCCGAGCAGCTCGCCAGAGACATCAACTGCAAAGAGAATTGGATCGTTGTCCGAATCATTGTGGGTCCAAAGGACCCCTGGATTCCGTCGGCTCACGGCTACACCGGAGCTTTCGTTCAGCACCGGTGGCAGCTGGCCAACAAGCTCAACTTGGGGTGATTGTCCCTGGATGGTGCCAGAAACAAGTAGCAGCGCTAGTGCAATAGTCAGGAACATACACCTAGTGACACGGTCTCCCCATGGTCCGAATCTCCTGACTCTTCGACCTCTGCACCCTGCACTCTGCACTCTACACTCTTTACCCTGTACCCTGTACCCTGTACTCTGCAGCGTTCAGCCTTGGTAGAAGGTATTTCCGCCCACTACCGTCCGAACTACCATCGGGTCTGTTTTGGCATGTTCAACTCCTCACGCAATTGTGCGCCGGACATCATCCATTTCTTCGCTGGCGTCCAACGGCGGTTTGGTGATCAAACTGACTCCGATGGTTGCGGCAAAGCCCGCTGCGAAACCGGGGATCATCTCGTACAGATCGTAGAAGTACTGCTTGAAGAACAACACCCACAACACCGTCGTCACAAACCCCGCTATCATCCCGGTAATTGCCCCCGCGCGCGTCGTTCCCCTCCAGAACAACGAACAGAGCACTACCGGGGCAAACGCCGAGGCAATGCCGGACCATGCGAACAATACGAACCAGAACACAACCCTGACTTCCGGCAGAGCCAGTGCCAGCGCCCCAACACCAACTACGGCCGTCGTCAGCCTGCCAAGAGTGGTGAGTTGCCGTTCTGTGAGTTCCGGGTTGTACACCTTCTGCACCACGTCACGTACCACCGCTGACGAGGCGAGTATCAGCAATGAGTCAACGGTCGACATGATTGCGGCCAGCACAATCACCAGGAAGATCCCGGTGAACACCGCCGGAAACAGCTCGGCGCTCATGATAGGTAGTATCGTCTCGGGATCATCGAGCCCCCCGAACATTACACGACCTGCCATACCCGCGAACACGGCACCGATGTCGAATACGACAATACAGATCACGGCGATCACACTGCCATTCACGATCTCGCTACGACTCTTGGCAGATATGAACCGGGTCAGGAGTTGTGGTGCGCCGAGGAACGCCAAGCCGATCCCCATAAAGCCGATCGCACTGGCTATCCCTGCACGTGACCACCCCAGTTGCCCCATCGGTTCCAACAGATGTGGATCGACAGCTCGCAACTGAGCCGTGAGTTCACCCCAACCACCGACTGCTGCGATTCCCACGATCGGTAACACGAGCAGTCCGCAGAACATCAGGACGCCATGCAACAAATCGTTGTACGCCACAGCCTTGAACCCGCCAACAATGGTATAGAACAGGATGAAGCCCACGCCTATCAGTACCCCCACTTCGTAGCTGGTTCCCAGGAATGAGCCGAACGCTTTGCCCGATGCCGTGAGCTGAGCAGCGGTATAGGCTGTCACCATACTGATGATGATCACCACACTGACCAGCCGAATGACATGTCGCGTGTCCTTGAACCGGACTTCCAAATAGTCGGGCACAGTTATCGAGTCGTAGCGGTCGGTGTACTCCTTGAACCGCAGCCCCACGAAGACCCATGCGAGCGCGACGCCAGTGACTTCGCCCAGCACAATCCACAACGCATGAATGCCGACCAGATACCCCATCCCAGTGAGGCCCAGCAGCAGCCACGCACTTTCGCCGGTAGTATTCGAACTGAACGCGATGACCCACGAAGGTAGCTTCTTGCCCGCCACGTAGTAGCCCGCTACGCTCCCGGAGCCTCGACTGGCCCAGAAGCCAATCGTGAGCAGCACGATTCCGTAGACTACCAGTACGGCGATAATCGCTGCCGACGTCATCTCAACTGTGGTCCCGCGAAGTGTGGCGTTTGAGGTAGAAGAACGTGGTGAGAGTTAGTCCGGGCCCAACTGCGGCAAGCAGCAAGACCCAGGCAGTCCAGGGAAGGCCGGCAATCACTCTTTGTCACCCACTTTCATTCACGGTGTGCAAGGCGCGACCCAACCGACGCAGAGCATCCTGCACCTGAGTTTCGGTCACCAGCATCGACGGTCCTAGACGAATCACATTGCCGTGTAGACCGCCAACTCCCACGAGCAACCGTTCCTCCTTGGTCGCCTCGAGCACCGCCTTTGTCTTTCCAGAACTGGGTTCTTTGGTGCCTCGGTCCTCGACAAGTTCCAGCGCCTGCATCAAGCCCATCCCCCTCACATCGCCGATCCATTCATATTGGGCTTGAAAATCCTCGAGTCCCTGGCGCAGTTGGGCCCCACGGGCTGCCGAAATACCCGGCGTATCCTCGCGCGCCATGACTTCTAGCGTAATGTCGGCAGCGGCCATCGATATCGGATTGCCGCCAAACGTGGAGATGGTCTTGGCAGTCCAAGCTTCTGCTATGGCGGGGCGAGTAATCGTTGCACCGACCGGAAACCCACTGGCGATTCCCTTGGCCATGACCATGATGTCAGGCTCTGCATCCCAGTGCTCGACTCCGAACCAATGACCGCCGGTACGACCGAAGCCAGTTTGCACCTCATCGCAGATGAACAAACCACCGTAAGAGTGGATGATCTCGCGCATGCGCTGGAAGTACCCGGGCGGGGGAACGACATATCCAGCCACTCCTTGGATAGTCTCGGCCATGAACGCTGCGGGCTTGCCATTCGTTGTTGTGAGTATCGTCTCTTCGAGATCTTGCGCGAGTGCATCGAGGTACGCCTCATCATCCAAGTTCCCAAGTGGCGAACGATATCGATACGGAGCTTGCGCATGCTTTATGCCCGGAATCAATGACGCCAGGGGACGCCACCCAGCGTGA
>JBDGXD010000061.1:0-18347 GCA_039584755.1 Gemmatimonadota bacterium
AATGAAGAAGCGACATCTGATCACGGGAAGTATCATCCTGCTCGCCTGCACCCTCGCAGGATTTGGCGGTGTCGCCATCTATTGGCACGCGGCGGCGCCAGATAGGACGTGTGCTTCCTGCCATGAAATCGAGAGCGCACATGAGGTTTGGGCCCAATCGTCGCATAGGGATATCGAATGTGCGGAATGCCATGGTACGGCCTTGAGTTCCGGTCTGCACAGCATGAAAGAGAAGGGACGGGAATTCTTTGCGCATTTCGGCCGTCGACCGGATGAAGAGATCCGATTGAACGAACAACAGGTGATCGAGGCCATGCAACGATGTCGTGAATGCCACGCACGCGAATATGCCAACTGGCTGAGCAGTGGGCATTCGCCCACGTACGCCGACATCTTTCTGGATGAAAAGCACAACAAGGAAGAGCAGCTCAGCGAATCCTGTTTCCGCTGTCATGGCATGTTCTTCGAAGGAACCATCTCGGACGTGGTTACCCCGGTGAATGTCCGAGGACCGTGGCGACTCGTCGACGCAGAGATCGCATCTGTTCCAACGATTCCCTGCATGACGTGCCATCACATTCACGCTGAAGGATTGCCCGCCGTTCGGCCAGATTACGCCGATCCGGCGACCATCGCTGCCAACCGCGAGTCGCGCACTGCCAAAGTCGGCTTTTATGATCGCTACGAACGGATGCACTTTGAAGCTTCAGAACTGCCGGCGCTGCGCCTTTCTCACGATGAAGCCAGTGTTCAGGTGGCCACGGACGTACGCCAGCGTGTCTGTATTCAGTGTCACGCCCCTAACGCTTTTCGCCAAGCGGGTAGCAGTGACGATCGAACGCCGAGAGGCGTCCATGAGGGTTTGAGTTGCGGCGCATGCCACGCCAGCCACTCCAACGATGCAAGGGCTTCGTGTGCCGACTGCCATCCACAGCTATCCAACTGTGGTCTGGACGTAGAGACAATGGAAACCACGTATAATGACCCGAGCAGCCCGAACAACATCCATTTCGTTGTCTGCGCGGATTGCCACGACCGAGAATTCCTTCAAAGGCTGTCAGCACGATGATCGGGCCGGAGCCTGTTGAGTTGTGCGCGATGTGTGATACCTGAACGCCGATGTGGTGATGCAGCATTTGAGAATACGCCTGCAGTCCATGCGCCAAGTTGTTAGTCAGACAAGAACTGAGTCCTCAAACTGAGATGGGGATCAGCGCGGTCGTTCTCGATATGGACGGTCTCATGCTTGATACGGAGCCCCTGTATAAGGCTGCGTGGCAGCAGGCGTCCGCAGAGCTGGGATTCGATCTGGATGATCAGTCGTACTCAAGGCTCACGGGTCGCCCGAACGAGGCCTGTGAGCACGAGCTGATGCGCCGTTTCGGGCCGCGATTTCCGATGTCACGCTTCCGGACGCGGTGGCAGGAATTGTGGCGGCTCTCGGTGCAGCTTCGAGGCGTCTCCAGCAAGGCAGGACTCCTCGCGTTTCTCTCATTCGTGGAGGATGAAGCCCTCTTGAGTGCCGTCGCGACCTCGAGCGATGCCGACTACGCTGCATTCAGTCTGCGGAGCGCCGGTGTCGCAGGTCGCTTCGACGCGCTCGTTTCGGGTGACCAAGTCGCGCGGGGTAAGCCCGCCCCAGACATCTACCTCGAGGCGGCAAGACGGCTGGGGTGCGACCCGGTCGAATGCGTTGCTCTCGAGGACTCGGACGTAGGCGTTCTTGCGGCGAGTGCGGCCGGCATGGTGACGCTATGCATACCAGACTTGAAACCACCTTCGGAGGAAGCCGCTCGCGCAGCGACGCGCGTGCTCGGCTCCTTAGACGAGGCGCGGGAATGGATCGGCGCAATGGTCGCGAATGATCGGGCGGCCGGTTAACAAGGCGCTGCAGCCGATCGGGCATCCTTGCCTTGGTCCAGATATCGGGATAGTTACAAGTATGTGAGGACAACGGCGTGCGAACGTGACACACCCAAGCTGAAAGGTGCGTGACCGTGAATAGAAGATTGAGAATGGGAATGGTTGGCGGCGGACCGGGAGCATTCATCGGTGAAGTCCATCGCAAGGCTGCGCGTATGGATGGCGGGATTGAACTCGTGGCCGGAGCATTCGATATCAATCCACGCAAGAGCAAGCAGATGGGGCGCGAGCAGGGTATCGATTCCAAACGGGCCTATTCCGACTACGAAACCATGATCGAGCGGGAACTCGAGCTCCCTGAAGACAGGCGCATCGATTTCGTTGCGGTTACCGTTCCCAATAACTGGCACTTCCCCATTGCCAAGGCGTTTCTTGCAGCCGGTTTTCACGTCATGTGCGAAAAGCCAATGACGATGGACGTAAGAGAAGCAGTTGCACTGGAGAAGATCGTCAAGCGAAGCAGGAAGATCTTTGGACTCATGCACAACTACCCCGGCTACCCCATGGTCAAGCTCGCCAGGGACATGGTCAAGCAGGGTGATTTGGGCAAGATTCTCAAGATCGTCGTGCAGTACCCGCAAGGCTGGCTGATCAGACCAATAGAGCGTGAAGGTCAGCAGCAGGCTTCATGGCGCACCGATCCAAAGCAGAGCGGAGCTGCTGGCTGCATGGGCGACATCGGCACGCATGCCTGCCATCTTGCCGAGTATATCTCGGGACTGAAGGTGCAACAGATCTGTGCCGACCTGACGACCTTCGTCAAGGGTCGCCGGCTCGACGACGATGGCAACTGCCTGCTGCGCTTCAACAAAGGGGCCAAGGGAATCCTGCATGCCAGCCAGGTATCGATCGGCGAGGAGAACAACCTGGCCGTATGGATATACGGGGAGGATGGGAGTGTCGAATGGCACCAGGAACATCCCAACTACCTCTATGTGAACCGGATCGACGCGCCACAGGAGGTGTGGAAGCGCGGTAACGACTACGTTGCGGAAAAGAGTCCCGCGGCAGGTCGGGCAACGAGACTGCCTTTCGGTCATCCGGAGGCTTTTCTGGAAGCTTTCGCCAACAACTACTGCAACTTTGCCGACACCGTCCGCGCCAGGATGGAGCGCAAGAGAGCCGATCCACTGGCCCTGGACTTCCCGGGCGTCGCGGACGGCGTTCGCGGAATGCGGGTTCGCGGAATGCGGTTCATCAGAGCGGTCGTGAGTTCATCAGGCAGAGGCGCCAAATGGGTAAGAATGTGAGGAGAAATCATGGCTAGACCAGTCACACTTTTCACGGGCCAGTGGGCCGATCTTCCGCTCGAGGAGCTGTGCAAAAAGGCATCAGCGTGGGGCTATGACGGGCTCGAGCTGGCATGCTGGGGAGATCATGTCGCAGTCGAGAAGGCGGCGAAAGACAAGAAGTACGCCAAGAGTCGCAAGGCGATGCTGGCAGATTACGGTCTCAAGTGCTGGGCCATCAGCAATCACTTGGCCGGCCAGCTCGTGTGTGATCCCAATGATGACTCGCGATCGGACATGTTCGCGCCGGAAGATTGTCACGGCGACGCCGAGAAGAAGCGCAAGTGGGCAATCAAGGAGATGAAGCTGACGGCCCAGGCGGCGAAGAACGTCGGCGTCAAGGTGGTCAACGGTTTCACCGGCTCATCGATCTGGCACATGCTGTACAGCTTCCCGCCGGTGAGCGACAAGATGATCGCTGACGGATTCAAGCAGTTCGCAAAGTTGTGGAATCCGATACTCGATGTGTTCGACGAGTGCGGTGTCAAGTTCGCGCTCGAGGTTCACCCCACGGAGATCGCGTTTGACATTCACACGGCGCGTCGTGCGTTGGCCGCTGTCAAGAGCAGAAAGGCATTCGGATTCAACTTCGATCCCAGTCACTTCCACTGGCAGATGGTGGAGCCTGTCAGATTCCTGCAGGCGTTTCCCAAGAAGATCTACCACGTGCACATGAAAGATGCGGCCATCACGCTCGACGGTGAGAGCGGAATCCTCGCGTCGCACCTGAATTTCGGCTCACCGGGCCGCGGCTGGGATTTCAGAAGCGTGGGCCGCGGTGGTGTCGACTTCGAGGAGATCATTCGTCAGTTGAACGTCCTCGGGTACAAGGGGCCCCTCTCAGTCGAATGGGAAGATGCGGCCATGAACCGCGAACACGGTGCCAAGGAAGCCTGTGACTTCGTGCGTGGCATCGACTTCGAGAAGTCCGATCGCGTGTTCGACGAGGCGTTCGACCAGTAGTCCTAAAACGGAGGCTCACAATGGCTGACCGATCGCGCATCAGCCGACGTACTTTCGTGCGGCAGGCTTCAGCCGCCGGCATGGTATCCGCCTTCCCGTCCATCATCCCCGCATCAGCCCTGGGACATGCGCGCCGTCCCGCAGCCGGCAACCGGATAGTGATCGGTTGTATCGGCGTCGGCTCACAGGGTAGCGGGAACATGCACGGCTTCCTGGACAAGGATGAGGCCCAGATAGTGGCCGTGTGCGATGTCGACCGGGACCATCTTGAGCGGGCGAAGCAGGCGGTGGACACCGTCTACGGTAACAGCGACTGCCGCACCTATACCGACTTCCGCGAGCTCATCATCCGGGAGGACCTGGATGCAGTCTCGCTGGCCCTGCCCGATCAGTGGCACGCTATCCCGGCCATCATGGCTGCCCGTGCCGGTCTCGACATCTTTGGCGAGAAACCGCTCGCGCGATCGATCAGGGAGAGCCGGGCGATCTGCGACGCGGTCCATCGTTACGGCCGTATCTGGCAGACCGGCAGTTGGCAGCGATCGGTGCGTCATTTCCACCACGCCTGCGAGCTGGTCCGCAACGGTCGTATCGGAAAGGTCCGGTTCGTGGAGGTCGGTCTCCCGAGCGGAAACAGCACCGGAGTGAAACAGCCACTCCCTGTCCCTGAGGCACTCGACTGGGATTTCTGGCTCGGCCCTGCGCCATGGCGGGAGTACTGCGAGTTCGGCGGCAACCGCTGCCACTGGGACTGGCGTTGGATAATGGATTACTCCGGCGGTCAGCTCACCGACTGGGCCGGCCATCACATCGACATCGCCCACTGGGGCCTCGATTTCGATCGCACGGGACCGTACGAGGTCTCGGGCAAAGGCACGTACCCGCCCGAAGGACTGTGGGACGCCCCGACCGACTACCGCTTCAGCTGCAAGTACGAGGGGGATGTTACCATCGAAGTCGGCAGCACCTCGGAGATCGGCTTCATGGGCGCCAAGTGGCACGGTGACGATGGTTGGATCCATGTCAACCGCGGTGGTCTATGGGCCTCCAATCCCGCGTGGCTCAGATACGAGGAGATCGGACCGGGTGACAAACGCTTGTACCGCAGTTCCGACCACTTCCAGAACTTCCTCGACTGTGTGAGGAGTCGCCGTGAGACGATAACACCTGTCGAAACGGCCTGCCGTTCGGTCAGCGTGGGTCATCTGGGCGAGATCGCCATGCTCACCGGGCGCACCATTCGGTGGGACCCGACAACTGAAACGATACTGGACGATCCGGGCGCTGCCGCGCTGCTCGGACGCTCGTACCGCAAACCGTGGGTGCTCTGATGTCTGGACTGATCAACAAGCGCAACTGCGCACGGCAAGACAACACGATCCTCGGCGTCGCAAGTATAACGTTGGCCGCGCTCGTCACAGTCGCTGGCACCACGCCACTCGCCTCCCAAAGGGAACACGCGGACATATGGGAAGCGGCCCCAGCGCAAGCGATCGTGCAACCCCAGGCAGAACGCCGCGTCCTGGTGTTTTCACTCAGCAAGGGCTTCCAACACCAGTCAATAGGCCCGACCGAGGTCGCCCTGCAGTACATAGGTGAGAAGACCGGTGCGTTCGAGGTGACCGTCTCGCGTGATATGGCGGTGTTCGACGCCGCGAATCTAGCACGGTTCGATGCCGTGTTGTTCAACAACACAACGCAACTAACGTTCGACGATCCCGAGCATCGCCGCGCGCTGCTGGAGTTCCTGCGTGGCGGCAAAGGTGTGATCGGCATCCACGCCGCAAGCGACAACTTCTACAACTGGCCCGAGGCGGCCGAGATGATGGGCGGTCTGTTCGACGGACACCCATGGCACGCAGGTGGCACGTGGGCGGTGAAGCTCGACGAGCCGAACCATCCATTGAATGGATCGTTCGAGGGGAACGCATTCCTTATCAATGACGAGATCTATCAGGTAAAGGGTCCCTACTCGCGCGATACACATCGTGTCCTGCTCAGCCTCGACATGTCGAACATGCGCAACCATCAGGTGGAGGGCATCAACCGGGACGACGGCGACTTCGCCATCTCCTGGATCAAACCGTTCGGTGCTGGCCGCGTGTTCTATTGCTCGTTGGGTCACAATCTGGAGGTCTTGGCCAACAAGGCCGTGCTCGCGCATTACCTCGCCGGGATCCAATACGCACTGGGCGACCTCGACGCGGATGATGCGCCGAGCAATACGCTGGCGGGTACACCGTCGCCCGCTCTGACCACCGACCCTGGCGCAATCGAAGATCCGTTCGCGGCGATCGTTCAGCAGGATTTCGGATCGAGTCGCTTGGCGCAGGCGGCCATCGAGGACATCATCCGTAACACAGCGCCCGGCGATTACGGTGCAATCGAAGACCGGCTAATCGAGATACTGGAGAATCCCGCCAGCACGTACAGTGCGAAGCAATTCGTCTGTCGCATGCTGCGCCGCGTCGGGTCCGAGCGTTCGGTGCCGTACCTGTCCCGCATGCTGCTCGACGAGCAGCTGACCGATGACGCACGCTTCGCGATGCAAGGAATGGAGTCACCGGAAGTCGACAGAGTCTTGCGGGAATCGCTCGATCAGCTCGCGGGCCCGGCGCTGATCGGAGTGATCGGCACCATCGGACAGAGAGGTGACCGTGACGCCGTCGGCGACCTCATGGGATTGGTCGATACTGCCGACATCGAGCTGACCGAGGCCATCGTTGTTGCCCTCGGCGAGATCGGCGGCGTCGAGGCGCGTGAGGCGCTCATCGCCCTCGAACTCCCCAGCGCACTCGAGCTTCTCAGACAGGACGCACTACTCCGCTGTGCCGACGGCATGGTGCTCGCGGGCGCGACGGACGACGCACGCGAGATCTATCAGGGGATGACTGCGGATGAGTTCCCGGCCGCAGTGAGAGTCGCAGCATGGCGTGGATTAGTGCGCATGCAGCAGGCCGACGCCGTACCATCGTTGCTCGCTTTGCTGAAGAGTGATGAGCCAGCGTTGCAGCACGCCGGTGCGCGGTTCATGGTCGAACTCAAGGACGTGGCTGACTTGATGCCCGTGGCCGAGCAGTCGGCTTCGTTCCCTGCGAGCGCACAGGTCCTTGCGGTCTCGGCGCTGGGTTCCGCGGGTGTGGTTGGGGCGACACAAATCGTTACCGACCTGGTGGAACGCGAGACGGGAGCGGTCCGCGCCGCCGCGATCGTTGCCCTGGGTGACCTGGGCGATGCATCGCACGTGCCGCTTCTAACCACAATTGCCGTTGCACAGGGCGACTCCATGCCTGCTCGTGCGAGTCTGGTTCATCTATGGGGTGACGGCGTCGACGACCAGATCATCTTGGCCGCAAGTGAATACCAAAACGACGGTCGCGCTGTGATGGTCGACGTCCTAGCAGCCCGGTATGCCGCAGTAGCGGTCCCAACGTTCGTGACGTACGCGGAAGATGGGAACCAAGCTGTGCGTCAGGCTTCGATCGCTGCCCTGGCTGGATTGGCGGAGGACAACCGCTTACCTGAGTTGATCGCCTTGCTCGAGCGCAGCGAGACTGAAGAGGACAGGCTCGCTCTGGAGGAAGCGATCGTAGTGGTTGCTGAGCGGATGGCGGATCGGGTGCGAGGTCAAGATCGGCTTATCGAGGCTCTCGAACTTGGATCGGAGCCAAATCGTATTTCGTTCACCAGGATACTGGGGAATTGGCCCGATACCAGCCCACTTGATCCGCTGCTCCGGCTAGCCGCGAGCACCAACTCCGATGGTGAGCGAAAGGCGGCGATCGCGGGGGTCCTCAACCTGATGAGACTGTCAAACGAACGCTCATCGGACGAAGACCAGCATCTCTTCAGTCAGCTACTCGAACTGGCCCAAAGTAGTGAAGAGAAGGGACTGGTACTCGACGGTCTGGCTGGTCGTGACGACGTCTGGATCTTCGGAATGGTCGAACCACTGCTCCACGATCCGGAGTTGGCTGAAAAGGCCGAAGCTGTTCGAGCCGAGCTGGTCGAACTGGTGGCACGTACCGTGTCACACGACGGCGCGGGCCGTCCGGTAACACTCGCCATGCCACCGGCCGAGCAGTACGAGGGCGGCGGAGCCAACGCGCTGACGGATGACCGATGGGGTTCAACCAACGCGGGCGATGGGACCTGGCAGGGGTTTGAGGGTAAGGACCTCGATGCTGTCATCGACCTCGGCAGCATGACGGAGATCAACAGCATCAGGGCTGGCTTCCTCGAGGCCACCGGCAGTTGGATCTTCCTGCCGCGTGAGGTGACGTTCGCGATCGCTGGTGATGACCGAATCTTCGAGACAGTGGCAACGTTCACAATCGCGGTACCGGAGGAGTATCAAAGAGCAACCACCCGAAGCGTCTCAACCGAGCTGAGTGGCAAGACCGGGCGTTACGTACGGGTGGTGGCCAAGAACATCGGCGCACTGCCCGAGTGGCACGGTGGCGCCGGTGGATTGGCTTGGCTGTTTGCGGATGAGATTCAGATCAACGCGCACCTGGAACAGCGGTAGCGACAGATAGGGGGAGCGGGGAGCAGGAGCGGGGAGCGGATGCTCTTACGCGCCGCTACGCTTCCCCCAGCCGACCCCAAAAAACGTCGCCGCATCGATTACGGATTTCAGGGAAGTTCCCTTACCCAGATGTTCCTATAGCTCACCGGATTACCGTGATCCTGTAACAGCAACGGCAGCCGGTCGGCGTGCACCTCGTACTCCGGCACGCCGATCCACTCCGTGGGGCCGCGGAGCTCGGCGTGGTTCTGGATCAACACGCCGTTGTGGAAGGCCGTCATGTAGGCTGGACTCACAAGTGCCCCACCAGCATCGAAGCGCGGTGCCACAAACACGATGTCATAGCTCTGCCATTCGCCAGGTCCACGACTAGCGTTCACCAGCGGGACGTGTTGTTTGTAGATCGCACCCGCTTGGCCGTTGGAGTAGGTGCCGTTGTCGAAGGAGTCGAGCACCTGGATCTCGTAGAGCTCCATGAAGTAAACGCCGCTGTTACCGCGGCCCTGGCCTTCGCCCCTGATCTCTGCCGGCGAGCGCCATTCGATGTGGAGTTGTATGTCGCCGAACCCCCGGCGCGTCACGATGCTACCGGACCCGGGCACGACCGTCATAGCACCATCCTCAACCCGCCATCCGGCATCGCCGCCTTCCTCCGCAGCCCATTCTGACAGGTCGCTGCCGTCGAACAGTACGATCGCGTCCGACGGAAACGCGCCTGAGTGGCCAGGTGTGACCACCGCCGGCACGGGTTCCCATACCTCTGTTTGTTCTGAAGCTCGTATGCTGTCTTCCCGTGAAGTCAGCACCGCATCGGCGTCTGCCGTCTCCTGCGAGCCGCCGCAGCCAACACCGCAGGCCGCAACGACGGCGAGGAGCACTCCGAAGCCCACTCTCTGGGTACTCATACCGACGGAAGTGTCCAGGGTGAACGATACTCGGGCCAGAGCAGTGAACTCGCTTCTGCATCGTCGGGGAACGATTGCGTGGCGTCGTCCCAGGTCAACCGACGTCCAGTCTTGAACGCGATGTTGCCGAGGTGGGCAGTTACGGCCGCGCGCGCGGCGACCGCGGTGTTGCACTTCGGCTGCTCGCGGGTCTTGATGCACTCGATGAAGTTCACCATATGGGCATCGAGCCCGCCGTCATCGTGTCGTTGCTGGACGGGCATCGACGCGGTCAGGTATGAAGGCTTGCCCCCGACGTTCTCGGTCTCGGGGATGACCTCCCACTTCTCGCGGTCTGCCACCAGCGTGCCTCGGTTCCCGATGAACGCAACACCGTGGTTGCGGCCGTACGGTCCTAGATCGATCCCGGTCGCGTGTTCCCACAGCATCGAATAGTCGTCGAACTCGAAGGTGGCCTGCAGCGTGTCCGGTGTCTCGGAGGCATCCTCGGGGTAGGCGAACTTCCCTCCGTTCGCCGCTACGCCTTTCGGGCCCTCGTCGCCCATGGCGTAGTGCACCATGTCGATCATGTGCACGCCCCAGTCGGTCATGAGCCCCCCTGCATAATCCCAGAACCAGCGGAAATTGAAGTGGAAGCGGTTCGGGTTGAACGGGCGCTCTGGGGCCGGCCCGAGCCACAGATCGTAGTCGACACCTTGCGGCGCCGGACCATCCGGCTTGACCGGTATCGCCTTCATCCATCCCTGGTACGCCCACGCCTTGACGAGGCGGATGCGGCCGATCTCACCTGACTGCACATACGCGGCCGCGTCGCTCCAATGCGATCCGCTGCGCTGCCATTGCCCGGCCTGGACGACTGTGCCATATCGCTCGGCGGCAGCGACCATCAGACCGCACTCGCCGATCGAATTGGCGAGCGGCTTTTCCACGTACACGTCTTTACCCGCCTCGCACGCCATGCACATAATGAGGCAGTGCCAATGATCCGGAGTCCCGATGATAACCGCATCGATGTCCGGATCTTCGAGCAGGCCGCGGAAGTCGGAGTAGAGAGTCGGCTTGACTCCGGTGTTGCTCTCTACCTCTGCGGCTCGTCGGTTCAGCACCGAGTCATCTACGTCGCACAGCGCCGCGCACTCGACCTCGGGGACCTTGAGGATGGAACCCAGGTTGTGGAATCCCATTCCGTTGCAGCCGATCAGGCCGACGCGGACCTGGTCGCTGGGAGCGACCCTCCCGACCCGGGCCCGCAGGACACCGGGGACCATCGTTGCCCCTAATACCATGCTGGAGTCACGCACGAATTGGCGTCGCGATGTCATAGTTGCTCCTGTGTTGCGGTCGGCAAATGCGGTCTCGAGCTAGCCCAACAGATCGGTTTGGAGAAAACCTCGGCTTGGGCTGCCTTACGATAGGCCGCGAGGAGTCAAACGGCTAGAGCCTTATATAATATAGAAGAAAGCTGAGACGGTTGATTTGGCTTGGAGTGCGGGCTCTATGGCCCTTGAGCGGGATTCTGAACCTGGTGGAGTCTCGGTGCGGTCCTCTATCTTGGACTCGTGTTGAACGCGCACCGGCAGACGCGGACACACGCCCACGCAAAGGCACTCGCATGAACCATACAATTGACGCAGCAAGTGTATTGCCCTTCCTGTTGCTCGTAGGCTGCTCGGCGGCACCCGATCGAGTCCCCTTCACCGAGCGGACCGTCGAGGTCGCACCCGTAGCGTACGATCTCGCGATCGAGGTCGATTTCGAGGAGCCCAAGATCATAGGAACGGGACGACTCACCGTGCGCAACACGTCGGACCATTCGGTCAATCACGTACCACTGTTGCTCTACAGGATGATGAAGGTCACCGATCTCACGGCCCTCGACGGCACTCCGCTGCGCTTTACCCAGCAGATCGTTCCCTTCGAGGACTGGGAACAGCTGCAAGTGAACCATGTGGAGGTCGAGATGCCGTCATTCGGCTCCGGTGAGGAGACCACACTCTCGATCGCATGGGAGGGCTACCTGTACGGGTATACCGAAGCAATGCGTTACGTGCAGGATCACATCGATCCCGTGTACACCGCCGTGCGCGAGGAGACCAAGTCGTACCCCGTGGTAGGCTACCCCTCCTGGCGGGCCACCACGTTGGCTGGACTGCAGGACTTCGATGTCGAGCTGCGGGTCACCGTGCCGGATACTCTGGTCGTGGCACATAGCGGTGAACTCCTGGGGGTCGAGCGGGAAAGTGGGAAAGCCACATACCACTACCGCAGCATCAAACCCTCCTGGCGCATCGACATCGCGATCGCCCCCTACGAGATCATGGAGAGAGACGGCCTCAAGCTCTTCTACTTCGCGGAGGACCGGGTACGGGCTGAGACGGTTGCGGGTGGGTTTTTGCGAGCGATGGACCAGTACACCGAGTGGTTCGGCCCGCTGCACGGTTTCGGCGGCTACGCGATCATCGAGGTACCTACCGGCTATGGGTCCCAGGCCACCGCAACCAACATCATGCTGCAGGCCGCGGCCTTCCAGAACCCCGATGAGCTGACACAACTCTACCATGAGGCCAGCCACCTTTGGAACGTCGAGCTCAGCGATAGGCCCAGTCCTCGCTGGGATGAGGGCTTGGCCATGTTCCTCCAACAGTTACTCGTCGATGTGTTCGCGGGAGACCAGAGCCTCAGCGCGGTGGAGGGATTGGCCGGGCGGATGCGTGGCCGCCTCAGGACGCGGTTCGAGAACGAACCTCGGCTCGGTGAAATCCCACCGATAGAGTACGGGATGGAAGACGTCACCGACCTCAGCTATAGGGTGGGCATGCTGATGTTCGGAGTCCTCTATTACCTCATTGGGCAAGACGGCCTCAACACCCTGGTGGGCGGTTTCTACCAGGAGCACCATGTTGCTGGAGCTTCAACGGCCGATTTCGTCGCGCGCGCCAACGGCGTCGCGCCCCTGAATCTCGACCGCTTCTTCCAAGACTGGCTCTACGGCACAGGCTACACGCGATTCTTGGATGGCAATCTCACCCTGGCACAGATCGCTAACACCTACCGGTAGGAGGCGACCGATCCATCGATGCGTTCCTTTGACCTCGTGAGGATCACGGCAAGCCATTGACTGCGAGCAAGCGTGACGGCCAGACCAGGGTAGGCCTCGATCTTGGCGGTACCAAGATCGAGGTGATTGCGCTCGACAAGGCGGGCGCCGAGCTATTCAGAAAACGTGTCGAGACACCCAGGGACTACGGCGGGTCCCTCCGGGCGATCAAGACGCTCATCGAGACGGCCGACGACCACACAGGTGACCGCGGGAGAGTGGGAATCGGCATTCCTGGAACGATCTCACCCGTCACCGGCCTGGTGAAGAATGCCAACTCGACCTGGCTGATCGGACACCCACTCGACAAAGATCTCGAGGACCTGCTGGGGCGTCCCGTTCGCCTGATGAACGACGCCAACTGCTTTGCACTATCGGAGGCAATCGATGGCGCGGGCAAAGGCGCGAAGATCGTCTTCGGTGTTATCCTCGGCACCGGTGTGGGCGGTGGGATCATCGTGGACAAGCAGGTGCTCGCTGGAGCACAGAAGATCTGTGGTGAGTGGGGCCACAATGCCTTGCCCCGCCTGACCGATCGGGAGCGACCGGGCCCCGAGTGCTACTGCGGCAGGCACGCATGTATCGAGACGTTCTTGTCAGGGCCGGGGATGCGGCGTGATCACGAAACCGCTACCGGTGTCGTGCTCACCACACACGAGATCGTGGCCAGGGCAGACGGCGGAGACAAACCGGCTTTGGCGACTCTCGAGCGGTACGTCGAGCGATTGGGGCGAGCCCTCGCCACGGTGATCAACGTTCTGGACCCGAACGTGGTGGTTCTGGGTGGCGGTATGTCGCAGCTCCCCGACCTCGCCGCCAGAGCGCAGATAGCGATTCAGCCACATGTCTTCACGGACGAAGTGACCACGCAAATACTGCTGAACGAGCACGGTGACTCGAGCGGCGTGCGGGGGGCGGCATGGCTGTGAAACGCAGGAGTGAGCAGCTCAGAGGAGCTCGTGGAACGGGGGAATGCAGACTGTTAATCCGGAAGCAAACCATGCAAACACTCTCTTCATTGGTTGCGGTTGGCCTGCTGACCATCGTCGGCATCAGTTGTGGTTCGGATTCGGGACTGGCGTCGGACAACAATGCGGCAACGTTGCACTTGGGGCGTGGCATCAATCTGGGCAACAAGCTGGAGGCGCCCTCGGAAGGCGAGTGGGGCGTACCTGTCGAAGCCTGGATGCTGACGAGCATCAAGCAGGGAGGCTTTGCCACGGTACGCATTCCGACCCGCTGGAACGCCCATGCCACCACATCCCAACCGTATACGATTGACGCAGCGTTTCTGGATCGCGTGACCTGGGTCGTGGATCAGGCATTGTCGGTCGGATTGATGGTGGTGCTGAACATGCATCACTACGAAGAGATCTTCAGCGATCCTCATGGACAGCGCGATCGTTTTCTGGCCCTGTGGCAACAGATCGCCACGCACTTTCGAGACTATACTGATTCCTTGGTATTCGAGGTGCTGAACGAGCCGAACACCGACCTGACGCCAGAGTTGTGGAATGAGCTTCTAATAGACGCCTTGGCCGTGATTCGCCAGAGCAATCCGGATCGCTACGTCATGCTCGGCACGGGGGAGTGGGGCGGTATCGGTGCGATGGATCGTCTGCGACTGCCGGACGACAATCGTTTGATCTTCACCTTTCATTACTACAATCCCTTTCAGTTCACTCATCAGGGTGCCGAATGGGTCTCCGGTTCCGACGACTGGCTGGGCACGACCTGGGGCACGAGTCAGGATAGCGCCTCAGTGCAGAGTGACTTCGATACCGTCGCTGAATGGGCCTCGCAGCACAACATCACGGTCTTCATGGGAGAATTCGGAGTCTACTCCCGCGCTGCATTGGACGACCGCATCGCCTGGACGGCATTCGTGACCAGAGAAGCCGAGATACGCGGTTTTTCCTGGGCCTATTGGGAATTCGACGCCGGTTTCGGAGCCTATACCGACGGGCAATGGAACGAACTGCATGGGGCGTTGATTCCATGAAAGGCAGGGCGATTCTCCAGTCATGGTGGTGGGGTTTGTTACGGAGCGGAGTGAGGCCGGCGTGGCGGCTGCAGCACACCCCCCACCCGCTTGTGCTCGGCGAGCCGGGCCAGTACGATTGCGGCGTCTTCGTCGGCGCTGACCCTCGACCTCTGAATTGTGAGCTACAATGGCACAACGATGTCAGATGTACACACCTCCCGCACGCGCCGCCATCTTCACATCAGCGGCGCTCGTCTCTGCCGCACTCGCCCCCACCCTAGCAACCGCGCAGGACAGCCCTACTTCCCTTCCACTCATCGGCGTGGAGGCCAACCGTTTCGTCGGGCCGGGGGGAGAGGCCGTGATGTTTCGCGGTTTCTCTTTCTCCGATCCCGATAAGCTGGAGCGTGATGGTCAGTGGAACCGCGCATTGTTCGAGGAGGCCCGGACCCGGTGGAACGCGAATGTCGTGCGCCTGCCGGTGCATCCGGCGTCGTGGCGGGAGCGGGGTGAGGAGGCATACCTCGCGCTGTTGGACGACGGGCTGCGCTGGGCCGAGGAGACTTCCCTCTACGTGATCATCGACTGGCACACAATCGGCAACCTGCGCACGGAGTTGTTCCAGCACCCGATGTACAACACCACGAAGACCGAGACGCTGCGGTTCTGGAAGTCCATTGCCGCGCGCTACGGGAACCGCCCAGTGGTCGCCTTTTACGAGCTGTTCAACGAGCCCACCCGGTTCAATGGCACGCTGGGACGGATCAGCTGGGAGGAGTTCAAGGGGTACATGGAGGAGATCATCTACATGATGCGCGCCCACGAAGCGCGGGGGATCCCGCTGGTGGCGGGGTTCAACTGGGCGTACGATCTGACGGAACCGGCCGCGAACCCCATAGACGCGCCCGGCGTGGCTTACGTGACGCACCCATACCCGCAGAAACGGCCGCAGCCGTGGGAGGAGCGGTGGCAGGCGGACTGGGGCTTCATGGCGGAGAGGTACCCGGTGATGGCGGCGGAGTTCGGCTTCATGTCCGCCGACCTACCCGACGCCCACATCCCCGTCATCGCCGACGAGGCGTACGGCGAGGCGATCATCGACTTCTTCGAGGAGCGGGGAATCTCCTGGGTCGCCTGGGTGTTCGACCCGCAGTGGTCGCCTCAGCTCATCGAGGATTGGGACTTCAACCCGACGGTGCAGGGACGGTTCTTCCGCCAGAAGATGATGGAGCTGAACCCGCGGCCGTGACCCGTTGCGTGGGTGATGATACGGTCCTGCTATCTTGAGCTGCAAACTGATATTATGGGAGTACTCGGAGCCAAACATCCAGGAGATGGTTTCATGCGCACCACTCGCCATTTGCTGTTGAGTCTACTCGTTGCACTAGCCGCTTGGGCGTGTCTTGTCTCTGATGCTCTGAGCGGGAACTATGTCCTAGTGGCGATAGAGGACCAGGATCTTCCGGCACGTGTCCCTGACACGCAGTTCTCGGTTACGAATGGTTCCCTGCAACTCTTGGCGGACGGATCGTTCGTATTGAGATATTCCACATATGACAGCACGAGTGTTTCGCGTTCGTTCACAGCAGTTCTCAGCGGGACCTACGGCTCGCAGGATGGGCCGACGGTCGAATTCAGTTCAACAGAATTGACGATCGAAGGTTCCCAGGCTACCGAGCCCGACAAGCCGTTCTTCGGAACGGTGCAGGGGGACACTCTCACTCTCACTGATCCGAACGACGTCGACTGGATGTTTCACAGAGTACATCCTCAATAGGGGAGCATAGACATATGTCTCACACGTCTCTTACCGATGCTAGAAGGACGTTTTCGCCACTATTGCCTCTTCTCCTTCTGATGGGATGCGGGCAGGGGTCTGACGGTGAAACGAATCTGAACAGTTCAAGTGTCGATTACGATCTTGCCGGCGAGAGTGTAGTCGTTCATACCACTGCCGCGAACACGGCGCTGCGGCTCGCGCCCACGGATACTCTGGTGTTCGGTGAATCGGAACCGACATCGGAAGGGGAGATATATGTTTTCGTCGATCCGCGAAAAACCTTCCAGTATTTCCTCGGAATAGGCGGTTCTCTCACCGATGCCTCGGCGGAGACCTTTGCGAAACTTCCCGAGTCACAGCAGGAAGAGTTGCTGGAAGCGTATTACAACACCGAGAATGGTATCGGTTACACCCTGGCCAGGACAAACATCAACAGCTGTGATTTCTCGAGCGGTAGCTATACCTATGTTGATGAGGGTGATAGGGAACTGGCATCCTTCTCTATAGCTCACGACCTCGAGTTCAAGATCCCGCTCATCAAGCAAGCGATGGCTGCCAGCGGGGACAGGCTCACACTATTTGCCAGTCCATGGAGCCCGCCGGCATTCATGAAGGACAACAATGACATGCTGCACGGGGGTAAGCTGAAGCCCGACTATTTCCATTCGTGGGCACTCTATTACACCAAGTTCATCAAGAGCTACAGGGAAGAAGGAGTGTCGGTGTGGGGGATCACCATCCAGAACGAGCCCATGGCCACCCAGATTTGGGAGTCATGCATCTATCAGGCAGAGGATGAGAGGGATTTTCTCAAGAACCATCTCGGTCCGGTCATGGTGCAGGAGGGACTCGGCGATGTGAACATCATCGTCTGGGATCATAACCGCGACCTGATCGTACAGCGGGCACAGGCAATATTCGACGATCCGGATGCAGCGAAGTATGCATGGGGTATAGGATTTCACTGGTACGAGGACTGGTCGGGTGGCGTGCAGATGTACGACAACGTGGCTTTGGTGAACGAGCTCTACCCCGATAAACACATCCTGTTCACCGAGGGGACACCGGCGAGCTTTGAACCGAATGCGTACGAGAGATGGGATCTTGGCGAGGCATACGGGCGGTCGATGATAAACGATTTCAACACAGGTGCCGAGGGGTGGACCGACTGGAATATCTTGCTCGATGAACAGGGAGGCCCCAACCATGTGGGGAACTTCTGCTTTGCGCCGATACATGCAGATACCCGTACCGGGGAACTCATCTACACGAACTCATACTACTACATAGGCCACTTCTCCAAGTTCATCCGTCCCAATGCAAAGAGGATACTGGCCGCACCGAGCCGCAGCATGCTGCTCGCCACGGCCTTTGTCAACGAAGATGGTACGGTGGCGGTAGTGGTCATGAACCCGACACCAAACGGGGGACAATACCATCTCACTGTCGGGTCGTCTTCGGTAGAGGTCAACACACCGCCGCACTCGATCCAGACGGTGGTCTTCTAGATTATCTGCGCTCGAGTTTGGCAATGAACGCCGGGAATCGCGTGGCCAGAGGCGAGCGCGTGACCGGTCTGAAACATCACATCCCGAGGCACTCTTCAACCTTGGCTCACACAGTGAAAGGCAGGAATTGGGAGATCTGAATTTCAAATGAGACTGAACAGATGGGCCCTGATTGCAGCGGTTCTCCTCAGTGGAGCCTGCCAGTCCGAACAACAAGGAATAGCTACCGACCCGCCACGGGTAGCTCCGGATTCTCTACTGACGTTGGTGCAAAGCCAGACGTTCAAGTACTTCTGGGACGGAGCTGAGCCTGTGTCGGGTATGGCCAGAGAGCGGTACCATTTCGAAGGAGAGGTACCGGATGATTTCG
>JBDGXD010000062.1:0-15308 GCA_039584755.1 Gemmatimonadota bacterium
GGTACCGTCTGCGACCAGTAGCATCACAGCAGTTGTGAGGCCGATGACCTTGGTCAGGCTTGCAAGGTCATAGACGGTGCTGTCGCTGACGGATTGGGCATCGTCATCGCCATATTGACCGACCGCCGTGAAGAGAACGGTATCCCGCAGCCCGACAGCCAGAACGGCTCCGGGAAATGCGTCGGCCGTGACACTCGATTGGGGTAGTGCGGTGACTGGCGCCAGGCTCTCACGATCCAGCACCCAGTCGAGGCTAGACTCTGGCCGACATTGGATTGCGGACAGGACCGGAAGCGATAGGGCCAGCACCCTCAGCGAGAAAACCCTCACCTTCGCATCAGATTGATACCGAAGCCACGCGGGTGTTTGTCTGAAAGCGTGATCGGTAGCCTCCCGATTACAGGAATTGCGCCGACCAGGGCGCGCGCCACTGCCCGTTCTGTTGCGGGGAAGTCGCTCCAAGCCAGCAAATAAGCTCCGCTGAAACCCTCGACTTGATTCATCAGGTAGGGGCTGCCCAGCGCGGCAAGCACAGTGGGTTTCTGCCGGTCGGTGGCGGCTATGAGTGCGGCCAGCGAGTCGGGCAACTGGATATGGCCGCGCCCGGCGATGAACCGCACACCCATGGCAAACAGGACTCGTGGGCTACCCTTGATTACTGCCCGGGCGGAGTCGTACGACGCCGCGCCCGATGCCGGATAGAGCCGGAACGAGTTCACCGTGTCGCCGTGCGATCGCAACTCGCCGATCAGGATGTGGCCTGCAGTGAGGTTCGTCTCCTCGGCGTAAGAGATCACTGCAGTGCGACCACGCCCATCGCGGAACCGGTCGATCGGGCCCCGCTGTACCAGCGTGAGCGAGCGATCAGCAATGTCGTTGGCAAGCTCCTGTATGTCGCGCCGGCCAACCGTGGCGGGGATACTGTCCAGCGAGGCCAGCTTCGAACCGAACACGCCCGCCTCGCGCTTCAGCTCCAACATGCGGCGCACCGACGCGTCGAGCCGCTCCATCGTGATGCGGCCCTCGACAATGGCTGCCATCATCGCAGTTATCGCAACCCGCGGATCGGCCGGAATCAACAACAGATCGCTGCCGGCCTCGAACGCACGAACCACCGTCTCGCCGACACCATACTTGCTCACGATCGCTCCCATCGTGAGCGCGTCGGTTACCACCAGACCGTCGAATCCCAGCGAGTCACGCAGGAACCCGGTCATGATGGTATGCGAAAACGTTGCCGGCGGTGGATCGGTATCACCATCGATACATGGCATCGCCAGGTGCGCCGTCATCACGGCGGTCACTCCTGCATCGATCGCAGCTCTGAACGGAACGAGCTCGACTGTGTTGAGTTGATTCCAACACGCGGTGACGACAGGTAGATCGATGTGCGAGTCAGACTGGGTGTCGCCGTGACCGGGGAAGTGTTTTGCCGTGGTGAACAACCCGTGCTCGTTCGCACCGTGGATGTACGCTTCCACCAACGCAGCTACCGCGTCAGGATCCTCGCCAAACGAACGGGTGTTGATGATGGGGTTGTCGGGGTTGCTGTTCACGTCGGCGACCGGCGAGAACGTCATGTGGATGCCGGCGGCGCGTGCTTCCAGTGCAGTCGCTCGGCCCAGCTCATAGGCGTCATTCACATTGCCAGTCGCACCAAACGCCATCGCCATGGGGAACAAGGTGCCACCCACCAGACGCATACCCGAACCCCACTCCAGGTCGGCGGCTATCAGCAACGGTACCGGCGAGCGTTTCTGCAATGCGTTGAGCTTGGCGCTGGCGTCCAGCGGTGAACCGATGGAAATGATGATCCCGCCCAACTCCAGCTCATCAACCCAACTCGAGATGCGATCGAACTCGCGCGAGTCGAGTGCTGTGTAGTTGCCCAACAGCCACGGCATGATCAGCTGCGCCACCTTTTGCCGCACCGTGAGATGGTCGATGAGCGAATCGACAACATCGATCGAGGCAGGCGCCACTCTCTCAGATGGAGGCGCCACGATCGAGTCGGCGATATTGCGTACTGGCGTGGGTGCCACAAGCGGCGTTTCAGGTGCGGATGAAGCACAGGTGACTAACGAACCGACCAGCGGTATCAATGCGACGATTCGGACTACTCTCCGCGTCATCACTCATCCACCTGCCACACGGTGTCCAACACCGTTCCATCGACCCATTTGACTACCGCGACCGGGTTGTCGGTGAGTCGAGCCGGTTCGGGCCTGCCACCCATGATCTGCTCCACTTCGTCTTTGATTGCTGCAATCGGCCGTATCGGCAGGTCTGAACCTCGCACCTGGTCGAGCAGATCTTGTCTCCTCGGATTGATCGCGATGCCGCGTTCCGTAACGACCACGTCGATCAACTCTCCGGGACCGGTCATCGTGGTGACCTCGTCCACTATCACAGGAATGCGATCTCTGAACGATGGGATTGCGAGGATGGAGCAACCCGCAAACAGACAGTTCTGCCAACCACCGATACCGTGTAGCAGGATACCGTCCGAATGAGTGTTGACATTGGCATTGAAATCGAGATCAACTTCGGTTGCTCCCAGTATTGACGCGTCCACCATCGAAGCGAAGTTGCCCTTACCGTGATAGTTGTACGACGTGAACGGAGAGGTCGAGACGTGACGCGGGTCCGACGCGATCGACGCGACACCGGCGAGGTCGAACGTCTGACCGTCGAGGATGTAATCAGTCAAGCCTTCCTGCAGCAGCTCTACCAGGTACTGTGTTGATCCGCCTCTGACGAACCGTGCTTTGACTCCCGCCTGCTGCATCATCTGTTTCAAGACCTGCACGAACGCCAACGCAATCCCGCCGGCCCCGGCCTGGAACGAGAACCCGTCGCGCATGATGCCGGAGTCTCTGATGAAACGTGCGACGTATTCGGCAATCAGCAGGCGATCGGGGCTGCGCGTGATCTGTGTGGTTCCGGAGACGATCTTGGATGGATCGCCGATCGAGTCGACCTCCACCACGTAGTCGACATTGTTGCCCTGGATCTGCCAGGGGATGCACGGGAACTGAACCAGGCTGTCCGTAACCACGATTACGTGATCGGCGTAGAGCGAGTCAGCCAACGCAAAACCGAGCGAACCACACGCGGACGGCCCGTGCGAGGCATCGGCGTTACCGAACGGATCAGCGGTCGGTGCGGCGATCACCGCGATGTCTACTTTGACCTCACCATCTTGGATCGCTTGCCAGCGACCTCCGTGTGACCGCAAGACTCCCAGCCCGCGCATTTTGCCGGCCGAGCAGTATGCACCGAGCGGACCGTTCATGCTGCCCTCGATGTGATGCACGATTCCCTTGTCCATCAAGTCGATGACTGGTGCGTGGCAGGGGAACGAAGCACTGGGGAACCACATCAGGTCCTTCACGCCCATTTCTGCCGCCGCCTGTAACGCGGCAAGTGCTACACCGTCTCCATTGCGCAAATGATGGTGTGACGAGACGACCATTCCGTCACGCAGCCCGCACTTTTCCAGTGCGGTCTTCAAGTCGCGAACGCGTTTGTCACCGTTGTCGGGATAGTCCTTGCAGGACCTGATCGGGGGCGCCTGTTTCGCCGCATTGGGCTCGTATGTCGCAACTCCCTTGAACGGAACTTGCTCACGCTCATTCACGACCTTTGGGACCTTGCGTCCGGCCGCGTTGACCAGGAGTCCGTTGCCGCTCATCTGTCGCCTCCGGATCCGGTATTCTCTGACTCCACGAGACCGGCACGCCTGGCCTGTTCGACCAAACGCTGCGCTCTCAGCACCACCGGAGGATCCACCATGCGTGTTCCCAGGCTCACGACACCGAGGCCCTTCGCTTCGGCGTCCTCGAATGCCGCTACGATCTTGAGCGCCTTCTCGATCTCCGCTGGAGTAGGAGCGAACGATTCGTGGATCGGTTGGATTTGTCGCGGGTGGATGCAGCCCATGCCCTCGAAGCCGAGGGCGCGCGAGCGCTTACCCCAATCTCTGAGTTCCGCCTCGTTGCCGACGTCGCCAAACACCGAGTCGATGGCCTGCACACCTGCGGCGTGAGCCGCGTTGGCAATGCGAGTCCGCGCGTAAAGCGACTCTCCGCCTTCAACTGTCTTCGGTACACCTAGATCGGCTGTGTAGTCTTCCAACCCGATGGTTATTGCGACAACCGACTCGGCAGCTCGTGCAACGTCGAACGCGTGCTCTACACCGAGGGCAGACTCGAGAATGGGCATGAGCCAGACCGGTGAGTCTTTGCCCGACTTCTGGATCTTCTCGATTCGTGCTTGCACTTCAGCTACCTGGTCGGAGTGTTCGACCTTGGGTATCAGAATCAAGTTGGGCGCCTCGGGTATCACCTCGTCCAGGTCTTCCAGTCCGAGCGGCAACTGATTGATTCGCACCATCCGCTCGGCGTCGTGGAAGTCAACGCAGCGCAGTGCATTCCGTACCACAACGCGGGCGGCATACTTCTCGCCTGGATGGACGGAGTCTTCCAGGTCCAGAATGACGGCGTCGGGGCGATGCAATCCCGCGTTGATGAAGAACTTGGGCTCGTTACCGGGCAGGTAGAGTCGCGAGCGGCGCATCCGGTCGCGCGCGGTTGCATTCGGCGTTACTGATCGATCCGGTGGGGCCGCGCCTGAACAGCCGGCCCGCCGCGCCGCCGCCTCGATGCGAGCCGACACCACGAAAGGCAGGGCGCCCTTGTCGTCTATCTCGACCGCAGCGTGCTTGACCTTCAGCTCGCTCAGTACCGCTGTCGCCGTATCCTCGATCGACCTGCCGTAGAACGCCGCGACCTTGGATGTCAGGTCGATCTGCAACCCGCCGGAGCTGCGGATCTCGACCGCGACATAGGTGTCGGAACGGACGTCTTCGCCTCGGCGGCCCGCCGCTCCACGTTGCACCGGTTTCTTACCGCCCTTCTGGGGCATGCTTGGGCCTCCCTAGACGAGCTTCGCGATGATCGCGTCGGTAATGTCGCTTGTGGTCGCCGCTCCCTGCGAAATGACGTCGGGTCCGCCCGGCAGCCGCATCATGTCGTAGGGTCTGACCTTACCATCTTCCACGACCGCCCCTACTGCGTCGCGCACCTGTTTGGCTTTGACGACGTCTCCCACGTGATCCAGCAACATCGCGGCACTCAGTATCATCGCGATCGGGTTCACGATCGGCGGATCGAGCTCCTCGTATTTCGGCGCCGAGCCATGCGTTGGTTCGAACACCGCAACCTCGTCACCGATGTTGCCGGAACAGGCAAAGCCGAGTCCCCCGACGAGACCCGCAAACGCGTCCGAAACGATATCGCCGAACATGTTACCCGCGACGATCACCCCGTAGTCTTCCGGGTTCTTGGTCAGCCACATCATCTGTGCATCGATGTTGGTCGAGCGGATCCAGATGTCGGGATAGTCGATCTGAACTTCGCGTGCCATCTCTTCCATCATACCTGATGTTTCGCGCAGCACGTTGGGCTTCTCGCAGATCGTTACCGACGAGTAGCCGTGTTTCTCGGCGTACTTGAATGCCGCCGCGCATATGCGGCGGCAGGCATTGCGAGTGAACAGACGTACCGACATCGCCAGGTCTCGACCGGGCACGTCTTCGAAGGCCTTCCACTTGGGGTGTGACGCCAATGCCCCGCGCACCGTGGCCGGTGGGTCGGTCCACTCCAGTCCGCTATACAAGCCCTCAGTGCCCTGACGGAAAATCACTGCGTCCACCGGCGGCTCTTCTACACCGCCGTCAGCCGTCCGCCGGATGAAGTTCAGCGGGTTGCCCTTGAACGAGCGGCACGGCCGCACACAGCGATCGAGGTTGAACAACTGCCGCATGCTCACGATCGGGCTGAAGTACACGTAGCCCTTGTCACGCAGCTCGGGCTTCAGCTCCGCCGCCGCTTCGTTCTTGGGCTTCGATGTAATCGCCCCGAACAAACCGAGCTTGTGTTCCTTGAGCAGGTCGATCGTTCTGTCCGGTAGAGGATTCCCCTCGTTTACCCAGAAATCCCAACCTATGTCAGCGTGTACGTACTCTGCGTCAAACCTGACTGCTTCTAATACTCGAATAGCTTCAGGAAGCACCGTCTTGCCGATGCCGTCGCCTGGCATTGAGACGATTGTTCTTGTCATGAGTATTCGGTCCTCACTATTGGTTGTCGGTCTTTGTCTTCGCTTTGCTCAAGGAGCAGGGAGCAGGAAGCAGGGAGCAGGGAGCAGGGAGCGGGGAGCAGAGCGTGCGTTATTCGTTGAACATTGAGCCATTCACGTTATCCACGCACCTCACATTATGCGCTGTTCGTCCGGCTCTCGACTTCTGCTCCCTGATGTTTCCCTTCCGCTCCCAGCTCCCTGCTCCCCTCTCCCCTGCACTCAACTTCCTCCTAGCTTCTTTCTAACCAGATTTTCGATCCCCCCTGCCACGACCAGAGACTGAGGAACGGATCCGAGTGCAGGAAACCCAGACTCCTGCCCGCGATACTTGACCTTACTCCTGGTGTAGTCAATCGCGATCTCGTCGCCCGGGATCACCGTCAACGTACCCGCATCAACTTGTTGTCTCAGCTCCTCCTTAACCGCGGCCACGAACGCAGGGCATTCGATACAGATGAAGCCGTTGTTGTACGCGTTGCGCAGATAGGTCTGCGAGAAACTCCCGGCAATCACCATCTGGATGCCCTTGGCCTGCAGTGCCGTGGCCGCCTGCTCGCGGCTGGAACCGGTTCCAAAGTTACTCCCGCCGATCAGTATGTCGCCGGTCTGTGTGGTGCTTGCAAACTCGGGGTCGTAGTTCTCCATCACCACACGCGCCATGTCCTCGCGGGTCATGTCCTCCTTGTACGTGTAGTCTTTCCCGTAAATACCGTCGGTATTGAGATTGTCCGGTGGCACCAGCACCAAACGTCCGCTGGTTTTCTCGGGAAAACCATCCATGATCGTGACGGTCTCACTCGCGGCTTCCGGTGGCTCGAACTCCGTTAAGTCCCTGGCCGGTGTGCTGCCGTCCGACGGTGTGGCGCCGCTGATGTAGCCTGACACTGCGGATGCCGCAACCACCGCGGGGCTTGCCAGATACGCCTGTGCATCGCGCGAGCCCATCCGGCCCTTGAAGTTTCTGTTCGTCGCGGAGATTCCTACTTCGCCGGGCTCCAACAGTCCCGTACCAAGTCCGATGCAGGGACCGCAACCGGGCGGCAACGGCTTTGCGCCGGCGTCCAGCAACGCACTCCAAGCTCCGGAACCCTCGGCTTGGCCTTCGATCTCACGACTTGCAGCGGCCACGTACAACTCGACTCCATTTGCGACCTTCTTGCCCTTGATTACAGTGGCGGCAGCTTCCAGGTCTTCCAGCCGGCTGTTCACACACGACACGATGTACGCCTTCTGGATTGCGATCTTCTCGCGTTCCATGTCGGCGACGGATCGCATTACCTGCACCGAGTCGGGCCCCGACACGTGCGGGCTCACTCTCCCCAGATCGAGCGTGATCTCACCGGCATATACGGCATCGGCATCGGGCGCGATCGGGTTGCTACTCCACTCTTCGAGGTCGGCGTCACTAATCCGTTCGCTACCCAATTCACGCAGTACGTGCTGCCGCTGCTTCAGGTATGCGATGGTCACTTCGTCCACCGGGAACCAGCCCACCAGTGCGCCCCACTCGGTGGTCATGTTCGAGATCGACATGCGGGCGTCCATGCTGAGACTCGCTATACCGACTCCGGCAAACTCCACCGCCGCGTTCAGTACTTCACCCTGATTGTACATGCCACACAGTGTTACGATCACGTCCTTGCCGGTCACGCCCTCACGTAGCTCCCCGTTCAGCACCACACGTATCGTGCGCGGGATCTGCCACCAGAACTCACCGGTGGCCCAGATCACCGCGGCGTCGGTGCGGACGACCGGTGTGCCGAGCGCGCCCAGTGCCCCGTACATGTTGGAGTGGGAGTCGGACCCGACTACCAACGAACCCGGCACCACGTAACCTTGCGACACCATGATCTGGTGTCCGATACCGGTACCGGCGGGATAGAAGTCCACCCCTTGCTCCCGCGCGAACTCCTCGATCTTGCTGTACTTCGCGAGGTTGGCTTCGCTCTTGTTCTGGATGTCGTGGTCCAGCGGGTAGACCGGTTGTGAGGGATCGAAGATCTTGGCCGCACCGATCCCCTTGAACTTTCCCATCACTGCTGCGGTGTTGTCGTGCGTCATTACATGACGCGGCTTGAGCGACACCACGTCACCCGCGCGCAGTGGCCTATCCGGCCCTTCCGTCATGTGTTGCTGCGCGATCTTCTCGATACTTGTCTGTCCCATGTCCGTCTCGCAGTCCAGTTAAACGTCGGAACGACAGAGGTCCATCAGCTCAGAGATCGTACCCACCTTCTCCAAGCCCCACACGGCTTCCTTCAGTCCCGATCGTGCCGCATCAGACAGTACCGGAGAGGTGAGCGCATCGAACTTGGTCTCGATCTCCTCGTCGCTCAACGGATTCCGTGGATCGCCCTTGGGGTAGTCGAGCTGCTTCGAGAGTTCGCGACCGTCGGTCGTCTTGATAGTCACGCTCACCCGCTGCAACTCGGGGAACACCGCCTCGATCTCTGGATCGGCGACGACCTCTACCTTGTGGAGCTGCTCGCGGATCTTGGGATCCATGATCTTGTCGGGCTCGAACTGCGCCGGTGTGACCTGCCGGTCGGCAACGGCGGCTGCGATCACGTAGGGCAGGCTGTGATCCGCGGTCTCCTTCGAGCGCGGGTCGTACTTCGACGGGTCGGCCAGGATATCGGCTGCACGGGCCAACGACCTGATGTGGACCTTCTCCACCTGCTCCGGCGCGAGGTCGTTCTCAATGACGATGTCCAATGTTGCCGAAATCGGTGCGTGGGTCAGCGCCTCGGTGGGGAACGCCTTCATGCCGCAGCGCTCGATACGCCACGAATCGCCCAGGCCGTCGACCAGAACGTCGAGTTTCCAGTCGGGGCCGAGACACTGGGCCAGTCCCTCCTTGCCGTCGATCACGTGCTCCGGGCCTGTATATCCCTGCTCCGCCAGCAACGCCGCCATCACACCGGCTTGCGTCGCCATCGGATCCACCGTGTTCTTCATCATGGTGAGCTTGCCGGCTGTTACCGCGCCGAGCGAGCCGTGGTGCGAGGCGGCGATACCGATGGCGTGTTGCATCTTCTCCCAACCCAGGTCCAGCATCCACGATGCAACGATCGGTGAAGCAAATGCCGTCAACGTTGCGTGGTGCCAACCGCGTTCGCGGATTCCCGGGAACGCCGCTTCGCACAACCGCATCTCGAACTCGTGACCCAACACGATGCCCACGATCAGGTCTTTGCCGCTCTTCCCGGCGCGCTCGCCGCACGCCATCGCGGCGGGAATGATGTCAGACGGGTGTGACGGGTCCTGCTGCCAATAGATGTCGTTGTAGTCCATCACACGGACCATCAACGCGTTGGCCAACGAGGCCGACACCGGGTCGGTTTTCTTGCCACTTCCGATTACGGTGGCGGGACCGCTACCGCCTATCTCGTCTATTACATGCAGCGCGATGCGGGCGTCCTCCTGGCGGTACCCGCCAAATGCGCAGCCCAGTGAGTCGAGTAAGTATCTGCGCGCTTCGTGAACCGCCTGTTCGCTCAGTTGCTCGTATTTGAGTTCAGCAGCCCAACGGGCCATTGCTGCTGTGATTGTATCGGACATTCGGTTGCTCCCGTGCACGTTCGTTGCCGTTCGCGGTCCGCCGGTCAGCGAACCAGGTTCTTGAATGGAAGGTAGGCCATGAAATCGGCGTGATGCACGATAGTGGCCTCGGTGGTGCGCTTCACCATGTCGCCCTCGCCGGCGTGGGCGGCGATGATATGGCACACCTCTTCGGGCACGCCGCACGACATGGCCAGGGCCACTCCGGTAAACGGGTGTCGCAGGTTCTTACCGCGATTGCTCTGCTGCGCCTTGCCGTCCACCTTCTCGTATTCCAGCAGTTTGCCGACGTCGGCCAGGATGGCTCCGGCGATAACGGTGTCCATGTCGATCTTCAAGGCTTTGCCGAGGAACTGCTGCATCGCTTCGGCGGCGGGTTTCGCTATGTGCACCACACAGCGCTTGTGTTCCATGAAGGTGGCTGGACAGTCGGGGATCAACAGTGTGAACGGAATCTCGTTCAGGTCGTCGGGCTCCAGCGGGCTCGACTCGAAGGCTTTGACCCAGGTCAGGGCTACCTGGTCCCTTAGCTCCTCGTTCTCGATCCATTCCAACTCGGGCCACAGCCGGTCTACTGCGTCACGCATGTCGGTTCTCCTGAGAGTCTGCTACGGACGCGATGAGTCGCTGCCGGAGGCGAGACTCACTTGCGCCTGGTAGTCATCCGCGGTTTTCGGCAATCATCCGCGGTCATCAGCGGCACCGTCCGCGTAATTCCGCGGCCATTAATTAAGCACAATTCGTTTCGTTAGTTAAGTTGTGCGTCGAGGAGTTCCTGGTAGTCGGTTCCCTGGGTATCAGTGGCACCCCTGATCGAGAGGTTCGACCATCCGAAAGGACGAACTGAGCCGTCGTATGGCGGCATGTGTTAGCACGCTAGTTCTGGTGGCGGGGTGCGATGCCGCGAGGGAGGTGCGACCCGGTATCGAGGTGCTGCTCGCCGACTCGGCCCATCTCGTGGCCGACCACCGAGTCGGGTTGCTGACCAATCAGACCGGCGTGAACAGGGTGGGCAACAGTGACGTTGAGGCCCTGCTGGCGGAAGGCGTGCAGCTGGTCGCGATCTTCAGCCCGGAGCATGGCTTTCGGGGCAACCTCGACGAGTCCGAGATCGGGCACACGACCGACTCGGCCACTGGTCTTCCGATCTACAGCTTATACGGCGAGCAAAGAGAGCCGACCCCGGAGATGCTGGGTCAGATAGACGTGTTGCTGTGTGATCTGCAGGACATCGGGGCTCGTACTTACACCTACATCTCTACCATACTGCACGCCATGCGTGCGGCTGCGGGCGCGGGGGTGGATGTGATCGTGCTCGACCGGCCCAACCCCATCGGCGGCGAGCTGGTTCAGGGGCCGATGCTCGACACCGCGTTCGCCACATACGTGGGGATGCTGCCCGTGCCTTTGAGACACGGCATGACCATGGGTGAGTTGGCGCTGTTGGGTAATGAGGTGCTCGGCATCGGGGCCAATCTGACCGTTGTGCCGACCGACGGCTGGCGCCGCGACATCTGGTTCGATGCTACCAGCTTGCCGTGGATCAAGCCCTCGCCCAACATGCCCAGCCTCGAGAGTGCTACCCACTACCCGGGCATTGTCGTGTTCGAGGCCACCAACCTGTCGGTGGGGCGGGGCACACCGATCGCTTTCCAGGTGTTGGGTGTGCCGTGGCTCAGGCCGCGTGACGTGGCCAATGTTGTCGGCGAGCAACCCGGAGTGGCAATTTCAGACACCACCATCACGCCGCGCGACGCGGCCGATCGCAAGTACTCCGACGTCGCGATCCCGGCCCTCAAGTTCAGTGTCACCGATCGCGCCACGTACGACCCGACGCAGCTGATGGTCAAGCTGCTCACGGCGATCAAGCAAGTGCACCCGGACTCGTTTGGAGTGACGAGCGTGAGCGGGTTCGATCGGTTGGCTGGGTCGGACGGTTTGCGACTGGCACTGGAGTCAGATCAGCCGGCGGATGAAGTCATTGCGTCATGGAAGGAGGGGCTCGCCGCCTTTCTTGGTATCAGGCAGCGGTATCTTCTCTACAGATGAGGAGATGAGGAGATGAGGAGGGAAGGAGATGGACCCGAACACTTCGGCCTTCGGTCTTCAGCCTTCGAGCGAAACGCGTAAGGACAACTGGAAGGCCGAATAGTGAGTGTCAAAGTCTGAAGGCTGAAGTGGTCCAATCCATTGACTAGATTCGGATGGGAAGCGTCTCCTCCCCGGAGTCTGCCTAAACGGCACATCAACCGGTGCCCCCCGCGGCCGGGATGGGGTTCAAGCGCCACCAAAGACAGGCCCAATTCCGGCCATTCCAGCGTAAGTTGTTGATGCGTAACGATTTATATCGACAAGACGCTGCCCCAGATCGTCGATTTGAAGCTTCAAAACACCGATTCGACGCTTCGAATCCTCGATTCGGAACTTCGAAACCCGGATTCGAAGCTTCAAACCCCCGATTCGGAGATTCCAAACGTCGATTCGGAGCTTCAAACCCTCGATTCGGAGCTTCAAAACTGGGATTTGAAGCTTCAAAACGTCGATTCGAAGCTTCAAAACATCGATTCGAAGCTTCAAAATTGTGCCAAAATGGCGGAAAACAGCCGCCACGACCACCATTGAACTCCGAAGGTTGAAAAGGGGCCAGTCTCCTCATCTTCTTTCCTCCTTCGCTCCTAATCCTGGGGAGTTTGGGGGCTGGGCGGTCGTCGCTCATCGCTTGACGCTTGCTTGACTGCCCTCTGGTAGCCTGCGCCAGACAGCTTGGTCACTTAAGAGAGGAGATCAGCAGGGAAGGAGGGGAACCGGGGTGAGGGCGCTGGCTTCCTCATCTCCTATTCCCCTAATCCGGCTGGGGAGTGGCATTGGGCCGGCAGATTGCACCGCCCCCAATCCTCCGTTAAGATTACGGGCCTGTACCCACCATGATGCGATGTCATTGATACCCAAGAAGTTGGAAAGAGGCTTCGAGGCCCTGCTGGGCCCGCTGGTTGACTGGCTGATTGCCCGTCACGTGAACCCGAATTCCCTCACGACCATAGGGACACTCATCCTGCTCGGCTCGGGAGTGGCGTTTGGCATGGCCGAGGTCCGATGGGGCGCGTTCCTCCTGCTGCTGAGTGGCGTATTCGACATGTTGGATGGCCGGGTGGCCCGCGGCGGTGAGGTGGCCAGTAAGTTCGGTGCGTTCTACGACTCCACCCTGGATCGGGTGGGCGAGGCCGCTCTGTATACGGGCATAGCGATCTTCTTCATGACCGGTGGCGTGCCGGCGTGGTTGGCAATACCTGCCGTGGTGACCGCCGTCAGCGCTCTCTCGTTCTCGCTCATCGTGTCCTACGCCAGGGCGAGGGCCGAGGGATTGGATCTCGAGTGCAAGGTGGGAATCGGGCAGAGAGCAGAGAGGATTCTCGGGATGGGAGTGCCAACCTTGTTCTTCGGTGCCGGTCCCAACGGGTACCTCTTGCTGGGGATCGTCACTTTTCTAGCCATAATCGCTTTGGTGACAGTCGTACAGCGAATCAAACACGTACACAAGCTCACCCACAGGAAACGCAGGGTCACACAAGTAGGCCGGATTTCACCTGTGATGGCTGAGCTTCAGGGGAAAGGAAAGAAGTGGTGAGTGATACAAGTGGGCGGAACCTGGCGGCAGCGGATGGCAAGCTTGGAGTGATGTTGGTGGGGCTCGGCGCAGTGGCCACGACTTACGTGGCAGGCGTCGAGAACGTCAGACGCGGGTTGGGCAAGCCGATCGGCTCTCTGACTGAGCTATCGACCATTAGACTCGGCAAGCGGACGGAGGGAAGATCGCCCCGGATTCGCGAGTTCGTTCCCCTGGCCGATCTCGATAATATCGCATTTGCGGCGTGGGACCCAATTCCCGACGACGCATATCAGTCGGCTCTGGTAGCCGGTGTGCTGGAAGCGACGCACATCGAGCCCATTGCCGATTTCCTCAAGGGCATCAAGCCGCTGCCGGCAGTGTTCGATCAGGCGTACGTGAAGCGGTTGACCGGGACCAACGTGAAAACCGGTAAGAACAAACGCGATCTCGCGGAGCAATTGCGGCAGGACATCCGGTCGTTCAAAGAGCAGCAGGGTTGTGACCGGCTCGTAATGATCTGGTGTGCGTCAACCGAGGTGTTCATCAGGCCGGGTCCGGTGCACGCCTCTCTCGCTGCGTTCGAGCAAGCGATGGAGGACGACGAACCAGATATCGCTCCGTCGATGCTGTACGCTTGGGCCGCCCTTATGGAGAATGTGCCGTTCGCCAACGGTGCGCCCAACCTGTGTGTTGACGTGGTAGCCCTGCAGGAACTGGCCGAGGCCAGGAGCGTCCCCATCGCCGGCAAGGATTTCAAGACAGGCCAGACTATGGTCAAGACCGTCTTGGCGCCAATGTTCAAGGCTAGGATGCTTGGCCTGTCCGGCTGGTACTCCACCAATATTCTGGGCAACAGAGACGGCGAGGTATTGGACGATCCCGAATCGTTCAAAACCAAAGAGGAGTCGAAGCTCGGTGTGCTGGAGCATGTCCTCCAGCCGTCGTATTATCCCGAACTCTACGGTGCGATCTACCACAAGGTGAGGATCAACTACTACCCGCCGCGCGGTGACAACAAAGAGGGATGGGACAACATCGATTTCTTCGGATGGCTCGGTTATCCGATGCAAATCAAGGTTGACTTTCTCTGCAGGGATTCGATCCTGGCTGCCCCGTTGGTGCACGACTTGACCCTGCTGATGGATCTAGCCCAGCGTGCCGGGATGGCCGGTATACAGGAGTGGCTCTCGTTCTACTTCAAGAGCCCCATGGCTGCTCCCGGTTTGACGGCAGAGAACGATCTCTTCATTCAGCAGACGAAACTCAAGAACACGCTCCGCTGGCTGATGGGAGAGGACCAGATAACCCATCTTGGAGTGGAATACTACGAGTACAAGCAGACGTGAGCCCGCTTGACGCGGTCGTCGTTGTCCTAGGCGTCGCACTCATCGCGGGGGAATTGTGGTTCTTCCTCGGCCCGAGGAAGGCAGCAGCGGCGCTGAGTCAACGACAAGTTACCCAAGAGATCAAGGTGTTGGTGAAGAACGGCTATGATCCCGACACCATCCCAGTCGAGGCGGGCCGCCCAGTCCGCCTCCTGTTTTATCGTGACGAGACCGAAGAGTGCTCCTCCCGAGTGATATTCGAAACGCTGGGCATAGAGCAAGAGTTACCGGCGTTCGAGACCACACCTGTGGATTTCAAACCGGAAAAACCGGGGGACTACCCCTTCCATTGTGGACTCTCCGTGCTGCACGGACGCGTGGTGGCTCAGGTCGGCAGTGAAGGGGCCAGAGCCAACCTTGGCAAAGGACACGCCAAGCATGGCTAATGCCCGTATCACCCTGCCGATCGAGGGTATGACGTGTGGTGCCTGCGCCATGACGGTCCAGAAGCGCTTGCTAGAAGAACCGGGAGTGCGGGACGCTACGGTCAACTATGCGACAGCCAAATCAACGGTCACCATCGAAGATCGGGAGATCAGTGTGGCCGACCTGGTCACTGCGGTGCGTGATGTCGGTTATGACTGTGCCAAGACCGTGCTCACATTCGCTGT
>JBDGXD010000063.1:0-15196 GCA_039584755.1 Gemmatimonadota bacterium
GGCACCGACTGCCTCAAACACTTGCGTGGCATGTTTGCCTTTGCGATCTGGGACTCTCGCAAGAAACAACTGTTTGTAGCGCGCGACCGACTAGGGCAAAAACCGCTCTATTACGTACAGCGCGATTCCGAACTGCTGTTTGCATCGGAGATAAAGGCTCTGCTCGCTGCGGAGCCCGGCCTGGCAGAACTGAACGTTGCTGCACTTGACGAGTATTTGACTCTCCGTCTCATCTCGCCACCGCAGAGCATGTTCCGCCAGATCCGCAAGCTTCCGCCCGCGCACTTCATGACGTTCGATCAATCGCACGGGCTGCGAATCGAACGGTACTGGGATCTACCGTACGAGCCAAAATGGAGCGGGAGTGAAGACCAGTTGTTGGACGAACTGGAGGATCGGCTAGTTGAATGTATCCGCCTACATCTGGTGAGCGATGTTCCGGTAGGTGCGTTCATGAGTGGTGGACTCGACTCAACGCTCATAGTTGCTCTCTTGATGAAGCATCGTCTCGCGGACGAGTTTCAGACCTTTTCCGTTGGCCTGCCCTACGGTCAGTACGACGAAGCACCTGCCGCAAGGTTGGTGGCCGAACGCTACGGCACCCGTCATCACGAGGAACAAATCAACCCGTCGCTGCTGAATACCTTTCCGCGGTTGGTACGACAGCTGGACGAACCGTCGGACCCGCTGTCTGTTTGTCTGGATCTCATTGCACAGATGGCACGCAAGAAGGTCAAAGTCGTTCTTGGTGGAGACGGCGGTGATGAGCTGTTCGGCGGATACGATCGCTACTATGGCAACCGCGCCGCCAACTACTATGCGATGCTCCCTGCCCCGTTCCGCCGCCATCTGATTGAGCCGGCCCTCGCACTAGTCCCTGACGGCAGATGGTACAAGAGCATCGGACATCAACTGAAGTGGCTTCATCGATTGTCGTTCTACAGCCGCGGCGATCGATATGTGAAGAGCCTGGGATACTTCTACCTGAGGGAACCCTTCAGGTCGGACCTGTACGGACCGGTGCTCGAGAGCCAGCCCGGGTTGGACCCCGGTAGACTGATGAGAGAGGCCTATGACCATGCGAAGGCCAGCGACAGCGTCGACCGAATGCTGTATGCCGACTGTCAGTCACGTCTGGCCGACCACCCGGTGATGATTCAGGATCGCATGACCATGGCACATGGGTTGGAAGCCCGGAGTCCTTTCATGGACCACGAGATAGCCGAGTTCGCTGCCAGACTGCCGTCGGCCCTCAAGGTTCGGGGACGCACGCTGCGCCACGTTCAAGTACAGTTGGCAAAACGTCTATTGCCGCCAGAGTTACTCGCGCGAAAGAAACAAGGATTCTCCTCTGCCCTTCCCTATCTGCTGAAGGACGAACTCGACGTTCTGTATAGAGTCTTCTTGAACGACCTGCATCTCGCTCGTGACGGTATACTCAAACAGAAACCGATTGATCGCATGTTGGCCGAACATCGCGCCGGTGCAGCAGATCACGGGAATCGCCTCTGGCTGCTGCTGAATAGCGATGTATGGTACCGCATGTTCATCAAACACCAGTCCGAAGACGAGCTCGGCCAGTTGATTGCAGAAGGGTCAACCGCGAAGGCTGCCTGAGCCTCCGCATAACAACGCCACCACACTTTGCAAAATCCCGCGAGACCAGACGACACGCACCGCCCAAAGTGGCGACGACACCTAGTGACTCTGCTGCGGGTCATCATAACTGCATCATTGTTGGCCTTCATCCTCACGTTGGTGGACTTGCAGGATGTGGCGCGACTGGTGAGCTCCGCGAACACGCCGTTGCTGCTAGCTGCTCTGTTCGTTGCCCTAGCAGATCGCTTGCTCATGGTAGCCAAGTGGTATCCCTTGCTCCGGATCCAGAACGTGTCGGTGTCGTTCACGCGCGCGACTCGTGCCTATTTGGCATCTGGCGTTGCACATTACTTTCTCCCAGCTTCCGTGGGAGCCGACGTTCTCAGGGCAACGGTGTTGGGCCGTGCGGGTCGCTTTATCATCGAAGTGGGTGCATCCATAGTAGCCGAACGTGCGTTGGGACTGGTTGCCTCGGCATTGATGAGCTTGCTGTCACTGATGATCGCGGTGCGCATGGGCTTGCCGGTTGAGTTGATATTCCCGTGGGCGCTGTTCGCGGTATTCGCCGGTGTTGTGATTCTCGTGGTACCTCTGAATCAACGCGTACTGCACACCGTGCGAAATGCGAGAATACTGCGACGAATGGGGCGCCTGCGATCGTATGTCGAGCGGTTTGCCGATACGTACACCATCTATCGCAGTCACGTGGGTGTGTTGGTCGTGATTGGATGGCTAACCGTGCTAGAGCAGCTATTCCCCATAGCCATCCTGTGGTTGCTCGGCCAAGCTCTCGGTCTCTCCGTCGGACTGCTGGCGGCGATCGTCGCCGTACCGCTCACCACCTTCGTCGTGCGCCTACCGATCTCATTGGGTGGTCTTGGAGTTGGAGAAGGTGCCCTCGTCTATCTCTTGGGACTCTTTGGGATATCACCAACGGAGGCACTGACCTTGGCTCTCAGCACGCGCCTCGTGGAGGTCTTGGTCAATGCAGGTCCCAGTATCTTCTTGTGGCGTGATCTGGTCGGCGCAAGACGGCTCGGACCTCAACCCTCGTGATCCCTACCCTCCAGCAAGCATGTCATATGCTTGGCGCATCCGCTTCACACGGACCATTGTCTATGATGTTGCGGAAGAAAGCTTCGTAGGCACTCGCGCAGACCTCAATTCGATACTGCGGGAATACCTCTCGATTGTGTCGCCCCATCGCGTCTAGCTCCACCCGACCGGCCGCGGCACTAGCCACAGCTGACACGAAATCGTCGAATTGGCCAGAACGAACGAGATATCCTGTTTGGGAATCTCTCAAGAAGTCGACCTGGCCGCCGTGATCGTATGTGATTACCGGGAGCCCAGCAGCCATTGCTTCCAGGTATACCAGCCCGAATCCTTCGTGCATCGTGGTGGACAGGTACACATCGGCAGCCTCCAGTACCTGCCATTTCCGTTCTTCGTCTACCTGCCCCAGAAAGATCACTCGCTCACTGACTGCCAAATCAACGGCGCATTGCTTGAGCGCAGGTAGTTCCGGCCCATCTCCGACCACGACCAGGTGCGCAGCGTCACACCCGGGGGCCGTTAGCACACGCAGAAGCTCGTCTATGGCTTTCCGCTTCACCAACCGCCCTACCGTCACACCGAGGAACACGTCTTCGGGCAGACCGAGATCTGCTCTGCCGACTCGCGTGTATCCTGGCTGACGAATCCCCAGTGGAATGATGTGTATCGGCCCTTGGTAATGGTAGAAGCGATATGTGTTGTCGCGCGTGTTGGTGGACTGAGCGACCACGGCATCAGAGGTCCGCAGAACCGCATCCACCGCAGTGCGGAGAACACCCACACGGTGGGGAGACAGTTTCTTGGAGGGATCGTAGATATCCCCACCGTGAATTGACAGCACGTGTGGCAGCCTCGCTGCTCTGGCGACAGGTACGGACCCGAATCCGGTCGGTATGGCGAAATGGGAGTTGATTATGTCGAACTCTTCCCGTTGCAGCAGCCGCCATGCTTTGGGCAAGGCAGTGATCGGGTAGCTGAGTAGCGATGCCAACGATGCGGCTGCGAGATTCGACCGACCTGCGACAGGTACCCGGAGGATCTCGACACCACACCGTTCCTCCCTACTCTGCAGGCCGTCCATTGCCGAAGTGATAACGCACACGCGATGACGTTTGGCCAACTCCTCGGCAATTAGAGCGTGTACCACACCCCCTCCACCACCCACGGGGGGATACTCGTAATTGAACATCAAGATGCGCATCGCTTGGATCGAGTTCCCGAGTTAGAGTTGTACTTGGCTTCCGCACCCCAACCTCACCGCCACGCAGACTCAGTGACTACGGATCACTGTTCACTCAGAGAGTTCACCTGAATCGTCGCCATCAAAGGACCGAACAGATACTCGTCCAGTCGGCTCCACGGGTTCTTCCAGACAGCCGACCCCTCCGCCGGTGCTAACAGATCGCCCGATCTCACCATCACGAGATCGAGGCTCGGAATGACGAGCAGGACTCTATCGCCGTTGCCCAGTCCGATCATAGCGTCAAGCGGCAGTGTCGCAGCCATCCCGTCGCTGTTCATCCACCACCCCAATCCGGCGCCGAGTTCCGTGGGATCGACGCGTCGCTCGGCGGCCAGTGGCAGGATCACCCTCAGGGTGTCGACCCAGGTTGGAGAGAGCACTGGCTCCCCTTGCCACTCTCCACCGTCGAGAACGAGTTGCCCTATTCGTGCCGCGGCTCGCGCAGTGATGGAAGCACCACTTCCGATGGCGTAGAGCCGTAGACCGTCAAACTCATAGGATTCCCCGTAGCTGAGATCCCAGGCACGGCGTGGGATGCCTATCGGTTCGAACAGCCGCTCACGAAGCAAGGTCGCAAGATCATCCTCAGGAGCGCCGGTCAGACTCCTCGTCAAGACATAGGCGAGCACGTAGTAACCGAGACCACTGTACAACTGGCGCTCGCCGGCCTCGAACAGCGATGGGGCACGCTCGAGAGCCAGTTGAAATCGCTCGTCAGGGTTCTCGTAGTAGTATCGTTTCCAACCGTCGCCGGTAGCAATGAAATCCACGTCATCCAATCCGGAGGAGTGACTTGCAAGTTGCCTGATCGTGATGCGGCGCTTGATGGGATCCTGACCCCATGCGGGGTAATACAGCGATACGGGATCATCCAGGTTGGCCCGTTGGTCCGACAGACTCAGTAGGAGTGCCATCGAACCAGTCACAGCCTTGGCCATCGCCGCCATCCCAAAAGGGATGTTCGGTCCGTATCCCGGCGAATAACGTTCGGCGACGATCGCACCTCCACGTGCCAACAAGAATGCGTCGGTGGATTGCGACTGCAGTCGCTCAATCAGGCTGTCGAGTCGCAATGGGTCAAAGCCACGCGACTCGGGCGCTGCGGCTTCCCAGGAGATGTTGGGCTGTCCAGTAATCTTCCGAGCCAGCCCAGCTAGACCCTCGTCCTGCACGATCGCAGCAGCATTGACCGCCTTGGAGATGGCACCCACATACCACCCACCTGCTAACAGGGCTACAGCGGCCACCACAGCCGCAGCCAGGTATGCTGGACGCCTCATCACTGATCGGACCGACAAGCTGAATCTGGTTTTGTCACCATACCCCGTTTCGATGCAGTAGCGATTGTCTGACCCTACCTCCCGGCAGCGGATCAAGATGACGAGGTGCAAGAGGTGAGCCAATCGAACGCTTCTAGGTATGCAACGTGCACTCTCGATCCGACTGAACAGCGCCAGAACCGACAACGCTGCGAAGGGGTGGCAATCTTGATGTTCCTCGTGTTGCGCCAACGCAACACATCCCCTTATGTTCAAGCCTGGCAAGCTCTTGTGCGGCCCGTTCACGGCGAGAACCGCCGCTGAATTACACTGTGGATTGACGGAGCTACCTCGCGGCTGGTCGGTTTTGATCCGTGGTCGGTCGTCACCTATGTTGGCAGGTAATGTGGGAAGGTCCCTCAGGACCGTGAAACAACGAAGTGCGGGAGACTGAAATTGATGCAGCGAGATATTGCGGCACTAGCAGAAACACAGTTTGACGTTGTAGTGATCGGCGCTGGCATCTTCGGAGCCTGTGCTGCTTGGGACGCGGCTCAACGCGGTTTGTCGGTAGCGCTCATCGAGCGCCACGACTTCGGTGGAGCCACCAGCGCTAATTCATTCAAGATGGTTCATGGCGGTATCCGATACATCCAGCATGGAGACGTATATCGTGTACGCCAATCGAGCCATGAGAGAAGTGCTTTCCTGCGAATTGCGCCCCACTTGGTCCACCCTCTGCCCATCGTCATTCCAACCTACGGCCATGGCATGAAAGGGAAGACGGTGCTGCGACTTGGTATGGGACTGTACGATTCAATAACCGCCGATCGCAACCGCGGGATTTCTGACCCGGCCAGGAGGATACCGTGGGGTCGGAGCTTGGAACGAGATATAGTGCTCGGCCTCTTTCCGGGTCTCAAGTCGGATGGTCTCACCGGCGCCGCTGCCTTCTGTGACGGACAGATGCACAACCCACCGCGTCTCGTATTGGCATTCCTGCAAAGTGCTGTGCAGCAGGGTGCTGTCGTCGCCAACTATGTCGAAGCGACTGGGTTCGTACGCGACGGGGACACTGTAACGGGTGTAGTTGCGCGAGACGCACTCGGCGATCGTGAGCTCCAGATAAGGGCTCGAGTTGTTCTCAATGCGGCGGGGCCGTACGCGGAGCGCCTGTTACGGGGAGCGCAACAATCGGTGCAGTTACCCGTTCCGGGAGTGTATTCACGTGATGCCTGTTTCGTGATACGGCGGCGCCTATTCGATCACGAGCACGCGTTGGCAATACTGGGCAAGACCCACGACCCCGAAGCAGTACTGAGCAGAGGTGAGAGACACCTATTCATTGTACCGTGGCGCGATTACACACTCGTGGGGGTGTGGCACATAGTGCATCGCGACGACCCTGACAAGTTCACCGTGACCGACCAGGAGCTGGAGCGGTTCATTGGCGAGGTGAACGCGGGCTACCCGAATTTGAACCTGTCGCTGGACGATGTGGCTCAGTGGAACGCCGGACTCGTGCCGTTCGGAGACAACCCCGAAGGAGAGGTGCACTTGCGGTACGGCCACCGATCCCGCTTGGTCGACCACAAGAAGTTGCATGGAGTCGATAACCTGATAACGCTCATCGGTGTTCGGTTTACCACAGGCCGATACGAAGCTGAGCGGGCGGTATCACTGGTGTTCCGCAAGCTGGGTCGCAAGGTGCCTCGTTCCCGCACGGCGACCACGCCTATCCACGGCGGCGCCATGGATGATTGGCAAGAGCAGTTACATCAAGCGAACGAGAAATACGGGGATAGCCTCGGGCGAGACGTCGTTGGGTCACTGTTGCACAGCTACGGAAGCGAGTTTGAGCAAGTGCTGCAAGAGGTTCGAACGACGCCGGAGTTGGGCGATCGGGTGGGCCAAACGTCCACGATCGGAGCACAGGTCCGAGTGGCCGTACGAGACGAGATGGCCATCTCGCTCTCAGATGTCGTATTCCGCAGAACGGACATGGCCACCGCTGAGTATCCTGGCCGAGCATCGCTGAGCGAGTGCGCCCGGATCATAGGTGATGAAATGGATTGGAGTCCGCAAGTGGTAAACGACCAGATCGAGCAGGTGGTGAATCACTTCTCCCCCAGGGCGGTTCGTCTCGTTGACACCCCCCCGTCCAGCCAACTGGCTGGGTGATGTATGGTTAGCCTACTGCAGGGATAGAGTTCCACGCACGGTGTTCCACGAGTCGTTGCGGCCAATGCCGGTGAAGACCAGTACGACGTTTTGACCGCTGGCACTCGACCATTTGTTCGAGAAGTTCCAGAAGAATGTACTTGCTTCGATAGACGGAACACCAAACCCACTCTCATATAGGATTGTTGTCCACGGTCCCCACGGCTCGGCAGCATCGAAAATCCCGATATTGCCGGCGCTAGTGGCTGTGTGCTCTGTGATTAGCAAGTAGCGTCCGAGACCGGCGTTGTAGCTGGCGCTGCTGTTCCAGCCGACACCGCCTGCGAGGTTCTCGAAGACGGGCCGCCGCTGTGCGAGGTCCGCAACCCAAGTCGGGGCAGCCGCGTTATCCATACCGGAGAAGAACTCATATTGGGTACGATCCATGACGGCAGTCTTGGGTACCCTGAACAGCGCAATCTCTCCAGGCAGTTGGACCATGAGATCTGACGGGTCTTTCAGCTCGTTGGCGTACATGTAGACGTACGAATCACGAGCACCCGCGTAGTCTCGTCCGAATTGTAAGAACGTAGGGTTCATCAGCGCGTCAGACTGGAGTAAACTCCAGCTTGCCGCTGTCCACGAAGCTCCATGATCGGTTGATTCATAGACGGTGGCTTGGGTATAACCGGTGGGTCCCGATCCAGGACTGCGCCACACATAGAGCACACCATCTATGGAGATGATACCGTAGGATTTGCCATCGAACGTTGCTGCGTTCTCCGCGTTCTTACCGCCCCAGATGTTGTAGCCAGTGAAGGATGCGGCGTCGCCCTCCACTCTCGCGAAACCCAGGCTGACCCGACCATCTGAATGGTCGCCTCCGAATCCACCACCATCACCCCAGGAGGTGTACTGGTGCCCGTCATCGGCCCAAGTGATGGGCCAGTTGTCGCTACCGGGAGCACGTCGATCGTGAGTAGACCAATCGAAGGTGATGCCCACTATTACGGGACTCGGCGGATAGGGAGCTGGGGACACGGGTATCGGTACCGTTCTTTCAATCTCCTCGCATGCACCGGAAGTGATCGCGAGCGTCATAGCCAGGATCAAGAACGACGCGAGCGTGCATCTCGTGGACCTTGTTCTGGGGCGGGTACGGACAGAACGCTCATTTGCCATGGCAAGCCCTGCTCTCGTTCATGCTCTAATCCTCTTGAAGCGGTTCCTGGCGGCCTGTAGCATTTTCACGACTCCTTCACCCAAGGTCACGGTCGCGAAGCTGATCGGGTTCTTCCAGCCTACGAACTCGGCATAACTAACGATCTCACCATTGAGTCCGGCCTTGAAGTGTGAGATTCCAGGATACAGCTTTGGATCGTAACCGCGCAGATCGTACCAGCGATATCCGCGCTCTTTGAGCCATTCGATGGTATGCCAGTGGAGCAGATAGGAAGCGCGCAGATTCTCTTTGATGGCCCTGTCGCTCGTAGCCCCGAAGAAGTACATGCCTGTGTCGCCCATCGCGGAGAGAACATTGGCGGCGACCGCCTCACCTTCGTGTTTGGAGAGGAACACGATGAACTTGAGATGATCGGGCATCGTTTCCTGAATTTCTCGATACTTGAGAATGTCGGGGTTGTAACCCACAATGGTCTTGCGCGAGTACATTTCGCGAAAGAGGTCGCCGAATTCTCTGAACAGCTCCGGGGCATCGCCTTGCAGGACGGTGAAGTTCTTCTTCTCCGCGGCCCGCAAATGTCTCCGCCACCGAGAGCTCATGTTGGCTCGTAACTCCGTCAGGTCGGGCTGAAGGCTGAGACGGATCGTCTGATAGTGATGCTTGACCGAGTGACGAAAACCCTCCTCCTCGAAGACGTTTAAGATCGCATCCCCACCACTAACATCTGCAATCTCATATGACCGAATCCGCACGAGCAGTCCCCGATCTCTTGCGTAGTGGCGGAACAGGCACCGCAGGATCTGACGCAGGTGATCGTTGTTCGCGGCACAGCCACGGACTCTCCACATTGGGCCCCAGGTAAAGTGAGCAATCCCCAGCTTGAGACCCGGAATTCGCACGATTTCCCCCTGAATGGCGGCAACGATCTCGTTGTGCCGCTTCACTACGACGTGGGTCAGACGCCGAGCTCCATACTGGATCGTTCCATAACCCCACGTTTGGTAAAGAGCCGCATCGTCAAACTGCCTGAGTAGTTCTGACCATTCAGGTTCTTGGATCTCATCAATTTCGAAAGTGTAATCCTGATCCATTGTCTCCATGATGCTGTCGGGTCCCGATTTCCTGGTCATTTGAGCGGCCTGATTTGACCGCCCGCTTCGGCTAGCCACCACGCCAGATCCGTACCATTGCCGCGGAGCCAGCCAACACAGTGGCACGTGGCTTGCGAATAGCTCAGTTTCGAGGCAAGACCGGGTACGTGCAGCAGGACTGCAAGCTAATATCCCTCAGACGCGTCTCGCTCGAAACCGATATACGACCAAGGCCGTGAGCCATATAGAAGGCCATCAAACACGAGACGTTACAGAGCCAATCACCGGATTCTCCACGACTATCTTTACCGATGGCATCGAATGCTTCCGGACGGCGAGTCGGGTCGAACTAGCGGGAGTGCCAATCGTACCCCATCAGCATGAACCGGCCCAGACACGAAAGGTGACATGGCCAATTTGACTTCAGACAGACCACCGACAGGTCAGTTCGAGAGGGTTCCAGGTCGTGTTTGACGTCGTGAAATCGGTCGCGCGCCACTTCTTCGTATACGGGTTTGGTCGTATCCTCAACCGTATCGTTGGCTTTCTTCTCATACCGTTCTACACTCATTACTTGCTCCCGAGCGATTACGGTACGCTGGAGATGGTAGAAGTAACGGTTTACCTCGTCGGTACCTTCCTGGGTGCCGGACTGACACATGCTGTACTGCGTTTCTACTTCGAATCCGAGGAGGCATCCTACAGACGAACGGTCGTCAGCACGGCCCTGATATCCGTACTGTGCGTCTGTTTTGTCCTTGGCGGGTTTCTCGCTCTTATCTCCCCGGCGGTCTCGGCGGTCGTTTTCCAAAGTCAGAATTACGACGGCCTGCTGCGACTGGCTGTCATCTCCCTCACCGCTACCGTCGTTAGCGAAACACCTCTCGTCTTCATTCGTGCTCAGGAAAAGTCGGTTCTCTATACCGTCGTTTCCCTCTTGAGGCTCGCGCTGAATCTCACCCTCAACATACTGTTCCTTGCCAAATATGGCATGGGAGTGCGAGGTGTCATTCTAGGAGGACTCATCAGCGAAGTCTGTTTGGGAATCGTACTCTCCGCCTACACCCTGAGACATGTAGGTATATCGTTCTCTCGGGCAAGGCTCAAGGAGATGCTCTTGTATGGCATCCCTTACATCCCCGGTGGTTTCGTAATCAGCATCCTGCTCGTGTCCGACCGGTTCGCCCTCCAGCGCTTTACCACACTGACTGAAGTGGGCCTGTATGCGCTGGGCTACAAGTTCGGCCTGGTGATGGGTGCAATGGTAACCGAGCCATTCTTCCTCATCTGGCGTCCCAAGATGTTCGAAGTCGCGAAACGAGCGGACGCCAGTGAAATATACGGGCGCATGCTCACGTACTTCCTCTTCCTGGAGCTGTTCATAGCACTCGGCCTCTCCGCTGGGGTGAAGGACGTCATCGCGATAATGGCTGATCCGAAATATCACAGTGCATATCAGGTAACACCGCTCATTGTACTGACATACATAATGGGTGGAGTGTACTACCACGCTCAAGTCGGGATTCTACTGGCGAAAAAGACCAAGTTCATCCTCTACATTCAGATCGTGGGTGCAATTGTTGGGATCGTCTTGAACATCGCGCTGGTGCCATTCCTCGGCATATGGGGTGCAGCCACAGCGATCTTGGCCGCATGGACATTGTTGACTGTTCTGGCATATCGGATATCAGAACGCTATCTCCACGTTGACTTCGAGTTCACTAGGATCGGCAAGATGTTGGCCGTGGCAGTGGTACTCTATGGAATCAGTCTGTACATGGACATCAGCACAAACGTGTACCTCAACCTCTCGCTCCGGTTACTGGTTGCCTCGACGTTCCCCCTCGCATTGATCTTGGTGCGGTTCTATGAACCCGTGGAAGTACGCAAGATCCTGGAGCTCTCCAAGTCGGCATGGTCGCTCGTGCGGCGTCGAACTGGTAGGAGGGGAGACTCGCCTTGACCTGGTTGAGCGGGTGTGGTGGGAGCTGGCCCTGCGTATGACGGATACGACATCGACTCGCGTCTTCCGAAACCTCGCTGACTTGCAGGAGCTCGCTGGCTGCTGGAACGACCTCCTGGAGAGCAGCTGGAACGACAACTTGTTCCTCACTTGGGAGTGGATGACAACGTGGGCCTCCACTTATCTCTCAGGTGACGAGCTCTTCGTAGTCGTGGCATACGATGAGGGAGTCCCCGTAGCTATCGCACCTTTCTGGCTGCAACGCCGACGAACCGCTGGGACGTTTCCCGTACGCGTACTTCGCTTCCTGGGCTCAAGTGGTGTGTGTTCCGATTATCTCGACGTGATCGTTCAGAAGAAGAACTACACCAAATGGCTCAATCAGATCTGGAGTCAGCTATTCGGAAGTCTCCGATCACAATGGGACGTACTCGAATACGCAGACACTCCATCCGACTCCAGGGCTTTGACCCAGTTTTACCGATTGGCTGACGAGGATGACCGTTGCCTGAGCAGAAAGATCACCGGCACGGAGGTGTGTCCCTACATGCCGCTCCCCGAACAGTCCGAGCAGTTGCTCAGTAGCCTCAGCAGCACCCGGCGCTACACCATCAACCACTCGCGCAAGCGCCTTGGTGAACTCGGGGAACTTCAGATCCGTACCTGCAAACGCTTGGATGAAGTATCTGATGCATTGGCTCGGCTCAAAGAGATCAATACGCGCAGTTGGCAGGAACGCGGCCAACCGGGTTCCTTCTCCACGAGTGAGTTCATCAGCTTTCATTCCAGCATGGCAGAGATCGCGCTGCAGCGGGAACAGCTACTCCTGTGCTCGCTCTGGGTCGGCGACCGTTATCTCGGTGGTTTCTATGGTTTTGCGTATCACGGTATTCTCTACTTCTATATCATGTCGGTAGAAAAGAGCGACCAGAAGCGCGTCAATACCGGTGACGTGCTGCTCTCACATTGCATGGAGGACGGTATCCAGCGTGGTTGCCGGATGTTCGATTTTCTACGCGGTGACGAACCCTACAAGTACCGCTGGACGGAGAGCGATCGTCGGCTGCTGTCCCTACAGATCTACAATCGACGACCGGCTGCCCTCCTGTCCTTGGTAATCGAGCACACCGTGCAGAGCGTCAAGGCCATCGCAAAGACAATCCTGCAACGGTGATCCACGTCCATTCGGACCAGTGCTTCTGATCTAATCAGGTAAATGAGTCACACGCCGATGTTCCCAGGAGTCGATTGGGTGATCCGCCCGGAGTTACCTAGCCAAATCGTGGTGGACTTGTGCTCTGCTCTTCATATCAGAGTGCCGGGGTCTGCTCCACAACGATGACAACCGGCCGCAAGCTACCGCTGGCATTGCGCTTTGTGGCGGCGCTCTCGATTGTGGCAGTCGCTCATTTAGTCAACCTAGACAGTGGGTCGCGACTCACTCTCTGGGCCGACATCTTCAACGCCGGCCACGTGGTCATGATGGGCGTCTTCTCACTCGTGATGCTGGGACTGTCGTCAGATGCCCTGGAGGGAATGCTCCCCAGCCGTCTGAGCCATTATGTAGTAGCGTTCTTCATAACCGTCGCTGTCGGGGCGCTCTCGGAAGTGGCACAGATCCCTGGGCCGCGCAACGCCGATGCGTTAGACGTAGCCCGGGACGCGACCGGTGCCTTCTGCTTTCTGGGCCTCAACATGACCTGGGACAAGTCCCTGTCCCCGTTGTGGCAACGGTGGGGTCGCTGGTCACGACCTGCTGCCGTCAGCTTGATATTGGTGGTCCTGGTCTTCAGCTGGTCAACGGCTCTGCGATGGACCGTGGCCTTCTACCTGCGTGACAGCAGCTTCCCAGTGCTCGCTACCTTCGACTCGCCATATGAGCACCTGTTCCGTACAACGAGGAATGCAGCCGTGGAGCCGACGGCAGCCCCGGAGACATGGTCAACGGAAACTCACACGGGGAAGGTGGGTAAGGTGGTGTTCCAGCCCTCGACGCGTTCTGGTTTCGCGATCAACCGGGTACCCCCAGATTGGTCGGGCTACCGATCAATCCAGCTCAACGCATATCTCGATTCCGGTCGGCCTGCGGAACTAGTCGTGCAACTAGAAGACATCCACTACCGCGGGGCAACCGAGGACCGGTTCACTTACGTCGTAGGCATCGATTCGGGCCCCAATTCCATCACAGTTCCACTCGACGGCATGGGGGCTCCGTCGGGCACCAGACCACTCGATCTCCACAACATCGCAAAGATCTACTTCCTCACGAGTGACTCCACGCAGACCATTACCATCTACATCGACAACATTCGACTACGGTAGCCAACCGAGATCACGTCCTACAATCCAGTTCACGAGTCATTTGCCTGTGCGGCACCAGCCCACTCGACAGCCGCACCCTGACTCAACTGCTCAACATGGCACTCCCGCCCCATCCGGACTTCCCGGCGATGTTCCATCTCGAAAACGGCTTGAACAGGATCCGCGTTGTGTTAATCTCGCCTACTTTCACAAAACCGAATAGCTGGACAGCCGCACTCAACATCCTCACGTTTCTGGAGAGAACCATCGTCACCTGCTTCCGGTAACCCCGCTCCTTCGCTACAGCGAGCGAGTATCCGAGCAATGCAAGGCCGACTCCCTTGCTCACATGTTCCGGATGCTCAAACAGCTCCATTGCGTAGCACGATTCATTGGGCCAATAAAGTTGCAAGCCCGTAACCGCACACTTGTACCCTTCATCTGACAGCCAACTAACCCCGACTAGTATGTCGTCGTGCCAAGCACCCAGACAGACGTACCCTGCAGACAACCGTTTGCGGAACAACTCCATACTCATTCGTCTGTTCGCGATCGTTCGGTATACCACCGACGAACAGAACTCCCCAAAGGCACGACCGTCATCCGCAGACACCTCACGAAGAATCAGATCGATGGACGACGTCTGGCGGGGAACACTCTGTCGAGTCAGGTCAGCCGTGAGGATGTAGTTCTTCTGGCGCAGGTAGAACCAATCGGCTATGTGCAATCCGACGCGACCGACCATCCATGCGATCCCCCGGACTATGCCAAGTTCGCGAATTGAGCTAGTAGCCTTCTCTGACCACGAGAGCCCGATCGTACTCCTCTGATTCGGTATGGGTTCGTAAGCCTGAGCCACCAAAGACATGGTCACACCAGACTTCGCGATCAACTCAGCACAATGACGAATACTCAACTTCTCTCGTTCGGTCCACAGATCATCCGGTAGTTCTATCTGGAATCTGTTTTCCAGCGCAGTTACGAATTCCACCAACCCCAACGAGTCCAATCCCAAACCCTGTCCGCCCAGAGCATCATCCAGACCTATCTGTCTCTCGCTGCCACGTAACGAACTCTGTCGCAGGACCGCTACGACCTCACGTTCGACTTCACTCCTGTTCATCTGACGATATCCGTTTCACTCAACTTGATCTTTCCGGTGGGTCCCCGGGGCAACTCATCCATGATCATGATGCGCCGCGGGATCTTGTAGTCGGCCAAATGGTTGTGGCAGTAGGCGACAATCTCGGACTCTGTAGCCGCACCATCCAAGCTGACTGCCGCATAGACTATGCTACCCCCGATAGAGTCTTCGACACCAACTACAGCTGCCTCACGTAC
>JBDGXD010000064.1:0-15174 GCA_039584755.1 Gemmatimonadota bacterium
GGGCGCAGCGGCCAGGGTGTACGGGATCTTCTTGGCTTCGGCCGCGGCGATCAGGAGGTCAACCACTTTCGCGTTGGTGGCCGAACCACGAGAGATGACGGGACCTCCGCCGAGTTTGAAATCCCCGTACTTCTTCTTGTCCGCGTTCGGGTGATCGGTAGCGTGCGTTACGTCGACGACTAGGGCCACCTCGGGGTCGATCCGAGTTGCGCTGGTGCGCGCGCCGCCTCCCGTCCATGAGATTTCTTCCTGGCTCGTGGCAACAGCGAAGACGGCTGCGTTGGGCCTCCGTCGTTGTAGCCGCCGCAGCGCTTCCAGGACTACGAACGCGCCGATTCGGTTGTCAATGCTGCGGGACACCAAGCGTCCATTTGGCAACCGCACAGTTGGGGTGGCGACGACTGCAGGATCACCTACCCTGATCTTTCTCAATGCGTCCTTCTTGGACTTGGCACCGATGTCTATCCACAGAGCGGACACCTTAGAGACCTGTTCCCGCTCCTCCTCGTCCAACATGTGGATAGCCCTTTTACCGATCACCCCGTCGACCAGTCGGTTCTTGGCCGCGATGAGCACTCGCTGACCCACCAGAACCTGAGGATCCCAGCCGCCGATCGTGGAGAAATAGAGGAATCCGTCGTCATCGACGTGCACTATCATGAGACCGATCTCGTCGATATGGCCGGCCAACATGACACGCGGGGTGCCCTCGGGGTTCAATACGGCCACCGAGTTGCCCGAGACGTCGGTGGTCACCTCGTCGGCGAAGGTGTCAGCTTCCTCGCGCCACACTCGAGCTGGAGCGGTCTCGAATCCCGAGGGCCCAGGGGAGTCGAGCAGTCGCTTCAGGAATACTAGAGATTTCTCTTTCATGGTCTATTAGAATAAGCGCCTGGGTCAACAAAACCTCAACTGCTTGTCTGGTAGTTACTTAGATGTCGCTAATTCGAACCATTAGAGATTCAGACGGCACTGATTGGATGGTGCAGGTCATCGGCCACGGGCGTACCTCCGAGTACCTGAATTCCAAGGTTCACCGGCCCGTGGCGCAGTTCACTCCCGCCGGCCAGGTCCGCGCACGGCGTTACGCGCCACTTCCGGTGGGGGTCGACTCGCTCGAAGGCCTGGACGACTATGCGCTACTGCAACTGCTGGGGCGCGCCAAGCTATACTGATCCCAATTCTCTCCACCATCAATCCTCCCTCCTCGATGACCAGGGGAAGGAGGAAAAGTGGTTCATGGCTTGGCCGCCAGTTCTTCCAATGTAGCCGTCAGCAACTTGTAGAACCTGCCGACAGAGTCAATTCTCACCCGTTCGTCAGGCGAGTGTGGGAACTCGATCTGCGGTCCGAAGGAGATCATGTCCATGCCGCTGACTTTTTCGCCGATGAGCCCACATTCGAGGCCTGCGTGGATTGCCTTGATATGGGGTTTCGCCCCCAGCTCCTCTACATGTAGGCGTTTCACTACTTCGAGCAGGCGGGAATTCATATTGGGCTTCCAGCCAGGGTAGCCGTTACCCTCCTCTACCGTCGATCCTGCCAACTCGCCAGTGGCTCTTATGCGTTGCCGTAACGCTACGAGGGCGGATTCCACGGACGACCGGCTACTCATGCCTATCACCAGCTTTCCGTCTTGCTGGACAACTGTGGCCAGATTCGTGCTGGTCTCCACCAAGTCCGGGATATCGTAGCTCATGCTCATGACACCGTGGGGCAATCCTGTGATCAGACGGATCACGGTGTTGGCTGTCGTGTCATCCCACACAGCCGTGGGGCTGTCTGTCTCCGAAAGCTCGAGCTTCATATCCGGTTCGGCCGGCCGAAACTCGTCAGCGATGGCCGCGATCTCCGCCTTCAATGCGGCAGCGAACGCCTCTGTCTCCTTCGTCACAACTTTGGCGAAGGCCTCTCTGGGAATGGCATTATGGGCACTGCCGCCTTCCAAACTCGCGAGCTGGAAGGGGGTCCTGGTTGAAATCGCGTTGAGAGCTCGTACCAGTAGCTTGATTGCGTTCCCTCGCTGTAGGTGGACGTCGACACCCGAGTGTCCGCCTTTCAATGCGAGTAGCCGGATCTTCAGAGTGGCTGAACCAGCGGGAACATCGGTTGTCTTCAGCGCGACGGTCAGATTGGAATCAGCCCCACCGGCACAACCAACGTACAGCGCTCCTTCCTCCTCGGAGTCCATGTTGATGAGTTGCCTTCCTTGAAGCAGCTGTCCCTGGATGCCGGCCGCACCCGTCAGTCCCGTTTCTTCATCGATCGTGAACAACAGCTCCAGCGGTCCATGGGCTATGTCTGTCGATTCCATGACTGCCAGAGCAGCAGCTATTCCTATCCCGTTGTCAGAACCCAATGTGGTACCGTTGGCCTTGAGGTATTCCCCGTCGCGCTGTGGATCGATGGGATCCCTATCAAAGTCATGTTCCACGTCTGAGTTCTTCTCGTTGACCATATCCAGGTGTCCCTGGAGGATGGTGATCGGGGCGTTCTCGCGGCCCGCGGTTCCCGGCTTGCGGACCAATACGTTCCCGGTACTGTCTATTTCGTAGGAGAGTCCGGAGCGTTCCGCAATGTCTATCACGTGCTGCCGGATCTTGCCTTCATTCTTGGATCCCCGCGGGATGGTGAGGATCTGGTCGAAGTGCTGCCACAACGATTCCGGTTCCAACTCTGCAACAAATGTCATTTTGCCTCCTCAATGCAGACGTATTCTAAGGGGTCGGGGGCCGCTGCACGAGGCCAATGATGAGGTGGTTCTCCGCAGAGTCTCTCCAAGGCCGTTTGACAGGCGTTCGTATCAGCGGCTAAAATGGGCGGAATTCCATCCTCATACTCCGGGGAAAGTCCATGGACAACAAACCGTTTGAGCCATTTGTCCCGGCATCGAGCGACATGCCGGAACTCACAGTCAAGGCAATCGGACTCGGCGTCTTGATGGCGGTCACTCTTGGGGCCGCCAACGCTTATGTGGGAATGACCGCGGGTCTCACAGTCGCCGCGACCTTCCCAGCTGCCGTGGTAGCTATGGCGGCGTTGCGAGGGTTCGGTGGGACGATTCTGGAAGAGAATATCGCACGTACGACCGCGTCTGTGGGTGAGGCGCTGGTTGCCGGTGCGATCTTCACAATACCGGCGTTCGTGATCAGTGGAGCGTGGGACGAACTGCAGTACCTGCAGAGCACCGCCATCATGATGATCGGCGGCATCCTCGGTGTGCTGTTCGTCATCGTCCTGCGGAGAACACTTGTCGTGGAGGCCGATCTCCCGTTCCCCGAGGCGCTGGCTGCCTCGGAGATCGTAAAGGCAGGTCAGGGTGGTCAGACTGGTGCCTCCTTCCTGTTCGGCGCCATGGGAGTCGCCGCATTGTGGGAACTGTTCAAGAACTCCAACGGCATTCAATACGTGCAGGACAGTGCTCAGCGCTTCGTCAGTTTCGGCCGCAGTCAGATAGACATGTTGCAATCGAGATTCGAGTACGGCGGCGGCGTGCTCCTCTCCACTTCCGCAGCGTCTCCGATGCTGATGGGCGTGGGGTTCATCGTGGGTACCAAGATCTCGGCCGTGTTGTTTGCCGGGGCAGTTTCCGGGTGGCTGTTGTTGGTGCCACTCGCGTTGTTCTTGAATCCCGGTTTGACCGCGGCGCTGGGGCCGGATGATTCCATGATCGGGCTCGCCACTGAGGTGTGGTCCAAGCAGATCAGGCCACTCGCGGTGGGGACCATGATCGTGGCGGCGTTCTACACGCTGTTCAACCTGCGCAAGTCACTGGTTGCTGGAATCAGCAAGGCGCTGCAGCACATCGGCGCGGCTGGTGGCCAGGCACCGGGGGACCGCACGGAGATCGATCTAAATCTGAAGAAGGTCTTTGTGGCCATCGGCGTCATGGCCATCGCCACCTTCTTTCTCTACTATCACTTCGCCCAATCCTTCAAGGGCGCGGTCGTACTGACGCTCGTCATGGTGGTCATAGGTTTCTTGTTTGCGGCAGTTGCCGGCTATTTGGTGGCACTGATCGGTAGCTCCAACAATCCAATCTCCGGTCTGACGCTCTCCGCCTTGATAATCGCTGCTGTGTTGATGGTGTTCCTTGGGGTTACTGATGTGCATGGTGTGGCGGCAGTGCTGGGAGTTGCGGGAGTCGTCTGCTGCGCGGCGGGTATCGCCGGCGACATGATGCAGGACCTGAAGGTCGGTCACATCCTCGGTGGTACCCCCTACAAGATGCAGATCGGCGAGTTGATCGGTGTGGTCTTTGCCGCTCTCGTACTGACTTTCCCGCTCATTGCACTGGATCGTGCGTACACCATCGGCTCGGCAGAGCTACCCGCACCTCAGGCTGGACTGATGGCGCTCATGGCGAACGGAATCGTGGCTGGTGAGATGGCCTGGCCGCTGGTGATTGTGGGTATGTTCCTCGCGCTGGCACTGATTCTGATAAAGGCGCCTGCGCCGATGCTCGTTGCGGTGGGTATGTACCTGCCGTTCGAGTCCACATCGGCGATCTTCGTTGGCGGCCTGATAAAGTGGATCTTCGACCTGACGTTGGACAAGCGGCGTGCGAACGCCGAAGAGCGAACACGGGCACAGAACACCGGTGTATTGATATCGTCCGGCTTCATAGCTGGTGAGTCGTTGATGGCTGTGTTGCTGGCTTTGCTCGTCATCGGCGCTGATTTCTTGCCGGCACTCCAGGGTTACCGCAGCCTCACCTTTGGCTTCGGTGCAACCCCGTGGCTCAGCATCATTGCGTATCCGCTAGTCATATACATGCTGGTGTGGATCCCGATAAAGAACATGAGAAAGGGTGGCTTGCCCTCGACTAGCATCGAGTAGAGCAGATTGACGCTGCAAGACCGCCTCCTCTGCTGGGGAGGCGGTTCTTGTATCCCACCACCTCAGGACTACTGACTGATGTTCAAGCGACGCAAGCAGAAGGAATTGGAATCCGTCAACCTGCTCGCACTCAAGCCGGTCCGGCTTGCGGAGTGGGAGGAGCAGGGCGATCGCGTGGTCGTCGTTCGACCGAGGCCGATGGGTCCCATGCCGCGTGTGTTGTTCGACCGGCTCTTCTATTTGCTGGCCGCTCAGCGGCTGCGGCTCGACCAAATGGGGAGCGCGAGCTGGCTTCTGCTGGATGGCGAACACAGCGTTGCCGAGGTCGCAGCAATGCTGCGGGAGCGGTTCGGCGAAGACGTCGAACCCGTGGAAGAGAGGTTGGGCCATTTGGTGCGTGTGCTCAGGCGGGAAGGACTGGTAGTGTATCCGGAGTGGGATGGGCAATAGCCCTCAACGATCGACCACAGCTAGCTCTCCTCTGCCTTTGCCCATTTGAAGAACAGCACGGATGCTGTACCAAGCACGATGAACCCACCTACAATCTTCATGATCATCCCCGCTATCTGCTGATCTTCGACGACCGTGAGCCTGCTCATTGGAGGTGCCAACTCGTATAGGGCGTAGATCGGGTATCTGGCGTAGGTGAGGAACGCGGCCGGGACCGTGGGAATGAAGACGTTGGCGACCAAATAGACGAGCCGGCCGGGGTAGGATAGCGGCTGGAGTTCCGGTAAGGGCCCCAGAATCGGCATCCAGAACACCAATCCCGCCAATAGCCAGGACATGTCGACGGCAAACGATCCCAACTGGGAAGAGGTCAGACCGTCAACTACTGATGGTAGGTGTGTCGCGAGCAGCACCACATTGAAGATGAGAAAAGCGATCAGAGGTTTGCTGACGAACCGGGCTATCCTGAAGGCCCAGCGCGGCCGAATCATGCGGCGCAGCAACCAGCGCGGTGTACCTGATATCAGCAGTGGGGGCGCGACGAAAGCAAAAAGGACGTATTGCAGTGTGTGCACACTCAATAGGTATCCGGCGCCGAGTGGACCGATGGGCCAGTCGGCAGCTATCCAGAGTACGAGTACGCCCGTCAGGTATAGAGGGAGTTCAGAGTTTCCCTGGTCGATGTCGTTTGGCTCGAAGTGGTCTTCCGGGTCGCCGACCCGAGGAGCCCACAGCGAGTTGGCGGCGAGTCTGAAGCCCACCAAGACTGTGACTAGCAGCCAAACCCCGATGTACGGCTGCCAGGTCCAAGTCCAAGCTGTGTCCTGTGCGGCACACCACCAATTCAATGCTCGCCGCCCCCGTGTTCTCCCAGCAGTCGGACCACCTCGGTGTACGTGAGAACTGGGGCAGTGAAGTTGACGGTGCCCGATCGTGTGAAGGTGAGAGCCACAGCCAACGTGTCGCCCACCACTGGGCGATAGGACAGATCCGCCAGCATCACGTGATATCCTCCCGGGCTCAGTCGCAGTGAGTCGCTCGCTGAGATCGCCATGGGGCCGGTTGCCTGCATTCGCATCGTACCAGCCTCACTGATCATTTCGTGGAGCGTAGCTCTTCCCCCGACAGAGGTCTCGATCGCAACCAGTGTGTCGGGTTCGGACCCGACGTTGACGACAGTGAAGTACAGTGATCCGACATCGGGTGCTGCCGGCGCTGGAGCGTACGCATCGTAGATCTCCAAGCCGGCAGCCGATACCAGTGGTTGTCTGTCGGGCGACTGTTCGTGCGTGTCACACCCCACTATGAGCGTGGCGGCTGCTGTTCCCAGTAGCAGTGCTCTCAGCGTTCCTCCCAATTGGATCTTACCAGGAGCGGGAGATCGTGTGCCCAGTCGACTTGTCTCGTGCCAAACGGATAGCCTACGTGCGCACGGTTGTCTGCCGTGAATGCGATCACTCGAGCCGCGTGACCCACCGTATAGCTGCTATCGTCTTCGCCGTACCTGCTAGCCGGTGGAAGATTCAGTAAGCTCTGGATCCGGTTGACCTCGTCGAGCGGCCCTATGAGGCCCACGAACGTCGGATCGAAGTTGCTCAACCAGGAGCCAAATCTCTCCGGAGTATCACGTGCGGGATCAGTGGTCACCATCACCACTTTCACGTGCTTGCTCACGTCCCGAGAAAGTGTCCGCAACACCGCGGCTATGTTGGCCATATGAATCGGACAGACGTCGGGACAATGAGTGTAGCCGAAGAACAATAGAGTAACGAAGCCATCAGTCTCGCTCCGGAAGTCAAACGTGTCACCAGCTGTCGTGGTCAGGCTGAAGTCTGGCTTTTGTAGCGGTTCGGAGTAGCTGGCGCCACGTAGTTCTTCGGGTCGGGGTGGGGCATCGGTGTAACATGCGGTGGCCGATGCTGCCAGACAGGCAGCGGCACCCCACCGCTGAGGAGTTGTCATGATCCTCTCCTGACATGTAACCTATTGAAGCTGTTCAGCAAGGGGTTGTAGACCGCGCGTCACGCCGGAACTCGTCCACTGGAAATGAACTCGGGAAGTCACTCGACGCGCAAGTGCCAGTTAGTCGCCAGTCGTTCTGGAGAGATCTCACACTTGTGGGTTTGTCTGGCTAGTAGGTTGCCCAGTTGTCAACCCAGGCATTGCGTACAGGATCGAAACCGCGGAACCGTGCTAATGCCTGCGCTACGCTACACGAGTTGTAAGAGATGTAGATGTTCTTGTCTGCGACGGTGAACTCGCTCTCCACGGCACCCGCACCGATCGTCAGATCCAGCCCGGTGACTACCAGCCCACGTACGATAGTCGTGTCGGTTTCCGGATCGAAGTCGTCACCTACGAGAATCACTCCATCCCACTCGAACCGCGCTCCATATGTGTTGAGCTTGTTCAAGATGATCAACAAGCCCGTGCCGGTAATGTCGGTGAGGTTAGCTTGGGCCCCGCCTAGGATATACGTGGCGTACGTGGTATCACCGTCTATGACGGCAGTGTAATCGGGTTCTAGCTCGCCGTTCTCGATTGCGTCCCAGTCGATCCCTGCTTCGTTTGCCACAACCGACCAATGGTCTTGCCTCATCCACCCCGGCGCCGGTTCGCCAGTGACCGTCCCCGGCACGTCTGAGATCGCAGGACCCCTGAATCCCAGAGTCGCAACCGATCCACAACCGTCATACCCGTCAACGATGACGTCCGTGTCCGTCTGTGGCACATAGCTGGTTTCATTCACTGATGTGAGTGCTGCGACCGCCGTGATCCCACCCTGAAACCAGCTGGCGAACTGTGCCACTGTTCTCACTGCCTGTGGTTCCTGACCTTGGGTGGGTTCTATGACTGTGCCGCGTGAGCGCACGATATACATGTGAGACTGAAACGAGTCAACTGGAACGTGTACGAGATGTGCGACCACGTCGGCGTATCCACCTGACAAGTTGACTCTGAGCGAGTCGCCATCGAGTGGTCGTACCTGGGTGGAGTCGTAATGTGCCATGTATCGGTGCAACCCACTGGTTGCGACCGCCAGCGCATCCACCGTGGCCCCGGCGCTCTCGGCCATGCGCCGGTCAACCTGTGCGCGCACGAAGGCCGATGTCAACATCAACGTGATGATGGTAACCAGGAGTATCGTCAGCGGGAGAGCCGTGCCCCGTTCATTTCGGGTGTACGCCATGGCTAGTTGCCCTTGTTCAAGAAAACGACCTGCACGGGCAGATCGAACGTCTGGTACCGCGTTCGTCCCCGCGGCGGCTCGTAGCTCTGTGCTATGATGCTGAGCTCGAGTCCATTCACTGTTGTAAGGTCAACCGGCGGTGTGTCCGTTCGTAGGAGATTGGAGCCCACCAGGAATCTGAATCTCGCGGTTGAGTCGAATGGTGCGGCCAGTTCCTCGTATGCGCCGGCACCGACACGGCGCCATAGGCCGATTCTTCCAGGCATGTCCGTTGACGGCATGTACCGGAAGGCGACATCCTGATAGAGGTAGACGAGTTCGCCGGATGCCGCGGTCGTATCCGGGGTCACCGCAACGAGGAACCCGTCCGGAATTACCCGAACGCTGTCGGCAGTGCACGCCGCCATATTAGCTGATGTGGCAACGGCTATCCCGCCATGAAAGCTGAAGCCCAGAGCCGTCCGCCGTGCAATGCCACCGGGAGTTGCCGACGCATACATGGCCGAGTCACTCGGCATCAGTGATATGATTCTCTCTCCTCCCGATGCGCCACATGCCATGCCGAAAGCGTACGGACTGCGGAAATAGACACTGTCTGCTGACGCAGCGAGCAATCCGCTATCGGACACCATGCGCAGTTCCACATTCATGACGTTCATGGCTGCTCGAGCGGTCTGTCTGGCCGTGATCAGTGCTTCCTGCTGACTGACGAACCGCGAATCGGCCAACAGGATGCGGGTCAACGCAGTGGCTAGAACGGCCAGCATGACAATGGCGATCATCATCTCGATCAACGTGAACCCTCGGTGTCGCATCACAGCGCAAACGGTGACGAGGAGCGAGCCTTGGTGCGTTCGACCGTTACCGTGTCGGGTCGTGCCTGAAACACGCCTGTAGGCGAGATGATGATTCGGGTGAGCCGAGAGTTCGGGTTGCTGGTGACCAGCTCCACACAGCGAGTGTACTCAAGCAGGCCTGTGGTGAGGCTGTCGGTACACCCCAAGGCCCCAGGGATGCTGTCCCATGGGAGCCCTTGTATCCAGGAGGTTGCGGTCTCGAGAGCGGCGCTGCGGTAGGCAACTGCCGTCGATCTGCGCGTGTGGCGGGCTATGTCGAACATCAGTCCACCCAATGCCAGCAGGACCACACTGAGTATGCTCAGCGCAATCATTATCTCTATAAGAGATACTCCCCGTTGGCCGGTCGAGCGCCTACGGGTTCCGGGTGATCCTGATCTGGCCTGCACGACTAATCCGGACATTGCGACCATAGCCATTGATCTCGACGGTGAAGTCGGCGGCGCCTCGTAATACGCCGTTGGGAAAGATCTCCACCGTCGTTGGGTTGGCTTCGAGTAAGTCGAGGCCAAACTCTGTGTCTTGGCCCAAGTACCTCTCGCGAAAGACGGTTGCCGAGTCGGTATCGCGAATGAGATAGCTCTTGAGAGGCTCGCTGAATATGATGACAACCGGCTTGCGTTGACGCGCGGCCACGAGCTGGGCGTATTGCAGATCTGCCGCGAGCGTGCTGGCCGAACGGTGGACCTTTGCACGACGGATACTCGGTCCCAGCCGCCAGAATGCGACCGATGTTAGGATCGCCATTATGGCAAGCACGACGACAAGCTCGACGAGCGTAAAGCCCGTCCGGCTTTTCAAGACTCTCATCGCTACCTAGGTTGGCCAATAGGCTTCCGCGAGTCAATCACCACTATTTGGCAAGAGTCAGACCAATGTGCTGCCCGGCCACGTAAGTGATTGTGACAGAGTGAATTGTCTATTGAGCCCGGTCCTGCGGTCTGGCTTCACAGCCGATGCAATGGGCGGTGACCGTTGCCAAGTGCGGTCGCTGGGGGTGTGACGTAGATCTCATTCGATTCTCAGCCAGGCCCTACGGTTCGCCTGATGGGCAGCCTCAGCGTGGCCCTACACCCGGTTCTGTCCTTGCGATTCTCGACCGTGATGGTGCCCTGGTGGGCCTCGGCGATCTGCAGGCAGAGGGCGAGGCCAATTCCCGATCCCTTCTCCTTCGTGGTGTAGAACGGCACGAATAGGTTCGAGGTATCCGGTACGCCGAGCCCTTCATCATCTACAAGAACCTCCAGGTTCCAGTTGGATGTGCCCCAGCCAACTTGCACTGCGCCGCCGGTCTCCTCTGCAGCATCGACCGCATTGTCGACCAGGTTGATGAGCAGCTGGTCAAGCTGATCGCCGTCAGCCAAGATCGTCAGGTCTCGACCGGGAACGACCCGCACATGTAGGCGAGTCTCGAGGCCGACCACGCGTTGGATCCATGCCTCCACCTGGAGTGGTTTCAACACCGGAGCCGGAAGTCGGGCCAATCGGGCATAGGATGCCATGAACCTGCTGAGAGCTTCGGCTCGTGATGATATGATCGACAGCCCTCGCTGCAAATCGTCGTCTGTCTCCGCCTGCTCAGCATCATGCTTGACGATACGCGCCAGACTATCGGCAAGTGACCGTATCGGCGCCAGCGAGTTGTTGATTTCGTGGCTCAGCACTCTAATGAGCCGTTTCCATGCCTGGCGCTCTTCCTCGCGCAGCACGCGACTCAGATCGGACACAACAAGCAGCTGGTGCGGGCGGCCGTCTTGACGGAATGTGCTGGTACGCAGCTCCCAGCGCCCGGAGCTTCCGGTGAAGTTGCGCTCAACGATGCGAGGCGTATCACCTTGCAGGCAGTCAGAGATGTTGAGCTCTGCTGCGCTCAATCCCTGAATGCTCAGCGCAGGCTTGGCCAGAAGTCGTTCGCCACCGCGATTGACGAGCCGTAGCTTGCCGTCGTCGTCGAAAGCCAACACGGCTACATCGATTTCCTCCATCACCTTGCGCAACAGGGCCGAGGCTTCGAGTGCGCCAAGTCGCTGCTGTCGCAGCGTCTCGCCTAGTGTATTGGCCTCCAACATGGCCAAGCCAAGAGAGTCGTCAGTACGGAGACTGTGGGCGCGAATGGAGTAATCGCCTTCATGGAGGGCTGCCAGCATGTTGGAGAGTGTCTGGAGCGATCTGGTTACGCGCTCGCGAAGTGTGACCGCGAATCCAATCCAGAGGCCGCCGACCAGGATAGTGAGGGTCCACTGTAGCTTGGCGGCGTACTCGCCCATCCAAAGCAGAGCCAAAGCGACGGTGCTGCCGGGTAGTCCGGCTAGCAGCGCCAGTAGCAATATCAGGACGTCATAGGAAAGACGTGACCGTCCGGGTTCGGGATCGTCACTCACAGGTCATAGCGTTGGAGGCGACGGTATAGGGCGCTCCGGCTCAGGCCGAGCGCATCTGCTGCGTGACTGACATTGCCTTCGTGTCGTTCGAGAGCCTTCTCGATGAAAACCTTTTCGACCTCCTCCAGGGTGAGATCCTCCATTCGCGAGCTGCTGCCACTGGCTGCGACCAGGCCGAGATCAGCGCCACGAACCTGATCACCCTGGGCCAAGAGTATAGCTCGCTCGACTGCGTGTTCTAGTTCCCGGACATTGCCGGCCCAGTGGTGGTCGAGCATGAGCTGCGTTGCACCGGGCGTGAAGCCGGCTATCGCCTTTCTGTATCGCTTTGCTTGCCGCCTCAAGAAATGCATGGCGAGAAGCGGTACATCCTCCCGCCGTTCTCGTAACGGCGGGAGACGGATCTCGACCGTGTTGAGTCGGTAGAGCAAGTCTTCGCGGAACCTGCCCGCTGCAACTTCCTCCTGTGGGTTGGCGTTGGTCGCGGACAGAATCCTGGTGTTGACGCGTCGAGTCTTCGACGAGCCGACTCTTTGTACCTCACCAGTCTCAATGACTCGAAGTAGTGTCGCTTGCTGTTTCAGAAGAACGTTGGCGATTTCGTCCAAGAACAATGTTCCACCGTCCGCCAGCTCGAATCTGCCAACTCGGTCCGTTTTGGCATCGGTGTATGCACCTTTTACGTGACCGAACAGTTCGCTCTCGAAAACACCTTCTGAGAGCCCACCGACGTTCACCGCGACCAGCGGTCTGTGGGAACGTTCCGAGGCAGCGTGGAGCCAGTGAGCCACCACCTCCTTGCCAGTACCATGTTCGCCGGTGATGAGTACGTTGGCCTCGGATGGACCGATCCGTTCCATCATCTTGAGCACCGGCTGCATCGCACGTGACTCAGCGATCAGCTCGGGGAAACCCTGCTTGCGGAGCAGTCGATTCTCACCCTCGAGCAACTGGCTCTTCCTGAGAGCCTTTCCCAACTCAACCTGGGTATTCAGTGTGGCGAGCAACCGCGCGTTGTCCCACGGTTTTTCGATGTAGTCTTTGGCGCCGCGGCGCATGGCCTCCACCGCTCCTTCGACGCTTCCCCAAGCGGTCATCACGATCACCGGCAGACTATCATCCGTGGTCCGCAGGCGCGACAGAAGATCCATCCCTTCGAGACCGGATGTCGTATCCCGTGTGTAATTCATGTCCATCAGTATGGCGTCGAAGTCCTTGCCTTCAACTGATCTGAGAACTCCGGCTGGCGAGGTCACCGTCTCTATGCGGAATCCCTCGCTCTTGAGCAAGATGCGTAGCGCTTCCAGTACATCCTGTTGATCATCGGCGACGAGGACTCTGTGAGCGGAGGATTCTGTCGACACCGCTGTCTCCCAGTTCTAGCCGTCGACGAGCCAACCGTCGTGCAGCTGAATGATGCGATTGCCGTACTTGGCGTAGTCCTCGTTGTGCGTGACCTGGATGATGGTCGTGCCGTTGTCGTTCAAGTTCTTCACCAGGTCCATGATCATCGTCCCCTGCGATGAGTGCAGGGCCCCGCACGGCTCGTCCGCCAGGATCAACTTGGGACTTGCAACCATCGCCCGTGCAACTGCCACGAGTTGCTGCTGGCCACCAGATAACTGAGTCGGGTAGAGATCCTTCTTGCCGACAATCTGAAACTTGTCCAAGGTGTCAGCAACGATGGCCTGTCGTTCGGCGCGACGGACGTTGCGATACGAGAGCGGGATGTCGAGGTTCTCGTACACGGTGAGATTGTCTAGCAAGTGATACTGCTGGAAGACGAAGCCAATGTATTGCTTGTGCAGTTCATTGCGATGTTTCGTCTTCATGTCATGAACCGGATTGTCCAAGAAGTAGTACTCGCCGGACCAAGCCCCATCCAGCATTCCCAGGATACCCAGTAGAGTCGACTTTCCAGCCCCGGATGGTCCCATGAACGTCACGAACTCTCCGTCCTTGATGTCCAGGGTGATTTGCCGGAGGACGTACTGCTTGGTCGCTCCCAGGGGATAGAACTTCTCCACGTTATGTAGTGCGATCATCAATCGAATCCTGAAGTGTTACGAGAGAGAATTCTAAGGTCAGGGAGCTAGTTTTTCGATACCCCCATGTGGATTTGCTCCATCATTAGCCTACCAATAGTAGCACTGCAGCGACTATCGCTCCCCTCAACCACCGGGCGATTCTGGGGCGTACGTGCGGGTCCTTGAAGCCAAATCGGAACGAGCGGCCTGGTTCCTGGAGCGCCCGTGCCAAATCGAGACCAAACGATTTGGCCGAATGGAACCGGCCCGTCGGGTTGACCGCGAGTGCTCTGGCTAAGACAGCGGTTACAGGACGGGGGATCGGGGAGTGGTCGACGTCCGGTTGCAGAACCGGATCGTTGAACTTCTTGGCAACGACCGCCAAAGTGGTGGCGCCCGTGAAGACTTGAGTGCCGGCGAGCATCTCGTACAACACACACCCAAGACTATAGAGATCACTTCTTCCATCAATGCTTCCTTCACCGCTAGCCTGTTCGGGACTCATGTAGGCGGGACTACCCCACACCTCGTCTCGATCGCGGCGACCCATTGCGGTCATTGTGGTTGCGATCCCGAAGTCGGCCAAAACAGCGTGCCCGTGGGAGAGCAGGATGTTCTCGGGTTTGATGTCGCAGTGAACTATGCCTCGGCCGTGGGCGTAATCCAGTGCCTCTAGTACGTCGAGCCCGACGCATACCGCTTGCTCGAGCGACAGCCGTCCACGTCGCTGCACCAGCGAATGAAGTGACCCGTCACTCAAATACGGCGTGATGTAGTAGAGCACGTCGTCCACGCAGCCCGAATCGAGCACAGGCAAGATGTGTGGATGCTGTAATCCTGCGGTCAACCGCATCTCGCCCAAGAACCGCTGTGGGTCGATACGGTCAGCTACCTCGGGGTGCAGCACCTTGATTGCGACTGGACGTCCGAGCTTGGCGTCTCGCGCGAGATACACCGCTCCCATTCCGCCACTGCCGAGCTGGCGGTCGATCACGTAGCGCAGCGATAGCTGAGCGAGAAAACGCTGAGTCGCCGCGATTCGATTCGAACCGCGTTGTTCGCTAGCAGTAGTGTTGTGTATCGCCTCAGTCATGCTCTCTCTCTTCGCGCTCGTGCAGTGTTAGACCAATCCCTTGCAGCGCAATCGTCGTGCCGCACGGTGGGAAGAGGCTAAGTGATTGTCGAAGAACGGGTTGCGCTGTTGGCATCGATGCGCTGGGTCGCTCGCGTGTTCATTCCCGGTATCCCGCAATCCCAAAAACGGACACTACTGCTCTGCCCCTTCCTGCCCCTCCTGCCTCCAGGGGAGGGGAGGCAGTGGGGGAGGGGCAGCGCTCAGGCTACCTCGTGACTACATTTGGCGCTTCGCTAGCCTGGAGATCTAGCTCTACCCAAAGAGGAGGAAGTAAATGCTCAAACTCCGCTCACTA
>JBDGXD010000065.1:0-15169 GCA_039584755.1 Gemmatimonadota bacterium
GGTGGTTCTGCAATCCGACAGGGACAACACGTTGTACGAAGACTCGGCCGGTGCTCTAAGCAACGGTGCCGGGCAGTTCATCTTCGCCGGAGTCACTAACCAGCCGCGGATCAGGCGAGCTACTCTCCGCTTTGATGTCTCGGGCAGCGCGATTCCGGCCGGCGCAACAGTCGACAGTGCCAAGTTGACATTGCACATGAGCAGAACGGTTGCCGGCCCCGCTACCGTTACGCTTCACAGACTCACCGGCGATTGGGGAGAGGGAGGTTCGGATGCCCCCGGCGCGGAGGGTGACGGTGCACCTTCGGAAACAAGTGACGTGACTTGGATACACACCTCGTTCGACTCCAGTCAATGGACCACGGCCGGAGGCGACTTCGTCAACACGGCAAGCGCGAGCACTGTCGTTCAATCGACGGGCTTCTACCGCTGGGAATCCAACGCAGTTATGGTATCAGACATCCAAGACTGGCTTGACGACCCGGCCGACAACTTTGGATGGATCGTAATCGGTGATGAGAGTATGCCCCTTACCACAAAACGGTTCGACTCACGTGAGCATGCCGTGATCGAGCAACGTCCCTCATTGACGGTCTTCTTCACACGTCCTTGACGGAGGTCAGCATCATGTCGAGAGCGTTCGTCAACGAAGATGCACAAGGTCGCGAGCCCAGCTATTATCTGCCGCGACGCGACGACCCGGGATTCGACGAAGCGGCTGCTTGGGCACTCATAGAAGGCTGGAATCAGGGTGACCTGCATGGTGCCGAGATGGCGACCCGCCTCAAGTGGGGAGAGCCGAGGCTGTGCCCGCACGTCGAGCGCATTCTCGTCCGTGCACAGCAACAGCACGACGAGCGAATAGAGGAATTGGCCAGGAGGTTTCTACGCGGCGCCGGATCCACGCGGACGGCGACGGACAAGCGCTGAAGCCACTTGGCCCCGCATTACCAACCGTGCTCCTGTTGACTTTGTGCCATCCCGGATGCGCGTGTGCAACGTTTCGCCGGGGTCAAGCGGCTTGACGCAACCCGCGTGATCCATTAGGACGCCACCCTTCGAATCACCCTCATCCCCCAGCAATAATCGCGAGAACTAGTCACTACCGCCGTAGAGTCGGCTGGTCCCTGCCAACCATCACGCCGCTGGAACACGCTTTGCTCCACACTACTCCTACCAACGGTTACACAGAGCTGTGGCCGGTGTTGCGCTATTGCTACTGGTGCTAGGAACGGAAGCTCATCCCCTCGGGAAAGGTTGCCTCTACGGTGTCCGTGGATCAGATTCGGGCCGGCAGCTGCGCATACTGTGCACCGCTTGTCTTGACCTTTCAACCTCGAGCGGCCAACTCGGTACGGCTATTTGACATAGTCAACCGAGTACCCCAATCTGGATCGAATACTGGTCTGTGGTGGACTGAGAACACTAGCTCCACGATCTTCGATCGCATGCTGTTGAACTCGAAGTCGTTACAACTGCAAGGCTACGGAATCGAGGAGAAGGTACTATCACCAACATACAACAGGATCTATCTCCAGTATCCCAATGACAGTCTGCGGACGCTTGCCGAGAATATCACCCGCGGCCTGGTTCGTGACGACGAGAAGGCTACAGCGGTGATTCGTTGGGCACTGAACAACTTTCCATACGAGCTGGACGAAACCAACTACGGTTACGCCGAATTCTGGGCGCCGCCGACTTTTGCGCTTCGCAAGGGCAGCGGCGACTGCGAGGATGGAGCTTTCATTGTCCATTCGCTCTTGCTGCACGCCGAGATCCCCTACGAGAGAGTAAGAACATATGGCGGTCTAGTGGAAGTAGGTGAAGGTGCTGCAACCGGTGGCCATGCCTGGACCGCTTACCGCCGTGAGTTGGATAACGAATGGGTCATCTTAGATACATCTTATCGGCCGACATTGGCGCACGTCGCCGACAGGCCACTGATGAAAGATGCCAGCTTGTACATCGACAACTTCTTCTACTTCAACGCCTACTACTGGATCAATCTGGAAGACGTCGATCGGATACACGATCCGGGTGTTGTCTACACCTACAGTTCCAGGGGTATCGCACAGGACCTGCTATTGAATACGGGCGCTTGGGTAGATACTCACGCCTAGTACAGGTCACTGGAAAAAAGCGTTGCCCCTTGTCGTGAACGGTTTTGTACCACACGTTAGTCTCTTCTCCAAACCCTGAGATATGACCCAGATCCTGTGCCCGCAATGCGGTAGACACGTAGAGGCCGGCGTGAAGCGGTGTCCCCACTGCGGCAGGACCAAGCCGTTCCCCTATCGCCTGCTGGCAATCGTAGGTCTACTGTTGGCAGTGCTCGTCGCGGCCTCATTCAGCGGTGCCGTGGCCGAGCGCACGATGTCGCGAGATCTGTACGCTGGTACAGCTAAGGCGTGTGTGGGGGATGTGACACCTTCTCTGCTGGACGACGCGTCGCCCGATTTCGACTGGTCAGGTGTGCGCGGGCGCTGCAGGCCGACCTGGTACAAGGCGATGAAGTACGGTTTTCCCAGTGTTGCCGGGGATTCCATACCCGCCGAGTGACGGCCTGACAGATCCTCACGAGTGAACTCGGGCCGTATTCGACTCCGGTAGTCACCAGATCATCCAACGCGGTACACGGTGGGCGGTGAAGCGGAACGTCACAGCAGCCGCACTGTCAACCGTTACCTCCACCCAGCCAACCTCAGGTGAACCCATCACCTCCAACCGCGTGAGGTTCCGGAGTGGCCTTCCGGTGGTGCGTCTCACAACCCGCTGGTCAACGATGAACTCGTGGTTATCGCCGTGGACGAGCAGCACCGGCCCCTCGCGCAAAGCTTGTGGAAGAAATCACAAGATCGCTGACTCGAGACGCCCTCCCACAGCATGTGCCTTGTGAACTCTGTCACAAGCTCACGCCCCTGAATTGAACCTCTTGTCGATGCGGGAAACCACCTGTAAGTTGGTCGGCTCATGAACGGGGCCACCTGCTACTGGACACGCACCCTGCTCTCGGTCGGCGCCTTCTGCCTGCTCGCCGCACCGATGACAGCCCAGGGACTGCGCGATCAATTCGCGGAGTTGTTCCGCTTTGGCGGCAGCTGCGGTGACCAGCTACTCTGTTTGAACGACGCCAGCGGTGCATCGGTTGCGAACGCATTCACCTCCGCGCTATCAGAGAACAACGAACTCGTGATTACGCTGGTATCCTCGGCTATCGGCGCAAGCGTCGCAAACATTCCGGTGCCGGCGACCAGCTCCGGCACGGTCCCGGAGTTCGTTGCAGGTCGGCTGGTACCGCGGTCGCTGTCTGCCGGTCCTATCTACACAGAGCGAGCACCCACGATGGGACGCGGGCGGTTCCTACTCGGGTCCTACTTCACGTTCCTGAACTTCGATGAGCTGCGCGGCGTCCCGATGGACAATCTAGTGTTCAATTTCCAGCACGTCGATCTGCCCGGTTCCGGACCGTTGGGCGACCCGGAGCAAGAGAACATCATTCTCCAAGTGAGAACTGCGCTGGACATACGCGTAGCCGCCGCCTCGCTCTTTGCCACGTATGGTTTGACGAGTTGGCTTGATATCGGTGTTGCCGTTCCCATCGTGCGAACCTCTGTGAGCGGTCGTGCCGAGGCCCAGGTCGTCCCGTTTGGCGCAAATACGGTCTATACCTTTGGAAACCAGCCGCCGTCTGACGATCCCAAAATCCAACAAACCAATGTGATCAACGGGTCCAGCACCGGAATCGGTGATATCGCTGGTCGAATAAAGATCAACCTGCATCAATCGACTACCTGGGGTGTCGCGCTGTTGGGCGACGTGAGGTTTCCCACCGGGAAGGAAGAGGAACTCCTAGGGTTGGGACACTCCCAGGCACGCGGATTGGCGATCGGCTCTGCCGAGTTTGGCAGCTTCTCGCCACACCTGAACCTGGGATATCGCTACGACGATCGTGAGGAGACGTTACAGAACCACGCGCTTCTCGCGAACCTCGGATTCGACCTGCTGGTTACCCCCGGAGTTACGATGATCGCAGACGCGATATCGGAGTGGAACATCGACCAATCCTCGCAGCAGGTTCCCCCAACAATTCAGTATGAAGAACCGTTTACGAGAACCATCGTGGCTTCGCCAATCCCTGACTCGCGCGATCATAGGGTAGACGCGTCGTTTGGATTCAAGTTCACCCCTCGGGCAGCAGTTTCAGGCGGTACGGTCATCTTGAGCGCACTCGTGCCGATGAATTCCGGAGGAATTCGTCCCAGCGTGACGTGGACACTGGGTTTGGAGTACAAGTTTTGAGATCGCGCGTCCCGCTCACGTCTAGCCCCTTGATCCTGGTGAGTGCACTTGCCTGGTTGGTTGCTTGCGACGCCAGCGTGGTACCACCCGATGAGCGGGCCGTGATAGGAGTTTCACCGCGTGCAATCACACTGACTGCAGTCGCGCGTACACCTCTAGTCGCGACTGCCACGGTTGGCCTGTTCAACAACAGCGATTTCGGTTCACTTGGCGGATTGCAAGCGACAATAGCCGAAGGCGACGCTGCAGCTTGGCTTACAGTAGCCAGCATCTCCGACAGTACGATGAGCCTCGAGGCGACGGCAGAGAACCTGAGTAGGGGCATCTACGATGCGCAGGTGATGTTGACGTTGGACAACGCAAGTAACAGTCCCCGCAGCGTGGATGTTACGTTCATTGTCACGCCGGGCCCCGAGATACTGTTGCCGTCGGACACCGTGCAGTTCCACCACCTGCCCAACGATCCTGGCAGGGTGTTCGTCAAGACGATGACTTTCGAGAACGGCGGTGGTGGAGCGCTGACCGGACTCACGGTAGGACAGATAACCTACGATCCACGGGATACCCACCAGGACTGGCTCTCGGTGAACCTACAGGCGAATCCGCCGGAGTTGGAGTTCACGGCGGTTTACGGTCTCCGCAATGAATGCCGACCCGACACGACGCCTCTCGCTCGCCGGGGCGGTGTGCTGTGCTCCGCCGAGTTTCCGCTCACCTCGCCTGTCGCGGTCAATAGTCCCAAGACGGTCACCGTGTTGCTGACCTTTGACAATGAGCCCACCATCTTTCTGTCGCCCAAGGGCTTGGCGTTCACGGCGGTCGAAGGCGGGGCGTCGCCCCCAAGCCAGACTGCTGCGCTGAGCGGCACTGGCATCATCGACAATCCGCCGCTTGACAGCTACCAACTGGGTCAACCATTGGATCCAATTGGAGGAGTCGCGCAGTGGGTCTCGACGTCACTGCAGGACAGCACGGTAACGGTGTCCGCTAACCCAGCCGGACTGAGTGCAGGCGTCTACTTGGCAGATGTAGAGGTCACGCATCCCCCGGTCGCTTCGCTCGGCGTCGCTCACGCAGTACTACCTGATACGGTCAAGTTGAGTCTCACGATCAGCCCGCCGCCGCCAATCCCGCCGGCCATCGAGCTGTCGGCCACAACTATCACGGTCAGTTCGTCACAGGTTCAGACCGTTGGTATCACGAATGGCGGTGACGGTGTACTGACGGGGCTGAGCGTGAGCGGACCGGATTGGCTGTTGGCTTTTCTCGACTCCAATGCGGCACCAGCGAGCCTCACGGTCTCATTGCACCCCACCATCGCTGCTCCAGCAGGAGTGACTACGGGACAAATCACCATCACTGCAACAGAGGCGGGCGCAGTGGTGTTGAATGTCAACATCTCTCCCTAGGCAACACGCAGTCAGCTACGCCGAGCCCGCAAACCGAGTGATCTAACCGCCGGGCCGTCCGGCGTGGCCGAAAACTCCATGCGGTATGACTGCTCCCATGAGTCGGAGCCGCGCGAATGACGGAAACGTATCGTCACGTTGAAGTCGGTTTGCCACAAGTCGCCTACTCGCTCGGGCACAAATGTACCGCTGGCACTCGCCTGAAACTCATCGAAATCCCTGTTGCCCAACAGGTCTTGCCAATCGTCTTCGTCCTCGGCACTCATGGGCGCCCGATATGCCTGCTTGACACCCTCCAAGTCGCGTTGCGCCATCGCCGTGTTCAGCTCTGCAACGAACTGGCTGACAAATTGATCTGACCACTCTGAGGCAGCCCCGAAATCGAGTACCTCTGCGGCCACGACATTGATCGTCGCTTGAGCCATCACAGTGCCGCTGGTTGCCGTGACTATGGCGGTTCCGGGATTCACACCAGACACCGTGCCGTCTGCCGCAACATTCGCCACGGCGCTGTTGGTCGAGCGCCAGGCGATGTCCGGGTCCGAGACAGTCTCCCCGAGAGCGTCCACCACCAAGGGCGAGAGTCTGATGGAGTTCCCTACGGTAACACTGGCCGTAGCGGGATCGAGGGACACCGAGTCAACGGCGGCATCCCGCACTGTTACCCTCACCTGTCCGGACACGCCCCCAGCGGACGCGGTTATCACCGCAGTGCCGGGCCGGATGGCAGTGACGCGACCGTTCTCTACCGACACGTTGTCGGCATCGGATGTCCAGACGATTCGCCCAGCCTGCCGCACAGTTCCCCTGGTGTCGAGTAGATCTGCTGCAAGCTCTGCCGTTTCACCCACATCTAGTTCAACAAAGTCCGGTGAAATGTCGACGCTGGCCAGCGGCGGCTGTTCTCCACGAGATACGCTGCGAACGTCAACACTGGCGTCACCAATGACACCGTCCACCACAGCAGAGATTCGGGTCGTCCCCACGCCGATGGCCCGGACGATGCCGCTGTCGTCAATGGAGGCAATCTGAGGATTGTCGGACTGCCATCCCGCCATCCTCTCCGCCAGCAACCCACCATCTGACTGCTGCACAGTCAACTGCATTTGCACAGTCCCACCGGGCTCGAGACGCACCGGATTGGGCGCCAGCGATACCGCGGCGACCGCGACGGGACTCGTGACGTTGACCGCGGTCGATTGTGTGACTCCGGCAACACTCGCAGTGATCGTCACCAGTCCTTCGGTTCGCCCGATCACGAGCCCTTCGTTCACGGTGGCAACCGTGGTGTCGGAGGAACGCCAGGCAACCGAGAGGCCGTCCAGGATTTGACTCTCGCTGTCAGTCACCGTGGCTCTTAGGTTGGCGCTGTCACCCACCGCCAGATTGACTGGAGAAGGGGTTATCTCGACACTTGCCGCGGTCCCCGATCCAGTGTCGCTGGTGGCTCCAGTGAAACGAGCCAGCACCCAGGGGCCGCCAAGCCACAGGGCAATGCCGAGCGCGACGACCGCACCGCCCATCCCGAGTCGTGGCACCACTCGTGACTGCCGCGCTCTTCCAGCCGTTGGCTTCGGTGACCGGATGGGCAATGCAGTATCGGGCGTGGGGGGATCGGACAGGACCACCGTTGGCACCTCGCCGCGCGCTACCAGGGCCATTTGTGTGTGTACCGCCTGGCCGGGCGCCGGGATCGCCGCACCGAGTGCTGCGACACAGTCGGAGATCGCAGGCCAGCGGTCGCCGGGATCCTTTGCCAGCGTGCGGTGAACGGCGTCCACGACTGGTTGGGGACAGTCACTTCTGCGCTGGGGAATGGGAGGCGGCGCTTCGTGTGCGTGCGCCTGCATCACGGTGAAGGTCGGCCCATCGAACGGCGGCTTCCCAGTCAGCATCTCGTACACCACTACGCCGAGCGAGTATTGGTCCGACGCTCCCGTGATCTCGTGTCCCAGGCACTGTTCGGGACTCATGTACGCGGGTGTGCCGATCACTGTGCCAGTGGCAGTTTGCCCCGGCTTCGTTTCGACCTTGGCTATTCCGAAATCCGTGACGACCGCGTTGCCCTCCGCATCGATCAGGATGTTGGCGGGCTTGATGTCACGGTGGACCACCCCACGCCGATGTGCGTACTCCAGCGCACCGCCGACCTGCGCCGCCCAGGCTTTGATCACGGGAATCGGCAGAGCCCCGTGAGTCTTGATGACCTGCTCCAGGGATCGGCCTTCCACAAACTCCAGCACGAAGAAATGCAGTTGGCCGTGATGCTCGACGCCGTGGACTGTGACAATGTTCGGATGTTTGAGGCTCGCTATGGTTATGGCCTCGAGACGGAACCGGTCTACCATCCCCTCCTGCAACAAGACGGCGGGCGACATTACCTTGAGAGCCACTTTGCGGTCGAGCGCTTTCTCGTGTGCGAGATAGACGGCGGCCATGCCCCCCTGGCCCAGTTCCCGCTCTATCTCAAACCGACCCCGGGTGGTATCCTGCAGCAAGTCGAGCACGACCTGCCAGCCAGTCTCGACGGTTGGTCGTTCGCCAGTTGTCGCATCGACCACCGTCTCCACCGACGTGATATCGGAACCGCAGTGCGTGCAGTAGCGCGCCGTGGCCGTCACGGCAGCGTTACATATCGGGCAGTTACTTTGTTCACGCATTTCCGGTTTCGTCCACAGTCGGCGTGTGCCTCAATGTTCTCCAGTCAGTGTGTTGAGGCAAATCTGCAGTCAGCTGGGGCGCTCACCACGCCAAAGCGGAGACCCCAACGCCGAAACGACGCTGGGGTCAGGCATACCAGTTGACAATGGCCGTCAGGCGACGGTCACCGGTGCCGACCCTGCTGAATCTGGCGGTCCGTAGCGACGCGAAGATACCCGTTAGCTCCTGTGAATGCGAGGGCGGGTGCTTGTGAAGATTGTCACAAAAAGCGCCGTAACTGAGCGCCGACGTAGTCGCGTTTGCCAGTGATAGCCGCGTGCTCGGCAGCCGACATCCCCGGAGCCCGGGCTGCACGAAGTCGCGTATCTGGAGTTACATTCCTACCAGATTAACCGCTCTTCAGGGAGGCAGAAAATGAGTGTACGAGGTTTGCTGATGACCGGAGCGTTGGCGGGGGTGGTCTCCGCCTGCGGCCCTAGCATCAGTGTGTCGAGCGATTGGGATCCGGCGGTGGATTTCTCCGGTTACCAGACGTTCGCGGTGTTGGACGAGGCTCACGGTGGGCAAGCCCTGGACCAGCTCACCAGCAATCGCATCAAGTCAGCGATCAGCAGCACGCTGGAGGCCAAGGGCATGCGCCAGGTGGACAACCCCGATAACGCCGATGTCGCCGTAGGATGGCAGATCACCACCGACCAGGAATCGACCTATCAGACCGTCAATACCGGCTGGGGCGGCTACGGAAGATACGGTGGTTATGGCGGCGGTTGGGGCGGTGGTATGTCGACCAGCAGGACTACCGAGTATCGCTATGAGGTCGGTACACTGGTGATCGCGATGTTCGATGAGAAGACCGACAACATGATTTTCACGAGCACGGGCTCCAAGAAGCTGGCCAGCGACAATGTGTCCCCGGACGAAGCCCAGGCTCGCATCAATGAGGCAGTGGAGACAATCCTGAAGGACTTCCCACCCGGAAGCTAGCGGCGACGCCGTGCTCCTCTGCACCCTCTCCCGCAAGCGGGAGAGGGTCACCTCAGGTGGTCAGACCTCGCCGCACACAGCACTCTCTTGAATCAGACAGGAGCCACACCGTGGGGGCGTTTTCATACAAAGGCAAATCTTACGACGTCGACGATCAGGGTTTCTTGCAGGACTATGATAAGTGGGATGAGGATTTCGCAGACGGAATCGCAGCCGAGGCAAAGGTGAATGACGGGCTGAGTGAAAACCACTGGCGCGTCATCAGCTTCATCCGCAACCAGTTCGCAAAGACTGGGGAGTGCCCGCTGGTTTACAGCACCTGTCGGGCCAATGGCATTTCTCCCAAGCAGCTCAAGTCGCTCTTCCCCGCCGGCTACACAAGAGGAGCGTGCCGCTTGGCGGGGATCAGTTACCGCGACCGGTTCATGGACTATTACGGCGAGGACGTGCCTGCTGGTAAGGGCAAGGCCCGAGCCGGTGCACCTACCGGCAGGACCGACAAAGTGTATCGAGTCGATGCGTTCGGTTTTCTGGTTGACTCATCCGAGTGGGACGAGGACTTCGCCAACAACAAGGCCCGTGAGATGAAGTTGCCTGGGGGACTCAACGAGCGGCGCCACGAGATAGTCCAGTATCTACGCAGAACCCACGGCAAAACCGAAATCGTCCCCTCGGTTTCCGAGTGCTGTGAGACGCTGGGGATCGAGCTGGATGAAATGGAACGGCTGTTTCCCGACGGCTACGTGCGCGGTGCCGTGAAGATCGCGGGACTCAGCATGCGGTAGGGCCGCGGATTCACGCGGACGGAAAGCTGACAGGCACTGACTGCACGATTGAGGCCCCGAGATCGAGTTGATGTCGGGGCCTCAAATCGCGTAACAAGCTCAGCGACGCTTTGCCTTGAAGAACACGTCGATGTTACCAGACCTATGTCTGACGTACCGCAGTCCGAGTTCCCCTGTGTTCTCGCGCTGGTGGACCCGGAGTGAGCAGTGACTTGACGCGAGGTGCGATCTTGCAGTCAGTGCGGTACGCTAACCACCGCCCACCTTGAACATGTGGAACAACCGCACCCGGATGTAGAGATCGTCCGTCGGAGCGTTGAAGAGGTTCAGCCCGGTCTTCTGCCAGGTGGCATCGACCCTGAGCCGCAAAGCCGGTCCGAACCCGCGCTCAATGCCTACGCCGATGCGCAACTTCTCGTCGAACTGGCCGGCCTCACCCGTGAGAGTCGCAAAACCTTCTGCGTGTCCGATGAGCCGCCAAAACGCGGCGCCACGAATTCCACCCCACAGGAACTGAATCTGCAGCCTGTATCGCAGACGCAGCGATGCCTCCAGGGTCCAGTCCGCGGTTTCAAACTCGAATCGCTCTTCCAAACGCAGGTAGTGGTCCAGCCGAACCCGCGCCGACGGCCAAGTGGCAGCGATGCCTTGGAAAGGGCGGATCTCCCAGCCATTCGGGGCATCTTGGTTCGCCGTGTAGAAGCTCCCGATTCCACCAGAGAGCCGGAACGCACCCACGGTACCGCGCACACCGGGGCGCAGGATTATACGGCCCCACCCCTGCGATCTTAGCTCGGTGCGGGCCCCAACATCTCCATATATCTCGAAACTGGAAGGCCACGTCCAACGCTGATTGTAGTCGGCCCACAGCTGCGTGCTGACTTCTTCGTCCTGAGCGCGCGCGACCGACGACGCAGCTGCTGCGACTGCAGCCATGGCTAGCACGAGTCGACCGAGTGAACGAACGGTCACGCAGCTCGACATCCGCTCTCCATCACAGCCGCTGCTCCTGTATCAGCTCGAGTTCGACGATTCTCCACTCGCCACCCACCACTTGGATTACAAACCGTGCTTCGTACTGATTCATACGCTGATGAATGTGGCCCCAGTGCCCCACCGACCCCAGCACATTCCATGTCAAGTGCGACACAAAGCCACCGCCGTCCGCCGAGGCGTACTCACCGTTGATTATGGTAACCTCTTTTACCTTGGCACGGGCACCACCCTGGTTCTCCAACTCGAGGCTACGACGGGTTTCCAAATAGATGTCGGTGAGCAGTTCTCCCGACACACTCCGCTCGAGCATGTCGTAGATCTGACCCTCCTGCCGGTAGTCGAACGAGCGGTACACGTTGCGCAGCAGGTCGGACACCACCTGCTCGGCCTCGCCGTCCGACACACCCAAACCGATTGCGCGCGGGATCGTTAGCAACGCCAGAACAAGAGCCACCAGACCGCCGAGCATCACTGGGCGCGGTGGCAGTGTGCGGGACATCAGCGACTGCCAGTTGCGATAGAGCAAAACGCCGAGCAGCACAACGGCGGCGACGGCCACAACGCGAAACAGCCAGCGGAACCTCGGCGGCGCCGCAACTTCAACCAACACCGGTAACGTCGGGTTCTGCAGATAGTTGTTCCACGTGAGGACGTTATCGCCCGGACTCAGGATATACGGCAGCGGGCCCGCTTCATCGGTCGCAGCACTGGGAACCATCGGGATCCGATCGCCGAATAGCTCCCACTCCAAGACCACCTGATCCGGTAAACCATCGACTTGATAGGTGAAGATGACACCCATCTCGGCCGAGACGACCGACAAGTCAATCGGCGGATCGATCACGCCACTGGTGCGCAGGTTGCGGTAGATGAAGTGCGCACGATCCATGTACCCTTCAGCCTGCTGTCCGTCGATCGTCACCGGATTCCTCTGCCGCAGGAACTCGACGGCGCGACTGATGATCTCGGGGTAGTCCTCCGCGCGGATGGTGTCTTTGCCCGTCAGGCCCAAGTCGACCCACTGCTGCAGATCCTTGGGTCGAAATACGATCTCCTTGCGTACCTCGTACGGCTCCACATAGAGGAACGCCGAAATCGGCGCGAAGTACTGCCGCCGCAGGTTGCGGTTCTCGAACGACGAATACCACGGATCGTTCCAGTCGAGCTCGAGCGTTTCGCTCTGGCCCAGGTAACGAAAGTCGTTGATCGGGAGACCGCTGTGATAGGTCACGAATCCCACACTGGCTGCTGGGCTCCCGGGTTGGCCGCCAGGTGCCGACAACGTGAGGCGCTCGGGACGGCCGCCGGTCGGGTAGGTTATGCGCGCGAACACGACCGTCTCAGCGCTGTCGGGGTCCGCCGGCAGCGGCTCGCCTGTGACCTCGTCGCGAAAAGTGCGGCTGCGGGGCTCGATCTCTCTCAAGAATCCAAACAGTGTCTGCCCCGTCCCGTCACGTATGACGAAATCTTGCTCCACGAACCGCACGAGCCGGTCGGCCCACGGTTCCGGGTCGTGACCCATCCGCTCGAACAGCGGGTCCGGCAGCAGGTTCCTAAAGGCCTCGAGGTCGGCCGCGCCAATTTCCAGTTCCACCACCACCGAGTCGTCGCGGATGAAGACCTCGGCGATGGTGGATGCCAGCATTGCCCGGGTGATGACGATTGCGTCGGACGAGAGCGTCGAATAGCCGAGCAGGCCAAATATGGCCAGTAAGAAAGCACGGGTACCGTTCTTCTTCACGCTCAGGCTACACATCTTCAGGCGCATGTCTGAATGGATTCACGACGCGAACATCGCCCAGGGCTTGTCCGTCTTGTAGATCCTCGGTCAGGAGCGACCCACAGCCGCTCAATTGGGCAGCACCAACTATCAGCGCGTCCCACCAGGAGAGGCGGTAGCGGTCTTGCACGGTCCAGGCCCGCTCAACCACCGCACCGTCCACGACGAGGGGATTCCACGACGTGAGTGTTCGGACCTCGTTACGAGCCGTCTTTACACTCATGCCAGGTCTCAGCTTGACAGTGACAGTTGTGTAAAACTCTTGCAAGACCTGGTAGCTCAAGCGACCGGTTCGGTTATGCCACAAATGAGTCATCCAATTGGCTGCCCGTTCCTGTTTGCGAGGGTAACCTGCATCCCTGGCATACACCAGCACATTGGTGTCAACGAATACCAGGTCGGTCATGTAGCTGATCCCTGTGAGGATATCGTTTGCGGGTTTCGCTCAGGGTGCGAGGCTTCCGAGACAGGTATTTCTGCATCGCAGACCGGTAGACCTGCTCCCGGTCCATGAGTTCGTGCAGCATGTTGCCCAGTAGCCGAGACACGCTGGTATTCAACTCGGCGGCTCTGATCCGCGCCCAGTGGGCGACCTCTTCATCGAGTGTAATGGTGACGTTCTTCATGACATGAATCTAGTGTAACACGAAGTTCGTGTCGACCCTCGGTCGGCCGCAACCTCTCTCACTCCTTGAGTGCGAGCGACACCATAACCATCCCAACACCCTCAACCGCGATTCTCACTCCGGCGACGATTCCAGGCGCAACGGCAGATCCACCGATGAGGTCCCATCCGAGAACGAACCCAGCAATCATCCCCACCACCCCGACGAGTAGCCGAACAGGCCATATAGGACCAAGAAAAGAGAGCGTCCGACGAGCTTCACGCGCTCACCATTCGCCTTCGGGAATCAAGTGGCACGGTCATAAGATGCAACGCCCGGGCGGCTCACGGCACCCGGGCATTGCCGGCTCTGAGTCCAAGACCACACCTATCGCCGTTCGCACATCCGTGTTCACTGCCTCATAGCGGGGTCCAGCTCCCGGACCCGGTCCAGGCCCTCCCGCAGCACGTTCGCCCAATATTCGAAAAGCCTCTCCACATCCGCTTTCACATAGGTCGGCGAGACTATTGCAAGAGAATTGTTGGTGTTTCTAGTCGGGTCTCTCCGGTCAGCCACACGGCCCAGAATCTCGTTACTCTCAGAATCATGCAGCTCGAGAACCAACGTGACCTCGCCATAGGATCGCGTGCGCATGTACTGACGTCCGGTCGTCTCGGTCGGCACCCTGACCACGAGATCGACGAGGTAAGCGGAGACATGAAGAACGTCGGGACCAGGGGCGTCCACGATCTCATACCCATCGTCCTTGGTCAACGCGTTGACCACTGCTTCATAAAACCAACTCTTGAGATCATCCATCTGAGAAGAACGCAGAGCGTAATTCTGCTCTGATGCACCCGGGGACTGTCGGCTAGATCGCGGCTCCTTCTGGTAGGCAACCGTCACCTCATCGATCATCAGCTTGGTGTAACCCTGCAGACTCATACCGGGCTTCACGTAGGCCAATTCCATGATGGAATTGTCTACTCTGTGGAGTCCATCTACGGTGACTTCCGCATCCGGGCCGCTTTGCACCGTTGGCGGCGGCGTGCTGGCACACCCAGCCAATCCAACCAGGATTCCCGCTGTCGTTACCGTCTTGAGGGGTAATCTCATCTTCTACCTCTTTGTCGTTCTAGTTTTCAGGCTGGAGTTCCCAAATGGGAGCTCCAAGCGTATACCTCATGCCGGTTTGGTTTCCCTCTTATCTCGTTCCTACGTAACTTGATCCTCAGCGAATTCAACTTCCACACTTATCTCTCGCGCTCAAAACCTCCTTGCCACCGAGATCCCCAACGCCCACGAGTTGTATTCCTCCTTGAAGTCGTAGCCAAATGCAAACCCAGTCGCCCAGCCGTTGGCAATGGCAAAGGCGTACTCGAAGCCGACCTTCAAGACGAAGAAGTTCTTGTGCTTCTCGAGTTCCACTCCCGGACCCGCGTACAGCTCCAGTCCTCTGGCTGCTTCGTAGATACCAACAAGGGCGCCGACGTAGGCGTACTCTCGCGGGATCGTGGTGTCGGCGCTGGTCTGCACAATGTAGGTGCTGAGTTCGAAATCGTTGTACAAGCCTACGGCGAACTTGTGACTGATCCAGAAGCTGTAGTCGATGCCAATGGTTGGCGCGATGACCGTACCCTCTGGATCGCC
>JBDGXD010000066.1:0-15102 GCA_039584755.1 Gemmatimonadota bacterium
GCGTGGACCGTGTTGCATCGTCCACCAGTGTGAATCCTGAGAGTGAACGGGAGAGGCAAGGACAATGATGATGCCGAGCATTGCAGCGATTGATCTTGGAAGCATTGCTTTGGTTCCGAGTAGGAGGTTTGACACCTACGTCATGGTGCCAGGATAGTGTACAGCGAATGGTAGGTAGTGGCCAGTGGTCAGCTGATTATATGCTGTACACTGCACTCTGTACCCTGTACGCTGTCCTATACGGAACCATCTGTCGTTACAGTCCGGCAACTCCGTCTGCGGCCTCGTTCTTCCCCAGCCTCACTCCGTATTCAATGCCACGGTGGGGTCGATCCGGGTCGCTCGGCGCGCCGGCAACAGGCAAGCTCCGACACCAACCGTGGTGAGCACCACGGCAACACTGGCGAGCACCGTTGGGTCGGTTGGCTGAACCCCAAACAGCAGCGACTGAATCAGCCGAACCATGAGTAGACTCCCGCCCAATCCAACTGCCACACCCAGGCCGAGGACTTTCAGCCCCTGGGAGACCACCAAGCGCGACACGTCCCCAGGAGTGCTACCGAGTGCCATGCGTATACCGATCTCGCGGGTACGCTGCGTGACCGTGTACGCCAGGACCCCGTAGATGCCAATCGCCGCGAGGAACAGAGCGACACCGGCAAAACCGGCTAGTAGAATCATCGGAGTCCGGCGCGTAACGAGTGACTCCGACACTCGATGATCCAACGTCTCCGGCGAGTAGAATGGCAGATCGGGATCGATGCGGGCGACCACCTGGCGCACTGATGCTGTCAGGGTAATCGGCTCCACCGCCGTCTGGACCGCTAGCGTCATGAACGTGCGGGGACGCTGCTTGTAGGTGAAATAGTAGGCTCCGACCTGTTCCTCTTCGGTCAGATCGTTTTGCTTGATGCTCCCCACTATTCCGACGATGGAGAACAGATTGTCCTCCTGGTCTTCCTCGGCATCAGGGAGGGTTCCCCACAGCATGCGCTTGCCGATGGGATTCTCGTCGGGGTAATACCGCTGGGCCAACCACTCGTCGATGACGATCGCCTGCCGAGCATCCTCGTTGTCCGACTCATCGAAGTACCTACCGGCAACCAGCGGGATCCCAAGCGCCTCAAAGTATCCCGGGCCAACGGTCGTGTTCCACGGCGAGAGCAGCGACTCACCTTCGCGCGGCATATAACCCTCGGGCAGTATGACACTGGCACTGCCACCACCGCCGAAGGGGATCTGGCTCGTGATACTTGCAGCTGTCACGCCCGGAAGTGCGCGCACGTCACGCAGCAGCTCGTCGACGAATAGCACTTGGCTTTCACCTTCAGGATAGTCGGATTCTGGCAACGCCACGTAACCGGTCAACACCGACCTTGGCTCAAAACCCGGGTCCACATTCAAGGCAGAGCGCAGACTCGAAAACATGAGGCCAGCGCCGATCAGCAATATGAAGGCTATCGCCACTTGTCCGGTCACCATCGCGCTGCGCAAGAAGATCATGCGGCGACTCGCGGTTCCCGAGCGGCCCTCTGCTCGAAATAGCGAGTTCAGGTCAGAGCGAAATACGTGGGCCAGAGGTATCGCACCGAACAAGATTCCGGTGCCCACAGCGATCACCATAGTGAACAGTAAGACTCCGCCATCGATACCCACCTGCGCACCTCGTGGTAGATCGTCCACTCCCATCCCGGCGACCAAGCTGAGACCGGCAGCACCGATTCCCAACCCGAGTACACCTCCGAGCAGCGAGAGCAGTACCGCCTCCGTCAACAGCTGTCGGGCAATCCGACGTGGGCCCGAACCCAATGCCATCCGCGTTGCCAGTTCTCGAGTGCGCACGTTGGAACGAGCCAACATCAGGTTGGCGATGTTGAGACAACCGATGAGCAACACGAACGCGACTCCGACCCAAAGCATCATGAAGGTGGGACGGATGTCTCTCAACAGATCGCTGCGCAGGTCACGCACTACCACATGGTAGCCGGCGTCTTCCAAGATTTGGCCGAAGTTGGGGAACGGCACATCATCGAGCAACGACAGATCCAACGCTGCGATCTGGCTGTTCGCCTGTTCGATGGTGGCGCCAGGTGCCAGACGCGCGATCATCTCGAAATTGTTGTTGTGTAGGCTGGCTGGTGTGCGTTGCTCTTCGGTAAACGGAATGGGTAGGTAAAAGCGCCGCTCTCGTTGCCCGAGAAAGTGGAACTCCTCACCTAGCACACCGACTATGGTGAATGCACGGCCATCGACACGTAGAGTCTGGCCCACCGCTGCCGCATCACCGCCGTATCGTTCCTGCCAGAACCCATAACTCAACACCACCTTCTGTTCGTTGCCGACATCCATCTCGTCTTCCGTAAAGGTTCGGCCAACAGTCGGCTGGACTCCCAGCATTGGAAAGAACGACGGCGTCACCCTCATGGTGCTGACACGCTCCGTGCTGCCCGGTTCACCGATCGTGTTGCCCCACCCTTGATAAGCACCCACCTCAGCAAAGGCCGCAACCCGCTCCCTGCGAAAGAAGAAGTCCGGAGCTGAATTGGAAGCCCGCTCCGCCCCCGCGTTGGGATAACTATTGAACACACGGACAAGCCTATCCGATTCGTAGAACGGCAGCGGCTCGAGCATTACCTTGTCGATCACGCTGAAGATGGTTGTGTTTGCTCCGATACAAACACCAAGCGTGAGCAGGACGGTCAGAGTGAATGCCCTTTCCTTCCAAAGCAGCTTGGTGCCGTACTTGAGATCCTGCAGTAGAGTTTCCATGAATCGCTCGGCTCTAGTAGTCCACCCCGGAGGAATCGCGGTCTTCGTTCTCTACGGAACCGAGAGCCCCGTCGTTTCAGCTGTTAGGGGGTCATCGACAGGAGAAGTGTCTATTCTCTTCCTCTGCTTCCCCTTCCAACCAGGGCTGGGGCGGGTGGCTAGGATGCAGAGTGCAGGGGGCTGGGAATAGCCGCAGCTGTTAGCCTAAGTCCTCAGCGCACCACTCCTTTGAGCCTCATTGTCCTCGCACCTCGCGCAACCAATACGCTCGGGCACGTTGTCCCAGTACCGCTATCCGCTCCCGCGTACCACCCACCGGCGGACGTAGAGTCAGGCCGAGCAATTGTTCTGCCGCGCCAACAACATCGAATAGCGTCTCGATCCTGCAGACTCGAGTGCCACGGAACTCGAGCAGGTCGACACCCTCGAAATCAACAGATCTATTGGTTGGTGCGTATCCCGGCGGTTCCCAACGCTCCGTATGTGTCGCCGTTATGCGCCAAGGCACGGCGCAGCGGCTTCCATCCGACGCAACGCAGATCGGTTCTCGAATCGTGTACTCGAAGTCGGGGAATGCCTTGAGCACGCTCTTGGAAAACTGCTCCACGGCAGATCGGCCCTTCGCAGGCTGCTGCATCGCAGGATCATCCCACTCGACATCTTCAGTGAGCAGCGACAGAAAGCTAGACAGGTCCCTCGCGTTCCATGCCTCAGCCAGCTGGAGCGCGACGGACATAGCAACCTCAGACGCTCGCTCAGCCACCGCCGAACTCAGCCACTCGAACCCGCGGCACCAGGGAATCGTCTACCACGTACACGAGCCGATCGCTGCCCAAGTAGGGAGCGTTTTCTCGATCTCGGGGGAACAACGGGAGCGCAGCGATCAGCCTGCCTTCTGGATCGAAGATCTCCCAGCGATCGCCGTCCGCTGCAGCGACTTCGACCCACAAGCGCCCCTGCACGTCGATCAGCAAGTCAGAGACTGGCGGCTTCACTGCAGGCTTTGACGGCGATCGTGGCTCGCACGACGGGTTACGCCACTCCTCACGGAACGCGTAGTACGGTGCCAGCCCAGCTTCCCAGTCTTCATCACTAACCGGCGCTGGCTCGTACTGCCGCTCTACGATCCGCACGGTGTCACCGGAACTGGACAGGAACGCGATCCGGTATTGCCCGGTCCAGGCAATCGCGACCTGGCTGCCCGGAGCCGGATGCTGCTGCAGCCGTTGGGCGAACGGAATATCGAAGAAAGTGATCACTCCGTCTGGCCGATCGCAGCGGATGAAGGACGTCGGCTGCTCTGGCCGAGCAGCCCGAGAGAACTCGGACACGATTCCACTAGCAGCGTGCCTGACGTATGTACTAACCATGTCCGTCGGCGTCGCCTTGAGCGAAAATGCGTAGACTTCATTAGCACCCACCGGGTAGAATCGCAGCACGTCGAGCGATCCTCCAACGCTGCCAGGGGCGTCACGCTGTCCCAGCCAGCTACCGTCGGGTGCGAACTCGCCAACGCGCCCGTTGCCGAAATCCAGCGCCAGCATAACCGTATCCACCCACGCGACAGAGTAGAGAGCACTGAACTCACTCGGGCCCTGTCCCCGCCTGCCGATAGTCTGCCGCAGCACACCGTCCAGACCAAACACTTTGATCTCGTGGTTGTACTGGTCGGCAACGAACAACTCAGCATCCGGCGACAAGCCGACCGAGGCGATCCGCCCGAACTCATCGTCCGCCCGGGCATCAAGTGACGCTTCTGAGCCGATTGTCATGAGCTCGCGTAGCTGCCACACCGGTGCAGTACCGGCATTGCGCACATGCACCACACCCCCCACGGTATCGACCTGAACCGACAAATCAGTGTGAACGGCAGATTGGTCTGCACAAGCGAGACAGACGACTGCACATGCCACCGTCGTGAGTCTGGGCATCATCGTTCCTCCGTCCGTCCTATTGAACTACCACTATGTATCGTCCGCGCGGAAGAAGCCCCAGGTCTCCAACTCAGGTGACACCTTGACGTGTCCTACGATCTCGTAACCGAAGCGTTGATATAGCGCGACGTTGCCGTGATCCTCTGTGGTCAGTGCCACGCCGCTGGAGCCCGGTTCCTCGAGTGACATCTCATGCACTGCGTCGAGCAGTACGCGACCCAGTCCACGGCCACTGTGCGATCGGTGCACGCCAATCATGTTGAGATGGTAGTGCGGCTCCGAGACGGTGAACTCCTGCCAGATGCTGCCGAGTGCCTCGTAGCGCTCCAGCGCCGCCGCTCCCAATTGCTGCCACACCGCTTCGCGCCGCTCGGTGAGTCCCGCGGGGCTCTCGTTTCGAATTGGTGGAGTCATTATTGCAGTTGCGACGACTTGCCCCTCATCGCTGATCGCCAGCACCGGCTCCTGGTGCAGGAACCGCGCTGCCACGAAGAACTGAATCAGCGTGTGCAGTCGGCGGTCGTAACGATCACCCTCAACACCGATGATGTAGCGCATGGCCGAGTAGTCGTGAAAGGAGTCACACAGAACGGTGACCGCCTCCTCCGCACGATGCGGCGGCAGCCGTTCGACTCCCTTTCCGTTGGCGGACTTGTCCCTACCTGCCATCGTGTTCTCCCAAACGCTATGAGGGCACCGCGCAGCCGTGAAGGCGCTGAGGAGCCATTCTACAGTTCGCTCAATTGTGCAGCCGCATACCGGACGCTGCAACCCCGCGAGCGTTACCCAATGGTGTCTAGATCCAACGGCGCACCTGCGAGCGATATCGCTCCCACTCCGTGCCGAACGTCTCGGCGAGCATTCGCTCCTCGACACGCACGAACTTGACGTCCATGAGAATAAGAAACGCCACTACCGGGATGAGCGGCGATATCGTCCCGAACAGCATTGCCACACCCAGCAGCATCAGAGTAACGCCTAGATACATGGGATTACGGCTCCGGGAAAACGGAAACTCAGTGACGAGTGCCGAAGATCGCTCGAACGGCTTCACCGTCGTAGCATGGCGCTTGAATTCACGATCGGCGGCCAAATTGAGCACTACCCCCAAGAGCAGCGGTGCCAATCCAATCAACGCCAACGGAAACGACAGGTAGCGACCCAGCGGCCACACGAAATGGAGCAGGGTCATGCCCAGAAGTGCTATCAAGAAGTATGTGGGTGGCAGCGCTTTCTTCATCTGCAATCCTTCAAGAAGTTGGGCATCACGCCCGTGCCTGGTGTGAGCCAGTGTCTTCAAGCCGTGACCCCACGATCACAGGCTGGTAAAAGGCGTCATCGACTCGCCGCACTCTGGCAAATCCGACCTGCTCCATGAGCGCCGCAACCCGATCCACCGGAATGGCAAGGTACCGCGTCCGCTGAGTCAACACGAGTTGCTCCGGATTCTGAGCTCGAATCTCGAAGGTGAGATCGTAACAGGGACCATCCCATTGCCAGATCTGGCGCAGTTCATGTTTCCGGCCATCCAGCTGCCGCATGCCATAGGACCGAACCTCGCGTGTGCCCGGCGCGGGCGGCTGTTCCGGGTAATCGCGCAGCGAGACCAGACATCCGCCCCCGGGGCGAACACAACGCGAGAATTCGCGCAGCGCCCTTTGGATTGCTGCTTCTGTCAGCAGGTGGGGCAACGAGTTATCGCAGGTCATCACGATATCGACGACTCCGGTCCCGATCGGCAGCGCCTGCATGTCGCCGCGGTACGCCGGGAGCTGCAGCTCGCGCCCGGCTGCCTCGGTTTGAGCCCTGGTAATGGCACGTGCGGACAAGTCACTGGCGACCACGCGGTGCCCACACCCTGCCAGCGGAATCGCCTGGGTTCCGATCCCTGCCGATGCATCGACGATGATCTTCGGACCCAAACCCCAGTTCTCGGCAACCAGTTCGTTCAGCGTCTCGCCCTGCCGAGCCATGCTGGCATCCCAATCGGCATAGATAGCGTGATACCATGGGGCTAGAGCGTCGTAGAAGGAAGCGATGGTCACGAGTTGAAAGGTAGACGCATCAGGCAGTCCGTGCGCAACCACAAGCCTATGAAAGAGAGTCTGCCGCACCACCCAACTCCGCCGCAATCAAAGGATCTACACGATGGCCTACATTCACATGGCATCACGCTGGAGCACTACTCCCGTTCCCCACCCTCCCACGCCCTGCGTCTCAGGTCCTCGATGAACGCCGCATCCACCCAGTAGATGTCGGAGTTGCCGTTTTGGGAAGCGGCGTACCTTTGCGTGATGTAGTCATGTGTCACACTATCCGGCAGATCTTCCCAGGGAATTCGGCGCGACGACATGAAGAAGAAGAATCTGCCGTCAGGTGACACGTATGGCGAGAACTCACCAGTCTGCGGAGTGTTGATGCGATCGCCCAAGTTGATCGGCTCACTCCAGCTGTCGTCCTCGCTGCGGAACACGATGTAGTAGTCCGTGCCTCCATGACTGTCTTCGCGTCCGGCTACAGGAACGATGATGTAACTCTCATCGCGAGCGACAAAGGCATTGTACTGTGATGTTGTCGAGTTGACCTGACGCGGCAGGCGCTCGGCATCGGCGTACGAGCCGTTCACGAAACGCGAGCGGTAAATGTAACTCTCTTGGGTTTCCGGAATGGAGCGGGTGAAATAGATGGTGCCGTCGCGCGTGAGCGAAGGAAAGAACTCCGAGCTATCGCTGTCAACTGGTGGTCCGAGAATGTATGGGTCTCCCCACTCGTCGCCGATGCGGTCGACAACCCAGAGGTTTTGGTGCGCCCACCTGCCTCGTTCCTCGGGTGGCAGTGCTGTGCCGTCGGGACGGCGATCCGACAAGAAGAAGAGTTTGTTACCGTCATGTGAAATGTGCGGCTCAATCTCCTGATGCGCAGCATCGGCCGAAAAGGGAACGATCTCTGGTTTCGTCCACTTGCCATCGATCAGCTTGGTCCGCAGGATTACGGACAGGCCTGACTCCATTACACAGAAGTACAGCTCATTCCCATCGGGCGTCATGGCAATATCACGCGTGTACAAGCCAGTAGAGACAATACCCGGTGCAAACAACTCTGGTGAATCTCCCGGGAGCGGTTGACCCAAGTACTCGCCCATTAGCTCGGGAAAGCCGGACTCGACACTCTCTGGAGCGCATCCCCCGACCAAAGGGAATGCGATCCAAATCGTTGCGAAGGCTGCAATGCGCATTTGTGTATTCATCAGAAGAAGAACCTGAACTCCCCACCTTGCATCCGCGGGTTCACGATATTGGCGAACTTCGAGCCAAAGCGGTAGCTGAAACCGATTCTCGTGTTGAACCGAAAATCGGTTTCGCGTGCTCGCCGGCGCAACAGGATCTCTTCGTCCGTCAGGCCTTCGGCCGGCAGATAGAACTGGTCCTTGATCCGTGAAATACCGCCGGACAGGTTGAAGTTCAGTCCACGGAACAGCCGGTACTCGAAGAACGCAAACGTGTTGATATTGTGTACCTTGGGATCATGCAAGTATTGAGTTACCCCAACCGACCCAAAGACCTGACCCCACGGCTGCTGCACCGTAGCCGACAAAGAGAGGCTGTGCCGTGGCAAGATCTCCTCGGTCTTGCCCGCCACCGTCTCCAACTCGTAGTTGAAAGAGGCCAGCTCGACCGTATACAGGAAGGTAATCGACCGGCGAGTCGATTCGTCATACGGGAATATGTTGTATTCGACTGCCGGACCGACAAAGACTGCGAGATCTCTGTTGAGAAACGTAGACCGGTTGGCGCTCGCGCCTCCGCCGGCAGACCAGTGCTCGCCCAGACTCCAAGCCATGTCCAAGCTGGCGGAGTAATTCTCCGACGTATTGATGAAGACCTCGTCCTCGTCAAGCTCGAACTCCTCCCTGCTGTAGCGCCCTGACGTCCTGATGTTAATCTTGAAGTCTTCAGCAACTCGAGAGGCGCTCGCCGATCCACCTATCGAGTACCTGTTCTGCTGTGCTTCGCCGTTGAGCGAACCGTTAGCATTGAGTCTGAAAACCCAGAGGTTCCAAGGATCATCCTCTTCCCGCTGGACGACCGCAATCTCGGGCTCGCGATACGTCACGAACAGGCGCGGGGCTATCGCGCTGGCATCGACGAACCGCACCAGGCCGAGGGCAATGGTCTGGGTGAGTCCTTCTCGGACCTCGGCATCCGTATCGTCTGGATCGGAGGTGTAGGTGAGAGACCTGTCCTGCCCAACGAAATCTCCTCGCCCTAGGTAGTCCAGTGTGTAGTGCCAGCCCCCACCACCAGTCCGTTGTGACGTCACCAGCAGATGTACGTCCGAGTCCTCCCGGTCGCGCACCCAATTGACCCAAGTAATTTCGCGCCGGAAGTGGTCGAAGTCGCAATTGGGAGCATTGCAGTCGAGGAATACAAAAAGGGCCTGTGCTGTCGTGTCAGCTACAGGCTCCTGAGCGAGACCCGCCGTGCTATGTAACGCGCCGGCGGTCAATACCGCGAGAACGGCTCTGAGCATTGTTGCCCTCGGGCTAATGAACGTTGATATGTGATCATCAATAAGACGCCCTGGGCAGCGAATAAGTTGCACCCGCCGTCTCGAGGCCCGAGCGCCATTCCGAGATGCTACTCCGGTCGGGGGATCAAGGTTCCCGCAGAGGGATACGCTACGGCCGGCGTTCAAGGTTCACGCAGAAGAGGCAAAAGAGGCACAGGGGGCAGGAGGGGCAGGCATTTGACTTCAGCCTTCAGCGGCTACTACTGATGCGCCTCTCCGGTCTTGTGAGTGATGCCGCTCGATCTACTTGGACCGAGTTGCTCGAGCAACTGTGGTACACCTTCCTGTTCCAACAGATGGAGACCGAACCGTTGGTCCGATACTCCCGGCCTGACAGTATACCGATAATCCGCCTGCCCTTCCTTGATAGCACCGTCAAAGTACGAAAACTGGATGGACTCCCGATCCTTCAGTTCTTCAGCCAGCTCAACGAGATGTGAGGACACAATGAAACCGGATGTTCGGTTCCGTGAGAACCCATGGATCACGAGACGTGAGGCCTCGAGCGCATCCTTGACGTTGGTGCCCTTGAACACCTCGTCCACTAGCACCAGCGAGCGCTCCCACCGAATAATCCCCTCGACTATCTCGCGTATTCGACTCACCTCCGCCATGAAATAGCTGAGACCCGAGCGAAGGTTGTCTTCGGGAGTGAGGCTAGTAAATAGACCTTGTAACGGCGCCAATCGAAAATTGGATGCCGGCACGCCCATACCCACGTGAGCCAGCACAACCGCCACGGCAACAGCCTTCATGTAGGTTGTCTTTCCCGCCATGTTAGGTCCCGTGAGAAACATCAATGACTCACCGGTGGCAATTCTAACTGGATTCACAACAGGATCTTGCAGGAAGAGGTGAAACACCCCGTCGCCCTCGAGCAGGAACTCCTTCGAATCAACGATCTCGGGAAATGCGAGGCCACGAGTTCGGCCAGCCACGGCCATCGAGCACAAGGCATCCAGCTCATCCAGCAGTTCGATCACGTTCAGCACGGCGTCACGATGGTGATCGCGTAGAGCGCGGTCGGTCTCAAGAATGACCCAAGGGTCCCGTTCAGTCCTGATGGTGCCTGGCTCGATTCGTGAAATCAATTCCGCAAGCTTCTGCGCCAGATCGCCCACCTCGCCCGGTGGATCCAGGCCATCAAATTGACCCAGCAGACTTTGCACGCGGTACAGTAGAGTCATAACTGCAGCGACGCCCTCATCTACGTAGCCCATGAAATCCCGGTAGCGCCAAGCGACCCAACGAGATTCCAAGACGCGTAGAACACCACGTCTCTTCAATCCGATCACCCAGCTCGAGTCGAAATACCGTTTGATCTTCCGAATGAGTTCCTGGTCGATGGGAAAGGCGATGTTTTGCTCCAGCAGGAAGCGGACTCCTGACTGGACGTGGCGAATAGCCTGCGAATCGGTTAGCGGATGCTCGACGCGATTGTGAAGCGCTCGCCTACCACCCTTGGTGCAGGTGTAATCCAGCATGTCGAAAACACTGGGACCATGCTCGCCGCCGCTGTACAGGTCCAGTTCTCGTGCGGTCTTGGCATCGATGAACACGTGTGGCGGTGCACCTCGTGAGGAGGATAAGACTCATTCGCTTCGTGTTCTTCAAAGCTATCAGCCCGATGCACGCTCCGTACAGGTCAACGAGGGACAGCGAACCAGGCGTCGCCGGAGTGATCCGGGTTTGTCTTCAGCAGGAGTGTCGATGGGGGAAACTGCTCAACGCTGCTCAAACTTCTGCGACTTACCTTCGATCTCCACTCGCGGCAACGGAGCTACCCGCACGAGCAACTTGCGCGCGGTACGTGTGACAAAGCCGGGCCGGTCGCGCGACAACGAGTCGGCTTCTTCACCACGCAACCACGCGAACACCTCGTCTACGTCCTCATCGGTGAGTGTTGTAACTGTCACGGTCGCGTTGAAGTAATACTCGCCCGGCCGGTCGGGCTGGAGTTCACTCACCGGCCACACATCTTCCAGTCTCCGCTGCAACGCGGTCACATCGGGCAGGTACTCCGTCCCGTCGACGTACTCGACACGGTACCGCATGCGCACGGGGTCGTACAGCACGACATATTCCCAATCCAAACGGTCAACCGCCCGATCCCACAACGAACGCGACTCCCGCAGTTCCACGCGGTACTCGATGTAGAGCGGGAATCCGGACTCCATCGCACTGAGAAACCGATCGTCGTCCAACAGTCCGTGCAGACTCACGCGTGCGGTTGGGATCTCATCCTCCTCCAATTCAACGCGTACAACGGGCCGAGCCTGTCCCGCAAGACCCGGGACCAAGCCGAGTAACAGGGCAACTGCGAGGTAAGTTGCCCGCACCGTTAGAAGCGACGTTCGATTCTGAGCGTCACACGCACAGGTTCACCTTCCTTGATTGCCTTGGCGAAGTACAACTGAACGCTGCCGATCTCGATGCCGGCACCCAGGTCGAAGTTGAGCGGTCCCGGCGAGTTACCTTCGAGCCAACCGGTGCCAGCGTTGCCGAGCAGGATGAGCGTGGGACCGTCGAACCAGAAACCGTCTTCCCAGTCCCAGAACCCCCAGTCATCATCGTCCGCAAACGACGTGAAGTTGCTGCTGGACCAATCGAAGCCGAGCCGGCCACGATACTCGGCCTGGAACAGTAGGACCCGATCGCACAACCCCACTTCGCCGAAGTTGCCCACGGCGTCGTTGCAGGTGAACGCGCGAAAGGCGTAACCGTTCATCGGATCGGGACCGCCCAGCGAGTAGCGCCGCTGGATCGGTAACGGGTCGCGCCCTATGGTCCCTTCCCACAGCGCGCGCAGCCTAAACTGACCCCTGCGACCGAACCGCTGATAGCGCCGCAGGTCGACGGTGGCGCGATCATATTTGTAGGAGTCGGTCGGCAACGGTTCGCGAACCGATGTGGGCAACGGGTTCTCGACGATGTTCTCACCGATACCGTGGTCCCATGCCACACGCACATACCAACCCGATGCGCCTACCCTGCGACTCGGCCGGGAGTCGAACTCGGCAGCCGTGGTAACGATCGTGTAGTCACCGGCGTCGATGATCGGGTTGATGCGCCACGGTTGGTCCTTGCGGAACGGGGTCCACGGGTTGCGCTGGTCGATCGACTGTTCTTCGACTCGGGCTACCTCTCCCGAGAGCTTGAGGTAGCGCACCGGATCGACGTCTACGAAACCGGAGAAACCGGTCTGCAGGAAGTAGTCACGATAGTCGCGATGCCACAGGAAGGTGGCCCAGCCCACCTCGTTGATTGCGAGCGGCCAACCCTGCGTTGGCTTCACAACTTCGAACGCTCTACCACCGAACGTGACCGAGGGCGACCAGGCCCAACTACCGCGGTCGCGCGAGCCGCCGAACCGAATCGTGCCGTCCGCATAGTAGCCGATACCATTGATGCTCGTCTTGAACTCACGCGCCGTGCGGAAGATGCCGTAGCCGCGCAGCTCGACTCGTGTGTTGGACTTGCGCCAGCCAAACTTCAGTCCCAGCCTCAATGGTAGGCCTTCTACACGATTGTAAGTCCCACCCAGGCCAAGCAGGATCGAGGCACTGGTGCGGGAACGGTCACTGTACGACGGCCGGGTGCGACGTGTGGAGGTCGTGCGTGGTTCATCGGGCATCTCGAGAATACCATCGACAACGCGCACCGGTACCTGCGTGGAAACTCTGCGCATGCTGCCCTCGACCCGCGAGCCCATCTCGTCTCTCAGGGTCCCACCGAGCACGATTACGTCACCGGTAATAGATGCACCGTCCCAGATCTCGACGCTTGCGTTGATGGCTACCACCGTGCCATTGACGGTCCCGGCGATAACGAGAGGACCATCGACAACTGCCAGGTCACCATCGTATGTCGTGTCGGACCGCACTGTGAGTCCGCCAACGACGCTGGTCGTGGTGGCGGCGTTGAAGAACTCTACGGCCCACTGTGGCAACGCCGAACTCTGGGATGGAGCCGGCCCCGGGCCAACCACCAAGGTGTCCTGTGCAACCGCAGTGGTGGCCGAAATCGCGAGCAGCGCTGCGGCTGCGAGGAGCCCGCGCAGCCTCATTGTGACTCCTCGCTCGCCGTGATGATCTCGATACTGACCGTGTCCGTCGGCAGTATCGCTCTTTCGGGCTCCGCGACCTCGTCGGCCTCCAGCAAGAGCTGGAACCGCAGCTCGTAACCCCACACCTGAAACGTCCGATCGGTCTCCACCGCCAGCCGATCGGGCTCTGTGAAGCCTAGCCACAGTGCACATCCCACGATGAACCAGAACAACATGCGTTTGATCATGATGACCTCCGGCCACCTCAAACGCACGCTCCATTCCACCATATTTCATTACGTTAAGTGTTTACATTGCAACGTCTTAGGGATCACAGACTGGAACGGCACAGCGGTTTGAACGCGTCATTTGGACACGCCTGTGTCATTTCGACTCATACCCAGGCGCCGCATGCGACGGTACAGGTTGGCGCGATCCGTCTCCAACCGACGGGCCGCCTCGGCCACGTTTCCGTTGGCCTGGTCCAGCGCATGCCGGATGAGTTCCGACTCGTAGGCATCCAACGCGGTGGCCAGCCCGGCTGCGTCGGCGTCGGGAGCTCGTACGGCACGGCGCGCCCCGGAGCCGAGGACTTTGTCGACACTTGCCGCGGCTACCGGTCCGTCGCCCTCGACGATCGTCAAGCGTTCGATGACGTTGGCAAGCTCGCGCACGTTGCCGGGCCAGGTGTGCGCCTTCATGCGAGTCAACGCCTCGGCCGGGAACTCACGGGGCGCGCGCGTACAGCGCGCACCTGCAAGTGTCGCCAGGTGTTGCACGAGATCGGGCAGATCGGATAGTCTCTCACGCAAGGGCGGAACTTGAATGGGAAACACGTTCAGTCGATAGAACAGATCCTCACGAAATCTCCCCTCCTCCACTTCGTGTTTCAGGTTCTTGTTCGTCGCCGCGATGACCCGAACATCGACCTGCTTCGTCCGCTCCCCGCCCACCCGCTCTAGCGTTCCCTCTTCAAGCACTCGCAGTAGCTTGGCTTGCGCCTCCAAATGCATGTCACCGACTTCATCGAGAAACAACGTGCTCTTGTCGGCCAGCTCGAACCTGCCGTGTCGCCGAGCTACTGCACCGGTGAATGCGCCGCGCTCGTGGCCAAACATCTCGCTCTCCAGCAAATCGCGAGGAACTGCCGCGCAGTTGAGACTCACCATGGGACGCTTGGCCCGGGGGCTCTGCTGATGGATAGCGCGCGCTATGAGCTCCTTGCCCGTACCTGACTCACCGGTGATGAGCACGCGGGACGGCGTCGGCGCAACCTGTGCGATAAGACCACGCACTTGCTGCATTGCCGGACTAGCCCCGACGATCTCACCGGTGTCGGGCAACTCTGCTCGCAACGCACGGTTCTCCGCGCGTGCCTGCATCAGTTCCACAGCAGCACCAACCGCCGTCAGCAGACGTTCGGCCGTGAGTGGCTTCTCGAGGAACTGGAATGCGCCGAGTTTGGTGGCGCGTACCGCGTCGTCGAGTGTTGCCTTGCCGCTCATCATGATCACCGCGGGGTCCGGGTGCTGACCACGCAACTGCTCCAACACCGTGAGACCATCGGGTCCGGGCTCCATGACCAAATCGAGTAGGATCACGTCGGGCTCGACTTCGGCGCATTTGGCCAGCGCGGTAGCGCCGCCGTCGACATCGTACACCTCGTACGATTCCTCTTCCAGAATCGCACGCAACATGCGTCGCATGTTGTTCTCGTCGTCAACAATCAGGATCCTGGCGCTCACGCGTTCTCCGGCAAGTTGATCACGAACATTGCCCCTCCCT
>JBDGXD010000067.1:0-15075 GCA_039584755.1 Gemmatimonadota bacterium
TAGCCCCTCCACCCCGGAGGCACCACGAAGCAGCTAGCGCCGTACTCGTTACCATCGGCCCCTCCCGTTGGGATGGGATGGCATCGTGTTCTCTTTCCCGCCGTCGCAGCCTGGCTTCTGGCGATTCCAGGCACGGCAATCCAGGCACAACAAGCGAGTGTTTCTGTCGTGACTGACCGCAGCTCGACAGACCCCACGGTTATGCGGACTGCCGTGGCGGTGCGGGCCGCGGAGGCGCCACGCGTCGATGGACGACTCGACGACGCAGCCTGGGCGGCCGCGCCGCTGTCCGACGGATTCTGGCAGGTGGATCCCGATGAGGGCGAGCCGGGAACGGAACCCACAGACTTCCGTGTCGTCTATACCGATGACGCGCTGTACATCGGTGTTCGTGCCTGGGACTCCGAGCCCGAGCGAATCGTCACGCGTCTGGCGCGCCGCGACGAGGACGTCGCCTCCGACTGGATCATCGTTGCGATCGATTCCTACCATGACCGCCGCACCGGTTTCGTGTTCTTCGTGAACCCCGCCGGGGTGAAACGCGACATATACATCTTCGATGACGGCGACGAGGACGATTCGTGGGATGCAGTATGGGATGTGGCGACATTCACCGACTCGACAGGTTGGGCAGCGGAGTTCCGCATTCCTTTCAGCCAGGTGCGTTTCAGTGATGCGGAGCGCGAGGGATTCGGCTTTCAAGTCGTACGGGTCATCAACCGCAACAACGAGGAACAGCACTGGCGTCTGATGACCAAGGGCGAGGCTGGACTGGTGTCGCGCTTTGGCGATCTCACCGGATTAGAGGGAATCGAGCCACCGCGACGCGTAGAGCTACTGCCCTACGTGGCTGCGACTGGCGATCGGTACCAGGCGGAGGGAGACAATCCGTTTGCCACCGGCGCTGATCGCACCGGCCGCGTCGGGGGCGATCTCTATCTAGGGATCACGTCGAACCTCACCCTCTCGGCGACGATCAATCCCGACTTCGGACAGGTCGAGGCAGACCCCGCGGTCGTGAATCTCTCGGCATTCGAGACTTTCTACCCGGAGCGGCGCCCGTTCTTCCAGGAAGGACTGGATGTTTTCCGCTTCCCAATCCTGCTGGGCGATGGTGACGGGGCCAATGAGCAACTGTTCTACACCCGACGTATCGGACGCCAGCCACAGGGATGGGCCGACCCGCGGGGCGGGTATGCCGAAACCGTCGACTGGACCACGATATTGGGAGCGGGGAAGCTCTCGGGGAAGACCTCGAGCGGCTGGACCCTGGGGCTGCTGGGTGCCATGACCGGGGAAGAGAAGGCGCGTGTCGTCGACGGCGACGGCAACCCACACTCCGACGTCGTCGAACCGCGTTCGACCTATTGGGTTGGGAGCCTGGCCAAGGATTTCCGCGGCGGCCTCACCCAGGTCGGCATTTTCGGCACCGCCGTTGGGAGGTCGCTACCTAAAGAGAGCAATCTCGATTGGCTGCGCAGCTCGGCGTACTCACTGGCAACCAAGTTCGGTCATCGCTTCGCCGACGACCGCTGGCACGTGGAAGGCTGGCTCTCGGGAAGTCATGTGCGAGGGTCGCCAACGGCGATCGATGTCACGCAACGGTCGTCTGCCAGGTATTACCAACGTCCTGACAACGAACACGTAACCTACGATCCCGCCAGAACTTCGCTGAACGGGATGGCTGGGCAGCTAGTGGTTGGAAAACACGCGGGCGACAAATTTGTCTGGGCAACCGGAGTCGATACCCGATCGCCGGGATACGAGGTGAACGACGCCGGCTATCTGCGCGACGCCGATCGCACGATTCAGTTCCTGTGGTTCCAGTTGCGTTGGCTGCAACCGGGTAAGGTGTTCCGGCAGATGCGGATCAACTTCAACCAGCACACTGTTTGGAGCTGGGGCTGGGAGAAGCTCGGGATCGGCGGCAACGTGAACGGGTGGGCGCAGTTCCTCAACTACTGGAGCATCAACGCCGGAATCAATCAGAATTTCGAGGCTCTCTCGACCGGTGCCCTACGCGGCGGTCCGGCCTTTCTCGAACCATACTCGTGGAGCGGGTGGGCTGGGTTCAACACCGACGGTCGCAAGAACCTGAGCGCCGGGTTCAATGGATCCGGCTTCAATCAGCCCGAGAGCGATAGCTGGGGCTACAACCTCAGCCCTCGGGTCAGGTGGCGGGCGGCATCCAACATGGATTTCGGCGCCGGATTCAGATTCAACTACCGGCACGACACCTGGCAGTACCTCACGCAGCAAGAGGCTGTGGGCGAACAGCGTTACGTCTTCGGTGAGCTGGACCAGACCACCGCAGCGATGACGTTCCGCGGCAACATCATCTTCACGCCGGCAATGACACTCCAGTTGTATGCCGAGCCATTTGTTTCGACCGGTAAGTACTTGAGTTACCGTGAGGTCAACGAACCAAGAGGCGCGACTTTCGCCGATCGATTCACCGACTACACCGACGACCAGATCCTGGTGGATGAAGACGGCAACGTCGGTATCGATATCGACGAGAGCGGTACCGCGGACATCGAACTCGGCAATCCCAACTTCACCTATCTTTCTTTCCGATCGAATGTCGTGTTTCGCTGGGAATACATGCTCGGCTCAACTCTGTTTCTCGTGTGGCAGCACGGCCGGTTCGACGTGACCGACCAACAGGAGTTCCAGTTTGGGCAGGGTGTTGACGATATGTTTCGTTTGCCGAGCCGCAACACGTTTGTGGTGAAGGTGAACTATTGGCTGAGTCTGTAGCGTACTCGCGTAATCACGCCCCAACGATCTCCTGCAATCCTTCCAACACAAGGTTCAACTGCTCGGGCGAAGCCAATCCCAAGCGCCTGCCAATACGTTCTGTCGACAGCGTCCGGATCTGACTGATCTTGACCCACGAAGGTTGCTTGACGCCACGTGCTCGCAGCTCCAGCGTGAGAGGGAATCCAGCGCGTTGCGGTTGGCTCGTTATGGCGACGGCGATCACCGTTCCCGATCGTGCGTTGAACACGTCATGGCTCAGGATGAGTACCGGGCGTCGACCCGCGTGCTCCTTGCCGCGCAGCGGATTGAGATCCGCCCAGCGGATCTCGCCTCTCAGTACTCGGGCCACTCTTTCACCTCGACCGCCAGCCCCTCGTCGGCCATACTCCTCTCGAAGTCGGGATCCAGTTTCGCACACTCGTGTGCCAGGCTTTGGCGCTCTAATCGACCCAGCTTCTCCTCGACTGCCTGCTGCACAGCGCTGCTCCGACTCTCAAATGTGCGCTGCTTCACCAACTGATCGAGTCGATGCAACGTGTCGGATTCGAGTGTTATGGCGATCTTGGCTTTGCTCATCAGGCCTTCTAGGTGGTATGACAATATATCATACCTCCTTGAGGGTCAGATATGCAACAATAGTTGCAGCAGTTTGTGAGTCTCGAGCTGGTTAGCCGAGTGTAGCACATGTGGGAAGGGGATTGGTGAACGGACTTTCGCGAATGGTATCAGAAAAACTCGAAGCACCGTTCTTGACCGGCGCGGAGAACCCGCGCTCGGTTGCCTAAGGTGAGAGGCGCGTCCTTAAGGACGCGTCGCGTCGTCTTACGACGCGCCTTGGCCGAGCCCGCCCTCGTTAGGGCGGGACCAACTATCGCGATGGGCGACCCAAACTCTCTTGAGGCGTGGCCTCTGAGGCGGGGCCTCTCACCGCCCCCGCAAATGCTCGTAGTACGCCCTGATCGCCTCTTCCTGCTCGACTGTCTCGATCGACCCAGGCCTCAGTTCCCGGATCTTCGCAATAGCGTCTTCTGTGGTGCTGCCCTCATATACCAGGTACGTGGCCAACATCGTACCGGTGCGTCCCATACCGGCAGTGCAGTGCACACCGACGCGCCCGCCGCTGGCCAACACCCTCGACGTGCTATCAACGAACTCGACGATCTGATTCATGGTTGGTGCTTGAAAGTCGTGCACCGGTATGTGGAGTGATTCGATGTCGTGCTCCGCCAGCTGTGATGAACCGGGAACATCGGTGGTGAGTGATACTAGAAGGTCGATCTTTTGCCGTTTGAGAAAAGCCACGTCTTCTTCGATCGCGGCATCCGTTCCCGGCCGCGGCATCCCGGCAAGTTGATCTTCGATGACCCAAGAGAACTCGTGTTGCATGGCCGTGTCCTCGTTCTTGCTGTCTCCCGAGCAACCCACAACACCGAGCGTAAGGGCCGTCGTAATAAAGGTGCTAAGCCAACGTGCACTCATGATCACTCCTGCGTACAAGCTCGCCGTATGTAACGGGAGTTCCCGCTGCTGACAAGACCCGGACATCCGCGACCGTCCGCTCCTTTCTTCCGCGTTGGTCCGCGGCTAAAACTCAATGCGGTACAGGATATCGCCGCTGTCTCTGGTTCCCGTTTCTGCTTGCAGCGTGAACTTGCGCGAGAGGAGGTAGCGCACACGCAGCACGTTGATCGGCTCGTACAGGCCGACGCCATAAGCCACGTAGAGCTTGGGCGAGATATATTTGCCCGCATAGAACGCCGCATCCTGACGTCTGGCGCCTGTTTCGATTCTCGCGTCGTCGAGACCGATCGCGGACGCCATGCTCATGGCAAGCATGTTTCCGCCGAGCACGGCGGCTGCGTTGCCGGCTTGTTGTTGATCAGCCTCCGTGCCTTGTGACAAAGAACGCCCGAACAGGATGTAGCTCAGGGCATCGCTGTCGGTCTTGGCCGGTTCCGACCAAATCTCGACGGTGGGTGACTTGAGTGTACCGCCAACCAAGAAACCTGCGCGTGTACCGTCGGTGGCGCGCCGGTACGCCCGCACGTCTACTGTCGGGTCATCAATCGGCCCAGCGAAGACCAGTCGGCCGGGCTCGACCGATAGATTCTGGCCGTAGCCGCGGTAGATACCTTCTCTGAATACCAGCTCACCTCGCCCCTGCGTCACCCTGCCCGGTTGGTCAACTGCTATGACGGTGCCGTCGAGGTGCGTGTTGAAGCCGAACCCTCTGAACACCACCTCCTCGCCCAATGCCAGGGTGACGTTGGCTGTGACCTCCAGCGGCGGGACGTCGGCTTCCTCGGGCTGGCCGACGTAGACGACATCCTTGGACGCACGAACCGCCGCTTGCGGAACCTCGAGAATCTCGATCATGGCGCGAGGTACTGTGACCTCACCGTTGACCTCGACAGCGCGGCCCCCGATCAGTACCTCGATGTCAGGCGACACCACCAGACTGATCTGTTCGGTGCGCATCGCTCTGAAGTTCTCGCCGCGGATCGTCAGCCGAGCGGGTGATTCGCGCGTTGGGATCGCCGGCGAAGTCCCTGCAATGGTGAGTTGACCGTTACCCGAGGAAACGCTGCCTTCGATTCGAAGACCATCGTCGGGACTATCGCTGGCGCTGATATCGATGTCCCGCAGGTCGATTCCGAGCGACTGGATATCGGTCTGACCCCGGAGCCGAACATTGCCCAACACCGCTATCGCGCCGATCGTTTCTCCTGCAGTGAGATCGACGTCGAGTCGCCCGGCGCTGCCGGAAAAGTCATCGAGCAGTTCATCGAGCAGGCTCAGATCTACTCCACCCTCGACTCTTGCTTCGATTGGCTGGGACCGCAATGGCTGGTCCAGTCTGGTGAGCTGCGGCAGTGCTATCGATGCGGAGACCGTCCCTTGTAAGGGGCTGTCCGGCTGAGCCACGGCAAACGTCGCTTCGCCTCGTACTCCGTCCGGTCCCGCCTGTGCACGTACCTTGGTATCGATCAACCGTATCGTATTCACATTGTTGCCGAAGGATCGTTGCGATGTGGCCGTTCGCGGCTCCAGCTCGAGTTGGCCAGTGATCGTACCGTCAGGCGCGGCAAAGGTCTCGAGCGTACCGTCGAGCGACCCCGCCAGCGTCGCGCCTGCGGGAATGAAAACGTTGAAGAGGGCCAGCGGAATCTGATCGATCGACGAGCTGAGTGTCCAATCGTCCTGCAGCGCAGTGAAAAAACCGTCGGTTGATATCTCGTCGATCAACTCGGTGAGCGAGGGGAATTCTACCTCGGCCGTCAAGCTGCCGAAATCTTCACTGCCACCTCCGGCGAGCTGGAGTCTCAGGGTGTTATACAAACTGTCGCCCCGCGAGTCAGCGGTTAACTGAGCCTCGCGATATCTGATGACATCTACTGTATCTCGGAATGCGTACTCAATGGAGCCGGAGCTCGGTCGGAGTTCCAGCTCCAGATACTCCGGTATTCCCGCCCGCCCCGCAGTGCTGACCTGACCGCTAATAGTGCCGTTCATGGTCAAGGCCTGCGGCAACAGCGGTCGCAGTAGCGAGAACGAAATCTGATCGATGGAAGAGCTGAGCTTCCACTCGTCGGTCAACACATCGGTGAAACTGTCCGCTGCCATCCCATCGATCAACTCGGCAAGCGAAGAGAGGCTCAGCTCGGCTGACAAGCTTCCGAAGTCGACACTGCCGCTCTCCGCCAACTGTACACTCACGCTGCCACGCAGGCTGTCGCCTGCCGCGTTGACGGTGACGTGAGCCTCGCGGTATGTGAGAGCGGTGACCGTATCGCGGAAGACATATTCGAGCGAGCCAGAACTGGGTCGCAGGTCCAACTCCACATACTCCGGTGTTCCAGTCTGGCCCGCGGCGTCGACCTGACCGCTCACCGTGCCGTCAATTGTCAACGCATCCGGCAACAGTGGTCGCAGTAGTGAAACGGGAAGCTCGCTCATCGAGGAACGCACTTGCCATTCGGCCTGCGACTCCCACGTGCCAGCGATACAGAAGTCACCCCCGCTGGCGAGCATACACAGTTCGTCCAGCGTGACAGCGGACTCCGAGGCAGTCAGGGTAGCGGGTTGTTCGAGCCGCCAATTCGCGGCATTGCGTGTGTCGATGCCAAGGTCAGCGAGTACTCCGCTCCAGGTCCAATCCGTGAGGCCGCCGGAGGCGGTCAGGCGCATGTCGGCTTCATTGCTCGCGACCGTGGCCTCCACCTGGTGTGCCGCGCGCGATCCTCTGACCACGAGCCGTACCGAATCGATTGCTTGATTGGAATACTCGAGATCCTCGACCCTGACATCCACTTCGTTAGTGCCGCGATCCTGCCAATCCACGTCGACCCGTGCATTGGCTCGGCTCAGCGTGAACTGATCGAGTACAACCGCGTTTCCCGTGGCCGTAGCATTGATGATCGGAGTAGACGGTGAGCCCGCGAGCCGGCCGCTGGCGGACACGGAACCGCTCGAACGCGGCAGCACCGCCGCCAAGTCCGGGGCCTGTAAGTCGAAGTTGAGGTCTAACTGGTCTCCGTTGACCATACCTGCGACATCGATTCGCACCGATCCCCAATCGATGTCCACCCGGTCAAACGAATACTCCGAATTTCTGATCCCGGCCCTGATGACTCCCGTGAGCGGCTGGCCGCGCAGTGTGCCGTAGAGCGTGTCGATTCGTACTGCCATTTCCGTCCTGCCATCCATCAGGTTACCCTCGAGCGCCGCGCTCAGAGAGACCTGCCCGGGCCAATCCTCGGGGCTCGGCGCAAGCGTCGCAGGGGCCAAGCCGTCTGCGTCGAGCGCAACCTGCCACTCGATCCGAGGCTGCCAGGAGATCGCGCCACTGCCACGCACTTCGCCGTCGAGTGCCAGTGCACGCACATTTTCTATACGAAATTCGCTCAACGTGCCGCGACCAGACGACTCCAGCTGAGCGCGTCCTATCTGTGGTGCGGTGAGCGAGGCAGTTACCTCGGCTTGGTAGTCGTCGTGCGTACCGGAGGCCGTGAGATTGATGTCACTGATGCTGATGCTGTCCGACACCGTGACGAATCCATCTTCGACTTGGATTCGTTCAAACACGAGCGTAACGGGAAGCTCGAAGTCCGTCTCGTCACTCGCAGCAACCTCGAGTGTGTCGACCTGCGTAGCGGGTCTTTCTGTCTCAAGCGTGTCTTGTCTCAGTAGCGCGCGAACTCCAACCACACGCATGCTGTCCAGGTGGACGCGTCCTCTGATGATTTGGAGCGGTCGCCAATCGAAAGTCAGTCTTTCGACCGTGAACTCCAGTGTAGGTGTCGCGCCCGAGATGCCTGTGAGCGACAACGGGCCACGCAGGTTCCCCTGCAACTCAGTAAACTCGAGGTTTGCCGGAAGCGTGGCCGCGAGCATTCGCAGCGTAACGCGAGCACCCGGCTCGGTAGTGAGCGCGACTGCCAACATCGCAAGCACCATAGCCAGCGTGGTGGCCAGACACCACACGGTCCACTTGATCAGACGTCGCACTCGCTGCTTCACGTCACAGATCCGGTCCGAAGGTCAAGTGGAGGCGGATGCCTTTGCTCGGCTCGTCGAAGCCGTAGGCTATGTCCACGCGTACCATGCCGACCGGCGACACCCACCTGGCACCAAGTCCCGCGCCTTTCGCGAGAGACAACTGACCGCCCCAGGCCAGTGCGTTTCCGACATCTAAGAACGCCGCGGCTCTCCACTTCTCCGCGAGTGCATAGTCGACTTCGACGCTCGCGATGAGCTGAGCATCACCGCCCACGATCAGTCCTTCCGCGTCCCGCGGTCCGAGGGACTCGAACGAATAGCCGCGTACCGTTCTGTCACCACCGGTGACGAAGCGTATGGTTGGTGGGAGCTCGGTGAACTGCGACGTGAACGTCCTGCCGACTTCCGTGCGCCCGAGGAAACGGAGTTGCCCGACAATACGTTTAACCAACTTTCCCCGAGCGACGAGCTGCAAGAAGGTCGCGCTCGATGCCAAGGCGTCGAGGCTGCCCCGCATATCGAGCTGAAGCAAACCGCCAGTGAAGGTCACGACCCGGTTGTCGGCCGTGAGCCACGAGTGGCTGGTGCCAAAGATCAGCAGGGTTGATTTGCCATCCCGGCCCGCGATCGTGAAATCCTGTAGATCGTAGGATACGGAGAGCACTTCGCGTAGCGGTCCACGCAGTTGGCTGCGGCTGCTCCCCAACGCCAGTCGCAACGTCGAGCTCCAGGTCGGGCTGATGTCACCGGCGCTTACGGAGAGGGCGTAGTTGGCGGTCTTCGGATACGCAGGAGGAAAGCGATACTGACCTGAGATGCTTCTGCGTATCTGGGAGACCTCGAGCCGTACGGTGGCGTTGTGCCCTTTTCGGTTGAGGCGCCGGAAGTTCGCCTCGAGTGTGCCGCGAAATCCCGTATCGGTGCCGTACCCCGCGCCGAGTTCATAGCGCTGACGCTTGCGTGGGACTAGGCTGACCTCGATGGGTACGTTGAGACCTGCGGCGTTCTCCTGGACCGGCCGGACTTCTACCTGACTGAAGAAGGGGGTGGCACTCAGGCCCCGCTGCAGCTCGAGCAGCTTCGACGCCTCAAAGTCGTCGCCAGGCTGGAACGTCACATAACCTTGGAGTTGACTTGGGTCGACGATGTCCTGGTTGAAAGTGACGGGGCCGAAGTAGTAGCGCGGGCCGGTGGTCAGGTGCAGGACGATCTCAGCGGTGTAGGCTTCGAGATCGATGCGAATCTGCGTCGTGTCGAAGGCGGCGTCGAGATAACCGCGTTCTGCGACCGAGCCCGCCAGAGCCAGTTTGCCCTGATCGTAGAGTGCATGTCGCAGTGTGTCTCCCGCCGCGAGCGGGAAGTCGGCCACGCCCTGCTGCAGCACAGAGTCGCCTTCTCCCTCTCCCCGGATCCGAACGTCGACACGCGACAAGAGCAGCGCCGGACCGGGGTCGACCTCGTAGCGTGCTACCCAGGTCGCGCCGCTCGTGTCCAACTGCGACCGGATGGTGGGTCGGTGGTAGCCGAACGGCTGCAGTGCCAGTTCGATCTCCTCGACCGCCCTCAAATACAGCTGCTCGATGCGAGCTTCAGGTAGCGCGCCGGCTCGGGCCGCGCTGACTATGCTCGCGACCGTCTCCACGTTCCGCTGTAGCTCGCGATTCAACCCCGTTATCTCGACCTTTACGCGAGCCGTTTGCGCACCGGCGGCAGTTGCTGTCAGCAACAGCAAGAGGGAGAGGACCGCTATTGGTCGTGGCAGGATCAACACTCTTGGTGAATAGTCAGCCGAGTTGGAGTTCTCAGCGGTTACTCCAGCCAGGGGAGAACCGGTCCGACGATTTGCGCGATGCCAAATCTAGACGGAACACACCCGCGAGAGGAACCAGGGTGCACGATAGGAGTGGTGGCCGGCCGCCGCCTTGCCTAGGGCACCCGGCTAACGAATCGGGAGCCAATCTGATGCCACTGGACTCCGCGTAGCGTATCTCGCGATACTTGTGGTTGGTCTTCGTCAGCCACGCTCCGGCGTGTGCCAACGGTTGCCGGCGGTAGCGCCGACCCGCGCCGGGATGGGACCGCAGGGGGGCCGCAATGACAATCCGACATCCAGTGAGATATAGTGAACGCGGCAGAGCGCTTGGAGCGACATGAGTAGCCAAAGTGACACTTTTGCAGCTACCGGCAGTGGATTCGTGACAACAGCCTCCGGCACCGACGCCGCGGCCGGCCACGGCTTTGGAACCGCCCCGGTATTCCTCGCCAGCATCAGCACCATACTCGGTGCCGTGCTGTTCTTGCGGTTCGGATATGCGGTTGGCCACACGGGGCTGCTCGGCGCGCTGTTGATCGTGTTGCTAGGCCATATGGTGACCATCCCCACCGCGTTGGCTATCTCAGAGATCGCTACGAACAGGCGAGTCGAGGGTGGGGGAGAGTACTTCATCATCTCTCGGTCGTTCGGCAAAACGATCGGTGGTGCCATAGGTATCTCGCTCTACCTGTCGCAGGCGATCTCTGTCGCGTTCTACATGATCGCTTTGGCGGAGGCTTTCCGGCCCCTGGCCGAGCAGTTCATGGCTGGGGCCTACGATCCGCGCTACGTGTCCGTTCCCGCAACGGGTGGCCTGGCGTTGCTGATGCTGAGACGCGGAGCCAGTGTTGGCGTAAAGGCGCTCTGGGTCGTGGTGGGCATACTTGCCTTGTCGCTTGCGCTGTTCTTCTTGGGGGGCGCACCGCAGGGTGCGGAGCTGGGTGAGCCGGGGCTGTTGGACCGCGTTGCTGACGCCGATCCATTCGTGCTCGTGTTTGCGATCGTGTTTCCCGCCTTCACCGGTATGACAGCAGGAGTTGGTCTGTCGGGCGATTTGCGGAACCCGAGCAGATCGATACCGCTGGGAGTGATCTCGGCGACACTCGTCGGCATGATCGTCTACGTTCTCATCTGCTTCAAGTTCACCAACTCGGTTTCACCCGAGCTATTGGCCAGCGAGCAGTTCGTCATGAGCAGGATTGCGCTGTGGGGTCCGATCATTCCCATAGGATTGGCTGCAGCGACCCTATCATCTGCCATCGGTTCCATTCTGGTGGCGCCGCGCACGCTGCAGGCGCTCGCGGCCGACGGTATCACTCCGTGGAAACGAGCGAACGCTGCGCTTGCCGCAGGAGTCGGTGAGGCCAACGAACCGAGAACCACCACCATTGTGACATCGTTTCTTGCGTTGGCGATGGTGGCCGCCGGTAACGTCGACATAGTTGCCCGTATCATATCGATGTTTTTCATGGTCACGTACGGTGCGTTGTGCACGATCAGCTTCATGGAACATTTCGCCGCGCGGCCGTCGTACAGACCCAGCTTCCGGTCCAAATGGTATCTAAGCCTGCTCGGGTCGCTCATGTGTCTGTTCATGATGTTCCAGATGGACCCCGTATTTGCACTGCTCGCTATCTTGGCCATGATCGCGGTCTATCGCGCGTTGAGGCGAGTTCACGGTGAGGACGACCTGGCCGCTATCTTCCAGGGCGTGATGACTCAGGTGTCGCGCCGCTTCCAAGTGAAGCTTCAAGCGAGCGGCACGCGGACACGCAGCGACGCCTGGCGACCCAGCGTGATGATGGTCAGTGGCCGCACGTTCAGTCGCGCCGCACCGCTGCAGTTCCTCGCTTGGATTTGTCACCGTTATGGAGTAGGGACGTACATTCATTTCATACAAGGCCGCTTAGACCCCGATACGTTCAGGGAGAGCAGGAGGATACAACCAAGGTTGGTGAAGGCGGTGCAGCAGCGAGGTAGTGCCATATACGTCGATACTATGATTTCACCTTCGATGCGCTCGGCACTAGGTCAGGCAATCCAGCTGCCGGGAGTCTCCGGTACCGAGAACAACTGCATGCTGTCCGAATTCACGCTCGACGATTCTCCCGAGGTCTTATCCGAGGTGCGGGATGGCTGTCGCATGGCCAGCGCGGCAAGCGTGAGCAGTCTGGTCCTGCGGCATGGCGACCGTTTCTTCGGACAGCACTCGAGCATCCACGTCTGGCTCACCTGGCATGACTACAAGAACGCCAATTTGATGATCCTGCTTTCGTACATCCTGTTGGGACACCCCGACTGGAAGGACAGTGAGATCCGGGTTTTCGCAGCGTTTCCCAAGGCCGAAGTGCAAGAGGAGCGAGAGCGGCTGCACGAGATGATCACATCGGGGCGTCTGCCGGTACGAAGGAGAAACGTGAAGGTGATCGCCACCGACGAACAGTCGGATTTCGAGCGACTGGTGCAGAGCCGCTCAGCTGAAGCGGATCTGGTGATACTCGGTTTCACCGAGGGAAGATTGCAGGAGAAGGGTATGGAACTGCTGCTGCGGCATCCCGATCTTCCAGATGTGCTGTTCGTGTCGGCGGAAGAGAGGGTGCGCATAGAGTAGGGCCGCAGCCGCCGACAACCGCGGATTCAGGCGGACAAACACGGAGACGTGATGGTGCAGAACTATATCCTCATTGGTCAGGCGCACGATACCGAGCTGCGATGGCTCAAGCCGCGTTTGGCGGAGCACTGATGCACGAATTGAAGAAGATCCTGCTGGCAACAGATCTCGATGGCAACTCTGACGCCATCGTTTCGACTGCCGCAATGCTGTCGCAAGCTTTCGACTCACGTATCCTGCTGCTTCACGTGATGCCGGACGTGCTGCCCGACACATTGACAGATGAGGACGGACCGGACCCGGTGGCGGCGTTGCTCGACGAACTGAAGGTCCGCATCGAGGCCGATGCGTCCGTCGCGCCGGCCCACCGATCTTGCGACTCCTCTCCACGCCAAGGGAGGATCATCGCATCGCCCAACGCTGAAAGGCGCCTAATTCTTGTTTGCCATTAACCACGCCGCCGCCGCACTCGCCATCAAACGGAAGTACCCGACGGTCCCGCTGGTTTGGCTGCTTATCTCTGTGCAGCTGATGGAGTTCGTCTGGGTCGCGTTCAACTACCTCGGTATCGAGCGCACGACCACGAATGACTCAGTCGTCTTTGTCGGCGACATCCATCTGACCCACATGCCATGGTCGCACTCGGTTGTGACAATGCTCGGTGTCGCCCTTCTCGCGTGGCTCGTCTTGGGTAGGGGTTTCGGCAAAGCGAAGCTTGGGGCCGCAGTCGGCATCGGGATTGCGTCGCACCTCGTGCTCGATCTGCTTACACACCAAACCGATATTCAGCTTGCGCCATTCGTCTCTGAACCGAAACTGGGTCTCGGGCTCTACGGGGTGGCACCACTCGCGGCATTCGTCTTCGAGCTAGGGTTCGGGATCTGGTGCTGGTGGTACTACGGTGGGGGGAAAGCATTACTTGCAGCGATCGTCCTGTTCAACGTTGCCAACATCTCTATGTTCGCGGCGGCGATACCGGGACCCGAAATCTGGCTTGCGCACCGACCCACATTGCTCACGACGCTCATCTTCGTGCAGATTGTGGCTACGCTCACGCTGGTCGGCTATTTGGCGCGAACAAAGGGTCTCTCTGGCAAACCAGTTGCCGTCGCTGGATCGACGGCGTAGTGCCACCGACAAACTCCGTGATCGTTTTGTCCGTGGCAGTTTATCCGCGGCCGTATTTCCTATAACGTAGGTTCTACCCATGATTCCTCGAGCGCTGATTCTCCCCGTCGCATTGCTTGTTCTTGCCGCTCCGACTCGGGCCCAGTCAGAACCTTATCGCGTCTTCGACACGCGGCCGGTAGTCACAGATGGTCCCTACCTCGTGGCAACCGGCGAGACCACGGCGACCATCGTCTGGTTCACCGACACGCCGAGCCACGCGAAAGTACGGTATGGGCCTGGCGGCGACTTGTCGGCTGTGTCCGAGCCGCAGGTGGATGGTCTCGTTCCCGTCGGCACCCGCCACGTCGTGCATCTCAGCGACCTGTCGCCTGGTACTACCTATAGTTACGAGGTTGTTGCGACGCGCGTCGTGAAGCTCAACGCGTACTGGCCAGACAAGGGGTTGGACGTTCGTGGTGGGCCGTACCAGTTCACCACGTTCGACCGGAACAGCCCGTCGGTCTCCTTTAGCGTCGTCACCGACACGCACGAGGATGTTGGCCTTATCGACCGGTTGAACCAGGCCATCGATTGGGAATCGACTGACTTCCTGGTTCACGCGGGCGACGCGTTTCATTGGATCGACACAGAAGAGCACATTTTCCGCGCGTGGCTTCGTCCGACCACTGCCGGCCTGGCCCACACCAAGTCGCTGGTCTTCGTCCGCGGCAACCACGAGCTGCGTGGCCCGTTCGCCAGACGGCTGCTGGACTACGTTCCGACTCCTGAAGGTCGTTTCTACTATGCGCGAGATGCCGGGCCTGTGCATCTGATGGTGCTAGACACTGGCGAAGACAAGCCGGACGACACCAACGTCTACGCCGAGTTGAACCGGACTGTGCCGTACCGCGCCGACGAACTGGCCTGGTTTCGCGGACACGTGGAAACCACCGCCCGCGTTTCAGATGCACCCTTTCGTGTCATCCTGATGCACAATCCGCAGTGGGGCTGGCTGACCGACGGATCAGACGCCTGGGTCGCGACCGCCAACGCTGCCGGTGTGGACCTGGTGATTGCCGGGCATCGGCATCGCTTTTCGTACACGCCGCCGGGGCCGGATGTCGAGCACTCATATCACCTTCTTGTCGTGGGCAAGGAACAGGTCGCGCGCGTCGACGCGACTGCAGCTAATCTCGCGGTGGTGATCACGGGGTTGGACGGTAGCGTGGTACACACCCTGTCGATTCCGCGGCGACGTTAGTCAGACCGACCGACGGCT
>JBDGXD010000068.1:0-14971 GCA_039584755.1 Gemmatimonadota bacterium
ACGTCGCAGTGTTTGAGATCGACCAGGTTCATACACTCAATATGAAGGTTGAGACTCTGCAGAGAGCCAGCATCGAATGCGGCTGGATCACCTACATCCCGGTTGATTTTTCAAATGAATCCTGGGATTCCAAATTACTAGAAGCAGGCTTTGAGAGATCAAAACGGACCCTCTTCCTCTGGCAAAGCGTTTCGTTATACCTGGAACCAGAGACAGTTCGTGCGACACTCCTCAGCATGGGGAATTTGTGCGCCGAGGGTAGCATCATCGCACAGGATTTCTACTCCCAAAGCATGGTTGATTGTGACTATTCAAAGGCGGCCAAGAAGTTCAAGGGCATCATCGAAAAAATGGGAGAGCCTTGGAAGTTTGGTCTGGACATGTCCGATGATCCCAGGGGTGTTGTAGAGTCCTATTTGAATGAAGTTGGATTGCAAATGACCGAATACATCCAGTTTGGCGAAAAACGTGGTCTGGAAGCATTTTACTGCATCGTAGAAGCTGAAAAGTTATCAATGAGCGATAGTAGCTACGCCTAACACGCAGCTGTAGCTGATGCAGCAACAGGGATTTCTAATCGGAGCAGAGAGTTGATTAGAAATATGGAATCAGAAATGAGCCCATCTCTCCCAGATTAGCACAAAACCGTCCCGGACCATCAGACATAGCAGTCCTGCTATAATCGATTGGCCCTCACCGCTTCTGGACGCTGAGCGTCAACCAGCCGGGCGAAGGCCAGCATCACTCGTTCATGACGATCCGCTGCAAGTCATGAGTCATTACCACGATGTGTCTTGCGTAGCTGGTCCCGCACGCCTCTTCCTGGGCAAGGGAAGAATCATAGGTACGCGTCGCCGATAGTCCCGGTATGTATCTCCAAACATCGCTGTCAGATCCTTCTCCTCAAGCATAGTCCCAACCAGGATATAGATCGTCATTCCAGTCGAAAAAACAAGATGGCCGACCGTCATCCGCGGAGTTGCCCAGAAAGCAATAATGAGACTTGTCATGATCGGATGGCGAACGTACTTGTGAAGCGACGGGTTCTTGAAACCCGGCGGCGTATACTCCTTGCGACGTAGGCAATCATAGACCTGACGTAATCCGAACATGTCGAAGTGGTCGATAAGGAACGTGGCGTAAAACACCAACAACCAACCGACCCAGAACAAGGCCGTCAATACGAAATAGCCAAGATCGTTTTCAATGCTCCACACAACGCTCGGAATCGACTTCCATTGATGAAGAAGAAGCAGCAGCAACAGACTTGCCGTAAGTACGTACATGCTGCGCTCAACAGGAGGCGGGACGATCTTGATCCACCAGCTTTTGAACCTCTGACGGGCCATGACACTGTGAGGAACAGTCCAAAGGAGAAGCAGGAGAGCATTGACTGTGATTGCGTGTCCAAGAGGTACTTGGGGCCCAGTGTCTATGGTCTTGAAGCCGAAGACGCTGAAATTGGCTAGAAACGCGATTGCGAGAAGCCACGTGACAAGAAATACGCAGTAAACGACTGAGCCAAAGAGGAAGGCAAGGACTCTAGTCATCATGCACCACTCACAGCAAAGGTCAGGGCCGGTCCTGCGGTCGACATGCAAGCAACAATGAGCTAGGAGGGTGGAAGGACCCGCAAACGGTCCTGAAGTCCTACCAGCACCCTGACGAACGCACAATGCGCAGCGCATTGAAGCGGCGGACGGCGATCTGACTCCGAACCGACAGCAGAACCGACAGCAGTCCGGAGACACAAGCCCCGCCTGAGCAGGAGGCTCAGACAGGGCAAAGACTTAGCTATGGGCCAGGGAGGAGTTGAACCTCCGGCCTCACGCTTATCAGGCGTGCGCTCTAACCACCTGAGCTACTGGCCCCTGTTGGCGCTCTAATCTAGCACCGGGAGTGCCACTCTTGAAGGCACCCCTCACATCATCCATCCGGTAGGCGGCTCGAGTCGGCCGCCTCCAGTCAATCCCACTCTGCCGGACGACGACCATGTTTCGGCTGGTCGTCGTAGGCAAATTCCTCCTCGTATTCCTCGTACTCGGCTTCCAGCTCGTCATCCTCGTCATCGAAATCTTTCTCGTCGTCTTCTTCGAAGTCGTCAGCGTCCTCCCACAGGTCCTCTTCATCCTCCAGCTGGTCAACTATCGGCGAAACCGACGTTTCCCAGGACAACATGGCTTCCTCCAGGGCTCCTATTGATTGAGTGGGACTCCAGGCTAACCTCGCAAAGCGCGTGCCTGGCGGGCAGCCTTCTTGCGCGCATTCACCTCGAGCGCGCGCTTCCGAAGCCGGATCGCGTCCGGCGTGATCTCGATCAACTCGTCGTCCTCGATATACTCCAACGCATACTCGAGCGTTATCTGCCGTGGCGGTTCGAGGAGGATGTTCTCGTCCGAGGCAGCCGCCCTAATATTGGTGAGTTTCTTCTCCTTGGTGACGTTCACATCCATGTCATCAGTTCGGGAACTCTCACCGACTATCATGCCCTCATACACCGGGGCACCGGGCCCCACGAAAAGCGTGCTCCGTTCCTGCAGCCCGTACAAGCCATAACCTACAGCCTGGCCCTCCCGGTCCGCCACCAATACCCCCCGGGTCCTGCCACCCAGCGGTCCGGCCCACTTGTCGTACTCGAGGAACCGGTGATGCATGGTTCCTTCACCCCGCGTGTCGGTGAGAAACTCTGATCGGAACCCGAACAACCCGCGGGACGGCAGGCGGAACTCCATCCGCACCCGCCCCTGCCCCGGGTTCTTCATGTCGATCATGTCGCCCTTGCGGTTACCCATCTTCTCGATCACCACGCCGAGCATGTCCTCCGGTACATCCACCACCAGTTCCTCATAGGGCTCGGATAGCAGTCCGTCACCCCGCTCGCGCGTAATTACCCGCGGCCGGCTCACCTGGAACTCGTACCCTTCGCGCCGCATCGTCTCCATCAGGATCGCAAGGTGAAGCTCCCCTCGCCCCGAGACCCTGAAAATATCAGGCTGCTCCGTGTCCTCGACACCGAGTGCCACGTTGCGCTCGAGTTCCCGATGCAAGCGGTCTCGCACCTGACGCGTGGTGACATACTTGCCACTCCTACCCGCAAAGGGCGAGTCGTTCACGACGAAGTCGACGGCGATGGTCGGCTCCTCGACCGCGATGCCACTCAGCCGTTCGGGGTGCTCGGGATCGGCCAGCGTCGTTCCGATCTCGATCCCCTCCATGCCGGCCAGCGCCACGATATCACCCGCTGCAGCATCCTCCAGCTCCACACGCGCCAACCCCTCGAAGCCGTACAGCTTCATCACCCGGCCACGCACGATGTCGGCTTCAGCGATCATGCCAGCTTCACCCAGTGGCAGCAGCGCTACGCTCTGGCCGGTGCTCACACTGCCCCGCTCGATCCGTCCGATCGCTATGCGGCCCACGTAGCTCGAGTGATCGATCGTCGAGACGAGCATCTGGAACGGTGCTTCCGACTCGCACGGTGGCGCATGCACTGTATCGACTATGGCCTGGAACAACGGCCCTAGGCTCGCATCACCTGCCAGCGCGTCCGCGCCGCTGAGCCATTGTTTGTCGACCCAGCCATCTCGGGCAGAACCATACAGAAACGGCGCATCCAGCTGATCGTCGGTAGCCTCCAGCTCCATGAACAACTCCAGTACTTCGTCGTGGACCTCGAGGCCTCGCGCGTCAGGTCGATCGACCTTGTTGATCACAACAATCGGCTGCAGCCCCAACTCCAACGCCTTGCGGGTCACGAACCTGGTCTGCGGCATCGGGCCCTCGGCCGCATCGACCAGCAACAACACGCCCTGCACCATGCGCAGGATACGCTCCACCTCACCACCGAAGTCGGCATGCCCCGGCGTATCGACGATGTTCAACTTCACATCGTGCCAACGCACCGAAGTGTTCTTCGACAGTATCGTTATGCCACGCTCGCGCTCGAGTGGGTTCGAGTCCATGACCCGGTCTTGCACTTGTTGACCCGAGCGGAACACCCCCGCCTGCCGCAGCATCTTGTCGACCAACGTGGTCTTGCCATGATCGACATGGGCGATGATGGCGACATTGCGGATCGGACGCGGACTTTCCTCGGTTGTCATTTAGGCCTTTCATACTTCGTTACGGCTAAGGGCATTGTACACGGTGCATGGTGAATCAGCGACTTTAGCGACCTCGGCGTCAACGTGCCATCGATATCATCAGGGAGCTTGCACTCGAAGCCGGTACTCTGCACTCTGTACCCTGCACTCTGCACTGCTGCACTTGGCACGGTGCCCTCAAACACTCTGAACACCGCCTCCTGTACGACGCACGTGTTGGGCTACCCACACCCCCCCGCCACATTCTCGATCTGCACAGTCACGTGGTGAATTCCCAACCCCGTCATCCGTTCCTGCACCGCCTCCAATACCTGTTGGTTCTGTTCAGGCTCACAAACGACAGCGTGTCCACTCATGGCCACGACACCAGATGTAACTGTCCACACATGGAGATCGTGTACCTGGGTAACACCGGACACCTCGGAAATTGCGTTCGCCACCTCGTCCAGATCGATGTGTGGTGGCGTGGCTTCCAACAACACATCGACACTTTCTCTCACCAGCCGTATAGCGCCGATCATTATCAGTAGCGCGATGAAGATCGAGACGAACGGATCCGCCATGGTCCAGCCTGTGAACAGTATGATCACACCAGATGTCATCGCACCGATCGAGCCCAGCAGATCACCCAACACGTGAAGATATGCGCCACGGACGTTCAGAGAGTGCTCGTGTCCTGCATGCAGGATCCGCAAGGCAACCACGTTACCTATCAGTCCCAGAGTCGCCACGCCGAGCAGGATCCGCGGCTCGATGTCAGGCGGGGTAACGAAGCGGCCGACTGCCTGCCAGACGATCAGTCCGGCGAGCCCGATCAACACCGTCCCGTTCAGCAATGCAGCAATGATCTCCAAACGCAAGTAGCCAAACGTTCTCTCTGCAGTGGCCGGGCGACCGGCAATCCACGAGGCAAATAGAGCCAGTGCAACCGCAGCGGAGTCGGTGAGCATGTGCCCGGCATCAGCCAGTAGCGCTAGCGAGTTCGACAGCACGCCACCCGCTACCTCAGCTACCATGATGACGATGGTGAGGGCGAGAACGAGTTTGAGGGCCCGAGTGTGTTTGCGGGGCGGGATACAGGCGACACACTCGAGTGAGTTTGCGGGTCTTGCAGATGCGGTAGTCTGGCTTACTTTAAGCACAACTGGATCCATGGAAGAAATAACCCTTACATCATTTCTATTCCGCGGCGCTGCGGTCGTGATACTCCTCGCCGCCAATGCCTTCTTCGTCGCCGCGGAATTTGGCCTCGTCGCATCCCGCCGCACGCGCATCGAAGAAATGATACGGCAGGGTGACCGGAAGGCTAAGACGGTTCAATCAGCTCTGCAAGACCTCTACCGTCAATTGTCAGCGGCGCAGCTCGGCATAACTCTGGCTTCCATCTTACTCGGGTACGTTGCCGAGGAGACGATCGCCGTCTTACTGCATGATTGGTTTGCCAGGCTTCCAGAGGTGCTGAGTTTCCTCACACGAGGAGCAATCCTCTCTGTGGTTGCCGTCGCAGTGATCACAGCGCTCCACGTGGTAATCGGCGAGCAAGCACCCAAGGCTTGGGCAATTACGTTTCCCGAAGCCACGAGCAGATGGTGCGCAGGCCCGCTGATCTTCTTTTCCTGGATCACCCGACCTGTCACCAACTTTCTCAATTTCAGCTCCAACCGCCTGGTACGCCTGATGGGCATCAAGGGTTCCGTCGAAGAACTCGAGGGAATCCACTCTCCCGAAGAGATCGTGATGCTGGTCAAACAGAGCCAGGAGTCGGGACAGCTCGACCAACAAGACGTCGAGTTGATCGAGGGCGTGTTTGGATTCTCGGGCAAGAACGCCCGAGAGGTGATGACGCCACGAACCGAGATAGTTGCACTGCCGATCGGTGCCACAACCGAACAAGTTCTCGATCGGGTGACCGAATCTGGACGATCTCGCTATCCCGTGTATCGGGAATCGATCGATGACATCGTTGGCATTGTGCTGGTGAAGCAGATACTTGGAGCACTGCGACAAAAAGGCGAGGTACGGTTGCCGGACCTAATGCGCGAACCACTGTTCGTGCCACGTAGCCGCGAAGTGGAAGACATCTTGGCCGACATGAAACGCATCAAGCTGCACATGGCAATTGTGTTGGGCGAGTACGGCGGAACCGCAGGTCTCGTGACGATGGAGGATCTGATCGAGGAAATCGTCGGTGAGATCTATGACGAGTACGACCAACAAGATGACAACCTCCCCGCAGCACAGACTGATGGAATAACAGTCACAGGCGAGACCGAGATAGAGGCACTGAACAGGGCGTATGAATACGAGCTGAGTGACGACAACTACCAGACTATTGGAGGGTTGGTGTTTGGCAAACTGGGACGATTGCCAATAGTGGGAGATAGGATCGCCGTCGCGGGGCTGACGATTGAGGTATTGGCAATGGAGGGGAGAAAAATCGATAAACTCAAGATCCGGCTCGTTGAGGGAGAGCGGGAACAGCAAGGGTTAGAGGAACAGCACGACGAGTAGAACTCGCTGCCCCTTGCCACCATCAGCTCTACTGCAATCCAGCCCCGGTCAACTTCACCGCCAGCTTGACTGCCTCCCGCATGGACCCCGGATCGGCAACTCCCTTCCCGGCGATATCAAACGCCGTTCCGTGATCGGGTGCCGTGCGAATGAACGGCAGCCCCAGAGTCACGTTCACGCCCTTGCCAAAACCTGCGACCTTGACCGCCGTCATCCCCACATCGTGGCTAGGTGTCAACACCGCATCAAACTCTCCATTCAAGGCCCGGACGAACACGGTGTCGGCGGGTAGCGGACCGGTCATCCCGAGTTCCTCTGCGGCCGGTGTCAGGATCTCCTCATCCTCCGACCCAAACAAACCGCCCTCACTCGCATGGGGGTTGAGTGCACAAAGCGCGATTCGCGGGTCACTCATGCCCCACCAATCAACGAGCGCCTTGCGGGTCATTTTTGCCTTGCGAACGATCAATTCATGAGTGACCGCAGCCGGAACATCTTTGAGCGCGACATGAGTCGTGAGGAGCACTACGCGAAGCATGCCCGTCGCAAGCATCATGGCCGTTTCTACCCCTCCCGCGAGTTCACCCAGCCACTCTGTGTGACCGGGGACCTCGTACCCCGCCAGATGGAGAGCACGCTTCTCGGCCGGGCCGGTCACCATAGCGTGAACCGAGCCCTGCAATGCCAGTGACACTGCGGTTTTGACCTGGAGGGCAGTCAGAAGGCCGGCATCTGCTGCAGTGAGCATGGCGGGGTGGTCTGTCTGCCGCCCGGCACGCACTGCAGGTTCTCCAATCGCGACTCGCTCGGCGGGGAGATCCTCGATTACGTCGGCTGGCCCCACCACCACGTACTCAGCGCCTGGGGGAGGATCAGCCAGCACCTTCGTCACAATCTCGGGGCCTATGCCCCGGGGGTCGCCGACCGTGATTGCTACGCGCGGTTGCATCTCTCTGTCAGATGCGGATCTCTATGTAGGTGGCATCGCGGAGCGTTTGCAGGAATCGCTCGATCCCGTTTTGCTGGGCGAGTTGCGCTCGGAGTTGGTCTCGCACATCGTTGAACGCCAGGGCTCCTGCAGGTCGCAAGTCCTGCAGTATCATGACAGTGTAAGTCGAGCGGCCGTTACCCCTATCCGCTTCCAGCGGCTCGGTTACGTCACCGATCTCGGCGGTCGCGATTGCGTCCAGGTACTCCTGTGGCAATCGATCACGGGGTACATCCGTGATGATTCGGTCCTGGTCGGGCTCGTGGTATCTGGCAACAACGGAATCGTAGGGGACCCCATCTCTCAGTTGCTGCACGACTGAATCTGCCCGAACCTTCGCCGCTTGACGGGCCTCTTCAGATATCGTCGGCGCGATCAGAACGTGGCGCGCCTGAACGGATGCCGGCTCCGCCCGCAATACTTCTATAAGGTGAAAACCGAACGGTGTGTAGACCGGGAACGAGATGACACCTGGTTGGAGTCGGAAGGCAACGTCCTCGAATTCTCGCTCCATGCCCTGCCCCCGTCGAAACCACCCAAGATCGCCCCCTGTATCCTTGGTCTGTGGATCGTCGGAGTGAATTCGCGCCATCTCAGCGAAGTCTGCTCCTTGCTGCAGCTTGTGCCGCACGGAGTCCACCTCGATCAGAGCTTCCGCGATCGCCGCAGTGTCAGGTTTGGAGAATACAACTACTTGGCGAAACGAGACGGTTGCCGGTCGCTCCCCGAACTGAGCGCGCCTCGCCTCAAAGTACTCCCGCAGCTCTTCGTCCGTGGGTGGACGGTCCTCTATATCACCCCGCATTTGCAGTTGCTCGATGATTGCCGTTTGCAGCAGTTCCACTCGCTGCTGCTCTGCCAGATACAGGCGATAGTCGTCGAGATCCCTGAAGCCAACCCCTTGCAGGTCGCGCTCGAGATCCAGCAGGGACGGATAATTGTTGCGCACGTTCCTGATGGTCTCGTCGACCGCTTCTTGCACCTCTTCCTCTGTCACCTGTACCATCGTATCGCGTTCCGCTGCCTGAATGAGCAATTCCTGGTCAACCAGAGCTACCAACAGTTCCCGCTGGAACCGCGCGAACGCCCCGGGTTCAGTGGGGACCTCTTCCCCTCGAGATCGGAGCGACTCTATCTGTCGGTTCAACATCGTTTGGGAGATCGGCGTGTCGCCGACAATCGCCACGATGCGATCAACCGTTATGCCAACGACCTCCTGCCCTTGCGTCCGGTCAGTACAAACACCTGAACAGAGCACGAGCATAGGTAGTACGCGAGCTACACTCATCGACTTGCCTCCGCAACCGAATCTGCATTCTGCGCTGGCCCGCTCCACATGAGATCAGAACGCATGCGGCTGCCACGCTCGAGAGCACGGTTCACTCCGCTGGCGTAAATGTCCCATGACATCTCATCGCGCAGTTCCTCAGCGAGGAAAGGTGGCACGATTGCCAACTGGGCCAGGTCGCTGGCTAGCGCCGCTAGATACTCATCCACCACGCGGCTAACCAGCTCAACTAGGTTGGCCTCCGAGGCCAGCGTGTCCAGAGCTGTATCGAGGTTCATCACATCGCGCAGGTGCGAGAGATCTTGACCAAGCGTCTCTCGTAACACCGAGTAGTCCTCCTGCGTCAGGCTGTGGCCTGCATCCCGAGCTTCCCGCTCGATCAGGTTGTTGCGGATCAAGCCCCTGGCAAACTGCAGCAGTTGTTCGTCCTCGGCTTCGAACACCTGCGCAGCGTACTCAGCCGGTAGAGCCCGCAACCACCGTGCAAAATCCGACACGGTGAACTTACCATCCAAGTATGTGCCAATGACCCTGCGCGACCCTCTGGCCGCGACCGGATCCCCAGCTGCCTCTCTCATCAAGGATGGTGCCTCCTGTCGGACCTCCAACTCCCAGCGATCTTCAACTTCATGTACCAGAACGAAGTTCCACCGTTCTACAAAGATATCCCTGACCCGTGCTCCGAACTCGTCCCTAACATCATCCAGGGCCGGCCGACGGATGATATGATAGCCGTAGCTGGATTCGACCACTGGAGAGATCTCGCCTTGCTCCAACGAGAATGCGGCATCCTCAAACTCGGCTACAGTCTCGCTTCGTGCTATCACGCCGAGACTTCCGCCGGCGGCACGAGTAGCCAAATCCTCGTTTTCTCGATTCGCTCTGGCCCAACCTTCTGAACTGGACTGCGCCAATCTTCGCAGTCGCTCCGCCTGACTCCGCTTCGCCTGTTTCTCAGCCTCACCCATCTCAGATGTGGTGCGAACCAAGATGTGATGTATGAGTCGGTGATTACCCGTTTGGTACGCACTATCCACCTCAGCATCGGTGATCACTACACGATCACCAACGAGTTGCTGGTGATAGTGTGCAACGATCTGCTGCTGCGCATCGTTCCACAAGACGTTGACCACGGTGGTGGAGTCGAGCAGCGAATCGCCGTCAGCCAATCGCTGGGTCAGCAACGAGTAGTCGACCCACAAACCGGCAATACGCTCGACGACATCTCGCCTCAAGGGTATGTTCTCACCGCCAGCCACGATCTCCGCGAGCCGGTCGACGGTCAGCTCGTGACCAGCCGCCCGCGCAACGATATCAGTGTGCGCGCTGAAGGCATCGCATCCGCCGAACGTGATCAGGCACAGGAGGAGGAAGCGAACCGTGGCTCTAGAGCTCGATGCTGACATCGGGTTGGACCCCGTGGTCAGGTTGCGTAACTCGACAATCTTACCTGCCACTACCATTATTCTTGATTGGCTGCGGTGTTGCCACGTCTCGGCCGAGTCCGAGCCCCACCAAGTTCTACCGCACGTCGAAATGCCCTGTTCACGCCGGAGTACGAGAAGCGCCAGTTCGATTCAGCGCGAAGCTTGCGTGCAAGAAACGGAGGAACGTGTTGTACGCTCCGTTGTGACGCAATCGCGCCAACGACATACTCCTCCAAGACGTCGGCCGCAACACGTCGTCGTTCATTGGGCGCGGCTCTGGCCATCGCAGTGTCCACACGCATTGCACTTCTCAGCCTTCTCAGGCGGGTCGAAAGCCGATTCTTGATCTCCTCGAACTGCTCGTCCTCCAGCCGCGTGCCAACGCTCTTGGCCTCGAGGAACAGGATCTCATTCTGCATCGCCACACGCGCCTTTTCCTTGAGTTCCTCATCGCCCGCTCCCTCGATGCTCATATGCTCCCAGGCGGGCAGTGCGGCAAGCCAGCCGACAAAGGTAACATCAGTGAGTTCACCACCCTCATAGGTCCCGATGACGCGACTGGGCTCGAGAGCCAGCACACGTATCGGGCGGTCTGCGGCATCACGCATTATCTCAGGACCCTCATCCAAGACGTGCAGTTGTCTCTCCGCCGACAATTCCTCCAGGTACTCAGCCTTCCAGCGCTCGACCAATACCGTTGTGACTTCTTCCGTGAACTCTTCTCTCACCTCGTCCAACGTTGGACGACGGATGATTTCCAGGCCAAATCGAGTCTCGACCAAGTCCGACATCTCGCCGGGAGCGAGCTCATACGCTGCTTGCTCGAACTCCGGAACCATCTCTCCCGACGTTATCAGACCCAGTCTGCCACCTACTTCCTTGGTGGCCAGATCATCACTGTTCCGAACCTCTTGGCTCCAGTCGGCCCCGGCTGCCAAGCGAGCATGCGTGGCCTCAGCCGCTCTCCTCCGGCCCTGGTTCTCCTCCTCACTGAACGTCGGACCCGTCGAAATCAGGATGTGATCGACCATTCGGTGATCACCAGCGGTGTACGCGCTGTCGATCCGTTCCGCGCTGATGGTGACCTGTTCCGCAATCAGCCGATCGTAGTAATTGGCTACCGTATTGATCAGCACTTCAGGCCACATGGCCTCCAACACTGTCGTCGTATCGACCAGGGAGTCCCCGGCAGCCACACGCTGCAAGAACAGCGAGTATTGCACCCACAGCCAAGCCCATCGCTCAAACGCCGCTGCCTGCGGTACGTATTCTCCCTGCACAAGTGTGCTGGCGAACCACTCTACTGAGAGTTCGTCGTCTCCTGCCCGCGCCACGACGTTCCGATTGAGTAGATCCCCGCACCCAACCACAGCCACCACCAATACCAGCACTAGAATCCGACGCATCATTTCTCCCACATGGCTCTAGCTGCTCAACACAACTCTGGCGTTCCGTCGTCACCCAGCGCTGCTGCGAGTGCCCGGACTAGACCGGAATCGATGGACACGCCACCGAGCCGTGTCAGCCTCAGATACAGCGGTATCGTTCTCCTCACCTCCGCATCGAACTGAACTTCGTCCATGGCCGACGAGAGCCGCGCAAGTCTGGGGGCCGTCCCCGCTCGAAACCTGAGCCGAGCCTCATCTCCTCGGACGATGATTGTCTCGAGACCTAGCTTCGCCCCCAGCGAGCGCAGCTCTGAGACGATTAGGAGCCGCTCGGCTTGCTCCGGAAGTGGGCCGAAGCGGTCGCGCAGCTCCTCTCGTAAGCCAGCAATCTCGCACAGCCCGCTTGACCGCGCCAGGCGCCGGTAGAATTCCAGCTTCGCATCATCATCCGGTACATACTCCTCCGGTATGAACGCCGGTGTATCCAGCACCACGTCGGGCGCTGGCGCCTGATCACCGGGCTCGTCACCCTTTAGCGCACTTACGGCCTCGTTCAACCAGCGCATAAAGAGATCGAACCCTACTGCATGGGCGTGCCCCGATTGCTCGGCCCCTAAGAGATTACCCGCACCCCGCAGCTCAAGATCCCTCAGAGCAATACGGTAGCCTGACCCCAGCTCAGTATGATGCTCCAATACCTTGAGGCGGCGTTCAGCATCGGGGTGTATGTTGTCCGGCACGATCAGGTAGCAGTAGGCCCTCCTGTGACCCCTGCCGACCCGGCCGCGCAACTGGTACAACTGCGCAAGGCCAAACTGGTGTGCTTGGTGGACGATCATCGTGTTCGCATTGGTCACGTCCAGACCAGACTCCACTATCATGGTTGACACCAGCACATCGATCTCGCCCGCCACGAATCTTCGCATCGTGGCGTCCAGATCACGTTCCCTCATCCGTCCATGCGCAACCTCCACTACGCCCCTACCATGCGGCAACAGCCGCCGCACCCGCTCGCCTATGGTCTCGATGGTCTCGATTCTATTGTGGACGAAGTACACCTGACCACCTCTGTCGAGCTCGCGCGCCAGAACCTCTTCCAGGAATCCGTCGTCCCACGGTTCGACAAACGTCAGCACGGGAGATCGATCCCGCGGAGCAGTCTCCATCAGAGTCAGATCCCGCAGCCCGGATAACGCCATGTGGAGGGTTCGCGGGATCGGTGTCGCCGTCAGTGTGACGATGTCGACTTGCAGGCGAAGTGCCTTGAGACGTTCCTTGTGCCTCACGCCAAAACGATGCTCCTCATCCACCACCAGCAAGCCCAGATCGTGAAAGACCACGTCCTTCGACAATAGCCGGTGTGTTCCGATCACGATGTCCACGGTGCCCTTCTCAACTCCCTCCAGCACCGTGCGCTGTTCCGCCGCGGTACGGAACCGCGACAACACTTCTACCCCGACCGGATACTCAGCCAGACGCTCACCCATGGTCCGGCCGTGCTGTTCCGCCAAGATCGTCGTGGGGACCAGAACCGCTACCTGTTTGCCAGCTTGCACCGCCTTGAACGCTGCCCGCACGGCTACCTCGGTCTTGCCGTAGCCAACGTCCCCTACTACGAGCCTATCCGCTGGCTGCGGACGTTCCATGTCGCGCTTCGTTTCCTCGGTAGCAGTACGCTGATCAGGAGTGTCCTCGTAGAGAAACGAGGACTCCAGCTCTCGCTGCCAGTGAGTGTCGGGTGGAAAGGCAAACCCCTGTGACAGTTGTCGCCTTGCATACAACTCCAGTAGCTCGGTCGCCAATTGACGCACGGCCGCCTCGGTTCTTGCACGCTGGCGACGCCAACGTGTTCCACCCAACCGATCGATTCTGGGAGGCGGCCGCGTATCGTCATCCATGGTGACTCGGAACGGCTCAATCTGATCGAGACCATAGAGCGGAACGTTGAGTCTATCGCCTCTCTCATATTCCAGCACCGCGACCTCAATCGTCGCACCTCCTCCCACCTGGATCGTCTCAATCCCTCGATAGATGCCAATTCCGTGCTCCAGATGAACCACGTAGTCGCCCGGAGTGAGTGACCCGACGCTGACACTCGCGGTCGCCTGCGCATACCGCCGTGGCCGGCGAATACGTCTGGCTCGGCGGAAGATCTCGTGATCGGTGAACACGGTCAGATCGGGCAAGGCAAAACCGCCACTCAACGATCCCAAAGCCAAGGTCAAGTTTCGCGGCAGCACTCCCGGCCGATCGGTCTGGGACAACAGCTCTTCCAGACGCTCGAGCTGGCCTTCATTGTCACACAGGATGATCGCGGGCCCCGACTGCACTACCCGCAGCAACCGCTTCATATCTCGGCCGATCTCCGCAGGCGGTCGAAGGTTGAATGCCCTGACCCCAGGCGCGGACGCAGATCTCGCAGACGAAGCGACCGTCACCGCGGAGGATTGATTGTCGGACTCGGGACGATCACCTGGATCGGCTTCGCGTTGCACTGCAAGCCGCGCGAAGCCGTTCCAGCGGAACGACCATGCTTCAGGTGGGAGGAACACTTCGCTGCGTGACGGTACGTCTTCACCTCTCCGAAGTGCAACTTTGAGATGGTGCTCCGCATCTTCCCACACGCGCTGGACGGCCGCCGGATCGACCTCTGGATCACAGACGATGAGGGTGTCCAATGGCAGGAGATCCAGTAGAGACTGGCGGATATCTCCTTCTCCGGCCTCGGCTCCACCACCCGAACTGTGAGGGGAAACTGACACGGAAGACATGGAAGCCACCGGAAGGATCGAGATTGATGAGACCTCTCCAGCAGACCGCTGGGTATCCAGGTCAAACAATCGAATCGACACCACCTCGTCACCCCACCACTCTATGCGCGACGGGGCCGACATCCCGAAGCCATATACGTCGACGATCCCTCCGCGGACCGCAAACTGAGCGACATCCAGCACCGACGCAGCGCGCTCATATCCCATTTGCTCGAGTGTGGAAATGAACGAGCCCATGTTCTTGGATTCGTCTTTGTACACCTCGAGCCTTACAGTGACCACGGCTCGTGCCATGCGAGTCAGTTCCGCCGTAGCAGGCAAAGTGGTCACCAGCACTCGTGCTCGCCCTTGCAGCAACGACCAGATTGTCTCCACCCGCTCACCCGCTATCTCGAAGTGGGGTTCTTCCTCACCCAGGGCCTCCCTCTGTGGATATAGGCACACCGATTCGCCCTGTAGCACCGCGAGATCCGCATACCAGCGCTCGGCGTCGGC
>JBDGXD010000069.1:0-19820 GCA_039584755.1 Gemmatimonadota bacterium
TTGTAGCGGATTGAATTTGCGTTCTATGCTGTGCTGATACGGGTGCGGCTCGCCACGGAATATTCCCCACACGTAGTAGCGGAACTGCTTGAGCAGTCCTCTGCTGACCTTGCCGAAGTTCAGTATGTAATACTTCCCGTTGCCAGACATCAGGTTGCCTAACACGAAAACGAGATAGTTGAACGTCAGCAGGATCCCCACAGTATTGTGCAGCACTCGGGACCTTGAGAACCCGAGCCCTGCCGTGCCCGGCCTGGCGAAATGCAGCTCCACTCCAGTCCAGATGAGCACCACGAAGAACAGCACATTCACCCAGTGCCAGGTACGCAGCCACCCCGGATAGAGCAGTATCTTCTTCATGACCGTGCACCCCCCGTTACCAACCGCGCAGCACCGTGGATGACGATTCCCAGCAACGACACCCCGAACAGGCCCCACATGACCTTGTCCAACCGCCGGTTCTGTGTCGCACCAACCATGTAGTAGTTGTTCAGAATCACCGAGTTGACGAAATTCGTCTGTCGGTCTTCTTCCGCCATGTGCCGGTAGAACTTCTCTAGCATAGCCGAGTTCGCGGTGTGGCACTCGACGCAGTCCCGCACCGCGCTGTTCGCCGAGAGGATCAGATGGACAGTCTGTTCGCGCCCCGGTGTGTGGCACTCGACGCAGCGAGCTGAGTTCGCATGGCGCTCCAGTTGAGGTAAGAACGAGTGGACCTCGATCAAGTGACCGAGTGAGTGTCGCTCACTCTCCTGCGCAGCCTCGTCGTCCTGTCCGTGACAGTGCAGACATCCCTGGTTGACCGCGGCGATTGCGGCGCGCATATCAGTCGCCCGGTGTACCGGCAGCACCGCGTGGGGATCATGGCACTCGGTACAGGCAAAATCCTCCGACACCATCCTCCCATGAATGCTCGCCTTGACCTCATTGGCTATCCATGAAAAATGGTACGGCTCCCCGCTTCCCCTGTGACATGCTGTGCAGTCTCCGGCCTTCTGCTCTTCGGTAGCGGTGTGCGGGAACCCCGCGTAGCCGGTCGAGTGACACATCCGGCAACCGAGCGAGGCGTGTACTGACGCAGCAAACGTCGCGGCAACGATTCCTGTTGCGGGATTCTCGGGATTCGCAGCATGGCAGGCCAGACAAGCTGTCGCGGCTTCGTCCAGTTCCTGACCGGCCAAATAATCGGAAGGCATGACGGTTGATACAACCGCCATTACCAAAAAGAGCAGAGACCCGACGGCATGACTTCGCAGTCTCATGTGGTCATCTCCATGCACTACGCTGAATGGCCTCGGTCGGTTCTTCTAGCGTGTGGCGCGTTGTGTTGTCTTGCGCCGCACAAACACTATAGCCCAAAGGGGTGACTCACAAGGTTATGGGCGTCCTTCAGAACGCATTGCTCGGCCGAGCCCGGCCTTCAGGCCCGGACCCTAGCCAATCGCAGCGACCTTACACGATGCACCGGTAGCCCGACACGCGATCTCCTTCCCCTTCTTTCTCTCCTAGTCTCCGATCAGAAGAACACCGTCAACGAAAGATACACATAGGCCGGAACCAGTCCGTACTCCGACGGTATCGGCGACTCCAACGTGGGAGTGTCGTCACCGAATCCGAAGAACAGACCGCCACTCGCCGACATTTCGTCACTGACTGAGTACGAAAGCGAGGGTGATAGAAGCGAGCTGGGGTCATCCATGTTCGTCATGAGCAGCAGACTGAGCGCCCAGAGCGGATGCAGCTGATACAAACCCTGAAGCACGATTTCGTCGCGACCCAACACCTGCAATTGGCCGCGGGCGTACGCGTCGGATTGAGCTACCTGCAACAACTCCGCCGAATTCCCCGCTCCGAATCCGTCACGTTGGTACTCGACCACATAGTAGAGATCGCGTTTCCAAACCCCGAGCCGCCCGTCGATACCGACACTACCACGGAGCGCCATGCTGCCCCCATTGTTCTGCAGCGTGAGTTCACCCCTCACGGCCACCGGGCCGATCCCGCCCGCTGCACCGATCGCCGCGGCCGGTTTGTCGTACAGCATGCCACCCCATGCCGAGACCTCCCAGTTCTTCCAAACCGTGCGGCCACGGGCCAACGCAGACCAAGTGGTGCCGGTTGAGAACTCCGCCGGTCGCACAATCAAGTCGAGATCACTGAGCGGCCCGGGAAAATACTGGAAGCGGAAGGCGTCGACGCCGCCACGATACACTCTGAATGGATCGGACGGATCGAATGGTAGGAACGGATCGGCCGGTGTCAGGAACAGAGTCGTGGCCCAGGAAGCGGTCAGCCTGCCAGCGACCATTTCAATCGCATCGCCCGGCGCCCAACCCACATTCAACCGATCGAACCGATGCACCCAGGTCGCGTGATCATCGTCTTCGATCGTCCACTGCAGCGGGAGCCATTCTGCACCGCTCGGGACGAAACCGACGAAGAGGCCCGATGCGTCGGACCGGGTACGTTGCGACAGACTGAGCACCTGCTCGTACGCTGCCTGCAGCGTGAAGTCCCCGTAGGACGGCTCGGTCATCAAGCGGAAACGGTTGATATTGCCCAAGCCACCGGCGACCGCCAAGTTGGAATCACTCCACGTAGGAACGTTCAGGTAGTAACCTCGGATGGCAGGCACCTGCGCATGTGTGCAATCACCGAACACCAGGATGGCAAGGCAGCCAAGCAGCGTTGTCCGCGGCACGATCGGAATCCCGTCTAGCGTCGCTCGTCGGAAGCTACGGCACCGTCCACCAGGCGAACCAACCGCTTTGCACGATCCATCACCCGGGGATCGTGTGTGGCAAACACGAAAGTCGTACCCAGTTCCCGGTTCAGTTCCTCCATCATGTCGAGCAGTTGGTTGCTCGCTTCTGAATCGAGGTTGGCCGTGGGTTCGTCGGCCAAGACCAATGCCGGCTCACCAACCACAGCCCGGATCACCGCGACACGTTGCTGCTGTCCACCTGACAGTTTGCCCGGACGGCGGTCCTCGAGACCTGCAAGTCCCGTGCGCTCGAACAATGTATGAACACGTTTTCTGCGCTCGCTCATGTCCACACCCTGCAGCAGCAGCGGAAACTCGGCGTTCTCCGCAGCAGTAAGCACCGGAAGCAGGTTGTACGCCTGGAAGATGAATCCAATTTGGTCAAGTCGGACACGTGCCAATTGGCGATTGGACATCGCGGTCAGTTCCTTTCCCGCGACATGGACTTGGCCTCGGGTGGCCCGTGTGAGGCCTCCGATCAAGTTGAGCAACGTTGTCTTGCCCGAACCCGACGGACCGGCCATGGCCGTGAACTCGCCACGCTCGATGGTCAGACTCACACCGCGTACGGCCTGGACTTCCTCGGCCTCTTGCTCGAAGATCTTCCAGACCGCATCAGTCCGGACGGCGGCGTTGTTTTGTCGGTTCATTACCATATCGCTCATCTTTCGAACTTCATCGCTTCCGCAACGTCAATACGCATCGCACGGATCGCGGGGTATAGCGAGGCGAGAGTTCCAATAGTCAGGATGAAAATCAGAGATTGCATGACCCTTCTGACACTGAACAGCGGGACGATTATCGGATCTACCACAACACCCGAGAATGTGAAATTCTCATCCCACGTAAACGAGAAATCGAGTCCGTTGCGGAAGAAGAACCATGTCAGGAACAAGCCGAGTGCGATGCCGAAGAAGCCGCTGACTGCCGTGAGTGCCAGTCCTTCGGTGATCACCAGTCCCCCGGTTTGACGCGGGGTGAAGCCTAGCGCTTGCAGCAGGCCGAACTCGCGCTTGCGATACATGACAGACATCAGCACCGTGTTGACGATACCCAAAGCTATGATGCCAAACATGATGCCCTGCCAGATGTAGTTGCCCATGTCGTCAATGCGGACGGCGGCATTGAGCTCGGGTGAGACCTCGCGCCAACTCAGGACCGCGAGTTCGCCGCTCTCAATCTCCGCCGCCAATTCCCGCTTCAATGCGCGTAGGATCACTGGCACCGCGCGACTCCGGTCGACCAGGATCGCAATGGTCGTCACGTCGTCGCCCGAGCGCAGCCATGCACCGCCCGTAGAGAGCGGGATGTGAACTAGAGTTTGGTCAACCTCGGGCACGCCAGACCGGAACACACCGACAACTCGTACCAGTTGTCCGGATATCTCTCCCTCGGCATCTTGCGCCGTGAGTACGAGGCGTGAACCGAGTCGCAAGTCGAGGCTTTCCATCATCGCGGCACCCACATAGGCAGCGAGCCGATCGTCGGGCTCCAAGTACCTGCCCTCGACCAGCTTGTCGTCCAACATGGAGAACTCCGCTTCGGCAACGGGATCGACGCCGATGATCTGTGCTGGACGCGCGCCGGTGGGTGAACTCGCGAGTCCGCCAATTGCCAGTTGTGGAACGACGGATACGATGTGATCTACTACACCCGGTTGCTGCAGAGCAGTCTCGGCGCCAGCACGCGCAGCGGTTGACAAACGGTCCTCGATCTTGCGACTGGTCTTGAAACCCGGCGCCTGGATCGACAAATGACCACTTCCCGTACGTGCACCCGACTCGATCCAGTCTTCGTGTCCGCCGTCGCCGAGTGACAATGAGAAAATCATCAGTGCGCCACCAACGATCATCGCCGCAGACGTAAGCGCGGTGCGCCGCAGGTAACGCCTGAGATTGCGCGAGGCCAGCCGAACCATTGTAGAAGTGCGTGACATCATGTTACAAACCTGACAGTGTGTCGGCGGGTGGTATTCGGGCGGCGCGTGCAGCAGGATAGAGCGCCGCCACAAGCGTCGTTATGAACAAAGCGACCCCACTCCAAAACCACATCCCAGGGTTCCACTCGACGCGCAACACCGGTCTGATCAAGGCACCCAGCATCGTGAAATCACCGTACAGCCAACTCAGAGATGGTGGAGCGTTGTAGAACCACAACATCAAAGGAAGTGTGAGCGCCGCGCCGAGCCCGATACTGATCGCGCCCAGACACATAGCTTCCGCCAAAACCGAGCGCACGATAGCAAATGGTGTGGTGCCCAGAGCGAGCATGACCGCGATCTCACGGCGCCGCTCGTACGTGGCCATGAGCATCGTGTTTGCCACCCCGAAGATCGCGATGGCGAAGACGATGAAGATGATTACACCGTTCCACGCCTTTGCCAGCTGTGCGTAGTCGAGCATTTCAGGGCGCAGCCGCGTCCACGGCTCAACTTCTATCCCGAGTCCATCCGCTCCGAGACGTACGGCGATACGATCGGCCGCCTCGGGTGCGAGCCACGGATCGGTGATCGACGCGGCAATCTCGTGCACCCGGTTCGGCTCGAGCACCATCAGGAACTGCAACGACTCAAGCGGCATCATGGCGTATGTCGCATCCAGTTCGGCCAAGCCGCTATGGAAGAGGCCGGCCACCGTATAGAGATCGTTCCCCATTGAGCCATCCGCCGCTGGAACGACCAGTATGACTTCATCACCGATGCCGACAGACAACTGGCGTGCCATCTCGACACCGATGACGATATCGTTAGACCCTGCCTGCGGTGGCCGGCCCTCGACCACGGCGTTCAGGATCTTGCTCACCTGGGGCTCCAGCTCGGGATCGATCCCCATCAGCAGCCCGGCCGTCGTCGCTTTACCCGAACTCACCAGTCCACCGGCATACACGCGTGGCGCCGCCGCCTCGACCATTGGATCGGCTGCGACCTCTCTGACCAGCACTTCCACGTCGGCCCCATCGCGATTGCCGATGGTGTCGTAGATCTTGCGTTCCGGCCGATAATCGAGGTCGTGGACCTGCAGTTGCCCCGTGAGCGTACGCGTTGCGCTGTCGATCATCTCGGCCGTGAGGCCTTCCATCCAGGCGACCAATAGCACAACCGCCAGGTAGCCGAATGCCAGACCACCCATCGTGATCAGCGTTCGGCGGCGGTTGCGGCCGAGGTTGCGCCAGCCGATTCGCCACCAGGGACCTGCACGCATCGTTGCTACCTCCCCCTGCTTCTCAGAGCCCGCAGCGAGAAGAAGCTCTCATCGAGGTCGATGTCGAACTCGAGCTCACTGTAGCGGACCAGCGTTCGTTCGTCAGGTTTGTCCTCCGGGATCAGTTCCATAACGGCGGGAACGAGTCGACCACCCATGACACGGTAATCGCTGAAGCTCATAGTGCGTACGAGGGCCCCGTCCTCGTCGTAATAACGTGCCCAGGTAGGCATCCAATCGTCCTGCCGCACCTGGTACTCGATGCGACCCCAAACCACTGCTGCCTCCGGCTTCGGAGTCAGCGTCAACTCCCACACTGTCGAGCCGTCGCGGTCACCGTCGTGGCTGACCTCGATGTCGTAGTCTTCGATCAGCCGACTCTCCTTCACCAGATCGTCGTTGGTGAAATGCGAGCCCATCCACGCCCCCATCATCATTGAGGCGGGAATCTTTATCGTCCGATCAACCCGCGGCAGGTAGTTCCAAATTTCGTCATCTGCCATGAGAGTGGCCGTTCCTTCTTCCTTCTTGGGTGCGGTAATACGGATCAACGAGTAGTCGGTACCAAGCGACCACATCTCCATCGTCATGCTCCGCTGCCAATTTTCCGTCACGACCTCCATCGTGGCGGTACCACGGCTCGATTCACCGCGCATGATGCGATCGACATGGTCGATGATTTCCCGTGCCGTGCGCTGCCCCGAAGCCGCGCCTGCGGCTGTGAGCATGAGTGCTGCGATTAGTGTTGTGCTACGCATATCCTGATCTCTTCCCGTGGTGTCCACTCTGTTCGACGTTCGGCGTCGTGAGTACCACTTCGGTAATGGTTACCGCGTTGCATTCGATCCTGTATCGATAGCTCCCAGTCCCCGCACAATGAACTGCCTGGTTTCCTCGGCCAACACCGGGTCCTCCAGCGGTCCCGGCGTATCCATGACACGCGGCATGAGCAAGTAGATCGTGTCGAGCAGACCGAAGACCACCCACATCGCTGCCCGACGATCCAGCTGGCGAAACTGACCCGCGGCCATGCCTTCCCGGAGGATCCTGTCCACCGGACCACCCATCTGAGCCAGACGCACCTGGTCGAGGTGTGCGCCGAACATACGCATCAACTCCAGGTCCTCAACCACGACTCGCATGGCCGGGTGCTCGTGGACCATTCGGGCATACAGATCGAGGAACGAGTGTAGCCGACTCAGGGGATCCAAATCCGGAGAAAGACTCGCTTCCCATGACTCGGTCAGGTCGTTTATCGTCTTCTCCATCCATTGCAGCATCAGGTCGTGCTTGTCGCGGAACAGTTCGTAGAACGTCCGCTTACTCATGCCGGCCACACGGCAAACCTCCTCTACCGTCGTCTTGCGGTAGCCAAAACGATCGAGCAGCGGCTCGGCAGCTTCGAAGAACCGTCGTGTTCGGGGATCTCCATGCGTTTGGCCTGCCAAGGTCCAGTCTCCCATCCACGACCAGCGACAATACAATTAAACGATAATCGACTATACGTTTACGTACAATACGCGTTGACTCACTACTTTGTGTCAAGCCACGCGCATTCCCTGCCCGTTTCTGGGACTCGTCATCCCGAATCCGCACATCCAAGCAGTCCACGACGCCAGCCCTGACATCGTAAACCCTTGTTTCATAACGATTTACTACAAAGAAGACACTAGCACGCAAGTTGCCATCTCTTGACCATCTGGACACTCGGAGTAGCCGTGTGTTCTCGAGGTTTGTACTCGTCACTGCTGAACTGGGAGGGTTCGAGCATGAAGACGATATCGCTGATGGCTCTAGTCGTGACAGTTGCTGTTGCACCGGCCGTCGCACAGAATGGCGTAACGAGTGACCCGGAGGAGGAGGCCGTCGTCGCGGCCGCACTCGACTACATGGAGGGTGCTTTGAACGCCGATGCCGATCGCATGGCCCGCGGGGTACACCCGGAACTCACCAAGGTCGTAATCAGAACGTATCCGCAAACCGGCCGCCAATGCTTGGGCTACAACACGTCCACATTGTTGGTAGAGTGGACACGAGGAGCCACAGAACAAATGGCCAATGCGGACAAGAGCGTCGATGTCACGGTCTTCGACATCGGTGACAACCTTGCCACTGCAAGGGCTATCGGTCAGGCCTGGTACGACTTTCTGCAGCTTGCCAAGATCGATGGGCAATGGAGAATCGTGAACGTGTTGTGGGCACGGAACCGGTTGGAGGCTGAAGACCAATCGGGGGTTCAGCCCGAGCCCTCAGATCGGGCTGCCATCGAGGCGACGGCCCTCAATTACATCGATGGCTCGTTTTCAGGTGACGCCGAGCGCATGGAGAGCGCGCTGCACCCAGAGCTCACCAAGATGATGCTGGCCAACAACCGCGTGACGGGAAAGCCGTTCCTGCACAAGATGGGTGCATCCGATCTCATCGAGGGTACTCGCGCCGGCCAGGGGACCGTCGCTGAGGATCAGAGAAACATCGAAGTTGAAATCCAAGACGTCTCGCATGGCATTGCCGCAGTCAAGGTCACATCGTCCAGGTACATCGACCACCTTCAGGTAGGCAAGGTCAACGGGGAGTGGAAGATCATCAACGTCCTCTGGGTGCCGAACCCCGCGGCAGCAAGCGACAATCGTTAAACCAGGTTGATAAAATACCAGTGAGAATGGCCCCGGCGCGCATTCAACGCCGGGGCTGGCTGGTTCGTATATATCCTTATAAGATTCTTGCCCCCTCCAAACACCTGGGAGAACACAATGGTTACACGCCGCGAATGGCTCGGAATCACGGCAGGCGCTGCTGCCGCAATGGCCATCCATCCGCGCCTTCTGCAAGCATTGCAGGAAGGTCAACTCATTCAGCGAGCGATCCCGTCTAGCGGTGAGATGTTGCCTGGTGTGGGCCTCGGCAGCTCCGCCACCTTTTCACGTGTAGCAGGTAGCGAGGACGTAGCCGCGCTCAAGGAAGTCATTAGCACGATGGTCGAGGGCGGAGCCACCGTCTTCGACACTGCGCCAAGCTACGGGAACGGGGCATCGGAGCAAGTAGCTGGTGACATAGCCCATGATCTAGGTGTAACCGACAAGATCTTCTGGGCGACCAAGGTCAACGTTGCCGGGCGCGGTGGTGGTGAGGCCGATCCGGCAGCTGCCCGCGAGCAACTCCACGCGTCCTTCCAGAAGCTTCGGAAGAATCCGATGGATCTCATCCAGGTCCACAACCTAGGTGACATTCCGACGCAGCTCGGCATTCTGAAAGAGATGAAGCAAGAGGGTCACGTGCGCTACATCGGTGTGACGTCTACCAGTGACAGCCGCTACGAAGACCTGGCCAAGGTCATGCGTGACGAACCGCTCGACTTCATCGGGATCGACTACGCGGTGGACAACCGCAATGCCGAGGAAGTGATTCTACCGCTAGCCGCGGACCAGGGAATCGGCGTGTTGGTGTACGTGCCGTTCGGTCGCACACGGCTGTGGCAACGGGTAGGGGAAAAGGAACTACCTGATTGGGCTTCCGAGATCGACGCAACGACTTGGGCTCAGTTCTTCATCAAGTACGCGCTCAGTCATCCGGCAGTCACCGTGGTGACGCCGGCTACTAGCCAGGCCAAGCACATGGCCGACAACATCGGTGGCGCAGTTGGGCGTTTGCCTGACGAAGCAATGCGCAAACGTATGGCAGAGCTGGTGGATGCGCTGCCGCCCGCGCCGCCGCGCAACCGGAACTAGGAACGCTCTCTCGATGCCGGAGGCGCCTGCCTCCGGCATCACGCACCCCCGACCCACCCATTTCGCCCTCCCCCGAACGAGAATCGTTCGAAGTGGTGACAGGAATCGGGTACACACCTAACGAGTTCGTCTTCCGAATCTGTTTCTGCAACATCAACTAGCGTACGGTTGATCGGAGATGACCTCGCACCAATCACTCCTCCTTGAGTAAGTTCCACCATCCCTTTCGTTGCATAGCGTACCCGACTACTATCTCTCAATTCGAGGCCTAGGAACGACTTGATGCCTTTGGACCTGGACTTTGTTCGCTCAAAGTTCCCATCGCTGGAGAGCGACTGGGTGTTCTTTGACAACGGGGGTGGGTCTCAGATCCTGCAACACGTTCTCGATCGCATGAGAGAGTACCTTCTGACGTCCAATGTCCAGCACGGCGCCTCTTATTCAGTCTCACAACTGGCCGGTGAACGGCTTCACAGTGCCCAACAGGCGATGGCAACGCTGATCAATGCGGATAGTCCCTCTGAGATCGTCATGGCGGGATCCACGACCGCATTGCTTCAGATGCTGGCACGGTCTTTCTCCCGTATACTCACTCCCGGTGACGAGATCATCGTCACCGACAGTGACCACGAATCGAACATAGGACCATGGCTCGAACTCGAACGCGTCGGCATCGAGATCAAGTTCTGGAACGTCGCACCCGACAATCACGAGCTGCACCTCGAGGATCTCGTTCCCCTGCTGGGGCCACGAACTCGCCTGGTGTCAGTGACCCACACATCCAATGTCTTCGGAACCATCAATCCGATCCGGCGCATCGCCGATATCGTGCACGAATCCGGCGCCTTGCTGTGCGTAGACGGCGTCGCTCTTGCGCCACACCGAGCGGTCGATGTACAGGCGATGGACGTAGATTTCTACGCGTTCAGCTTTTACAAATGTTTCGGTCCGCATCACGCACTCCTGTATGGCAAGCGGTCGCATCTACTGAAGCTCCCCAGTCAAAATCATTTCTTCATCGCTGAGGAAGACATTCCCTACAAGTTCCAACCGGGCAACGTGAACTACGAGTTGAGTTATGCAATGATCGGTCTGATGGACTACCTCGATCAGCTGGCGCAGCATAACGGCAACAGAACAGGAGTTGAGCCCGGAACACCCGTGGTCGACCGCACTGCAGTACTCGAAGCATTTGAGATGATTGCTGAGCATGAGGAGGACCTCGGCACGCACTTGTTGGAATTCCTGCGCGGCAAACCGAACACACGCATCATGGGTCTGGACTCGGCAGACCGTAACAAGCGCGTCTCAATCGTCTCGTTCACGGTCGACGATGTGGAGAGTTCCGAAATCGTGCGCCGGGTGGATACACACAAAATCGGTATCCGCTTCGGACACTTCTACTCGGCGCGGCTCATCGACGCCCTGGGGTTACCATCCGAAGAAGGCGTTGTACGCGTAAGCATGGTGCACTACAACACACTCGACGAAGTTGACCGTTTGACCGAAGTGTTGGACCAGGTTTTCTGAGATCCTCTTCGGCGCCAGCAACTGACCGGCTGCGACAATTGCTCATTGGCAACGTCCCCTAGCCGATCTTCCGGCTTACCGCGGAAACCCTAGTTTTCTGCATCGACCGGATTCCACTAGGACGACCCCGAACTGAGGCGGGAGAGGAGATCCATCCAGCAAACGTGCCGCGCAACATAACCCCGCTATCAACAGTGGCAAGTCAGCCGGAGCAGTGGGTTCGCAACCTGTGGACCTATCTACTCCGGCCAATAGCCGTCTTCCACGAGTTTCGTCGCGACAACGTGCCTGCCGATCTCATCGCCGGGTTGACGGTTGCCGCCGTGGCTATCCCACAGGGGATTGCCTACGCATCGATCGCAGAGCTGCCGCCCCACGTCGGTCTCTACACTGCTGCGGTGGGTGCTATCGTAGGATCTCTGTGGGGATCGTCCCGCTTCCTCGCAACGGGTCCGGTAAACGCCTCATCGCTGCTGGTCCTGCCTCTGCTGCTCGGCGTCGCGCTTCCGGGTACGCCGGAATACTTGGTGGCTGCAAGTGTCATCGCATTGCTCGCAGGTATCATGGGAATAGCGCTGGCCCTGATGCGCTTTGGAGCTATCGTGACCGTTGCCTCTCGTTCCGTGCTGCTGGGATTCGTGGCGGGAGCAGCACTCCACATCGGGATAGGGCAGACGCGTCATCTGCTGGGCCTGGATGTGCAGGCCGCTCCGCAACTGTATGAGAACGTCATTGCTATAGTCAAAGATCTCAACAACGTACACATCGCAACCGTGACAACGGGAATCGGGGCGTTGCTGCTGATGGTCGCACTTCGCCGTATGGGCCCCCGGGTCCCCGCCGGCTTGCTGACGATCACGGCTTCCGCCCTTGCAGCACTCCTCTTCGGTTTGGAAGATCGCGGAGTGCGCATCGTAGGAGAGATACCCCGCACACTACCACCCCTCACCTGGGTCGCCAACGGCATTTTCCCCGACCTGCGCATGGTGCAATCCCTGGTGATCGGGTCGGCCGCGGTTGCCGCCCTGGGACTGGTTGAAGCCACCGCGGCGTCTCAGACGCTGGCACGCAGGGTGGGCGAGCGCCTGGATTTCAACCAGGAGTTCTTCGGCCAAGGACTCGCCAAGATCGCTGCCGGTTTGTTCTCCGGTTATCCCTGCTCCGGATCGTTCACCCGATCCGCGCTGGCACAACAATCGGGTGCTCGCACTCACCTGGCTGGCGTCGTGACCGGAGTGACCGTTCTGGCTGCTATGCTGCTAATGGCCCCCTACGCGCGGCTAATCCCACGGGCCGCCATCGCCGGGGTGTTGTTGGTAATTGCGTGGGGCATGGTAGACGGCTCGGCGGTGCGACGGACGTTGCGGACCTCGAGATCAGAAGCCGCCATAATGACCGCGACGTTCATCGCGACGCTATTGCTGCCACTCGACTTTGCCATACTCGCGGGGATCGTATTCTCGCTCGCAATGTTCGTGGCCCGCTCCAGCCTACCCCGGGTCTACCCTGTGGTCCCCGACGCGACATACCGCCACTTGCTACACGATCCGAAGCGACCCGTGTGTCCTCAGCTCGGATTGATGAACATCCGCGGGCCGCTGTTTTTCGGCGCCGTGTATCACATCGAGGAAGAGCTGCGACTCAACTATGAACGACACCCGGGACAGCGAACTCTCATGCTACGCATGCACGGTGTGGATCAATGTGACATGAGTGGCGTCGACATGCTGGATGCCACGGTCCAGGCATATCGGCAAATGGGTGGCGACGTGTACCTGGTCCGCCTCCGCAAACCCGTGAAGGATGTGCTGGTACAGTCTCGCTTTATCGGGAGGACGCTGGGCCCCGATCACATCCTGGAGCAGGAAAGCGCCATACAGTACTTGTTCGAGCACGATATCGACCCGGCGATTTGCACCTACGAGTGCGAACACCGTGTCTTTTCCGAGTGCCAGACGGTGACCAAACACGCATACGGCGATCATGTGCCATCGGCACCACTTGATCCGCACGGTCACCGGCTCCAGGTATCGCCAGATGAATTTAGCAAACTAATGGCTCATTCCAGGGCACTGCTGTTGGACGTACGAGAACCGGCGGAACACCGGCGCGCCCACCTGCCGGGAGCGCGGTCAATGCCGTTACGCGAACTGTTGAGTGCGGCAGCAGATCTGCCACGCGACAGGCCGATATTGCTCGCGTGCCGCTCCGGGCGCCGCGCCGCACGCGCGCTGTTTGTCCTGGAAGACCTCGGCTACGATCAGGTTGTCGGTTTGCGCGGTGGCATTCTTGCGTGGCGCGCCGCTGGGCTGCCTGTCGATATCGAGGGCAATGCAGACTCTGAGTTGACAAGTGGTGCCCCGGGCAGTGGAGCGAGATGAAACGCGTGGACTGGATAGGAGTTGGGCTCCCTGCGAACGAGATCGGATGGTGAGATACTATTGACGCTCCTCGAACGAGATTCCCATACCCTGTAACTCATCCAGGATAGGATCATAGATCTCCGGCGTCACGGGTGCGACCACACCACGCCGTTTGATGTGCCCCTCCAATACCATGCGCGTTGCAACGGCTAGCGGCAATGACACCGTTCGGGCCATGGCAGAGTCACCGCCGGGATCGCCGTAGGCCACCAGCGTCGAGTAGAGTTTCTTGTCCGCATTGTCGAATCGTACGATGAACTCGTGCTGCATCAGGATCATGTCCCGTTCACCCGTAGCGTACGCGCACTTCTCCGCCATGCGTTTCGCCATTACGTCGACGTTACCACCACGCTCGAGTGAGACAGCCGTCTCCTCGAACAAACCGAGCCATTCGAGGTTCGCGATCGCCGGATGGTCGTGTGCAAGACGCCACATCTCGGCCAGAGTCTGCTTCGGATCTTTGGCACCGCCGGCGATCTCTCGCATGAAATCATTGTAGGTGAGTGTGTCCAGATCGGATCGCTCTGTGTTGTCCAGCATGCCCGATTTGACCCAGGGATAGTACGCTGCACAGTGTCCGCTATTTCGCAGTGTACCGCGGAACATGGTCTCCACGCCGTTCAGCCCGTACATCTCGATGTACTGTAGTGCATCACGATTGGGGTAACCCTCAAATCGACCGATGCCAGGCAGCTCCACCAGTTCTGGATCTGCGAACAGCTCGTCACCCGGTACATCCACTACACTGCCGTTGCTCAGGTATCGAGCGGGCGCGGTGGCAGCGGCCAAGACACCTGTGGGTGCCCAGGAGAACTTGTACCCCATGGGATTTGTGTTCGCTTCAGGAGCAGGTAGCCCGCCACAATACGAACGGAACGACGACACCTTGCCGCCGTTTCGTTCTGCTTCGTGTATAACTCGCAACGCCGACATGTGATCCAGTCCTGGATCCACGCCACACTCGTTGATGAACGTCAGAGCGGCGGTCTTCACCTCAGCATCGAGATCTTTCACCTCCGGACTGATGTACGAAGCCGTCGTCATGTGCTTACCGTGCCTGAGGCAAGTGCGAGCGATGTTGGGGTGCTGAGTTGCGGGTAGAAGTGAGACGGTGAGGTCGTGAGCGGACACCAGTTCATCGACCTTGCCCTGGTCGCTTGCATCCAAACTAAGCGCTGACGCATTCCCGTAACCTCGAGTCAACGCTGCAGCCTTCTTCGCTTCGATATCGGCCACCGTGAGTTCCAAACCGTCGGACGTTGCGAGGTAATCGACCAGCGGTTTGGCAACGAGTCCCGCACCCAATACCGTAGTCCGCAGTGAACTCGCCTCGCCACAGTATCACCGAGCGCTTGATCGGGTCGGGCAGTGATACCTTGCTGAGATCACCCTGGCACCAGTCTGCAGCAGCGATCTGTCGCATGAACGGCATCAGTGCCTCGCTAAACGTCTCGGACGCCTCGCGCGGAAGTTCGCACGGCAGATTTCCCACGGCCATCACGGCCAGACCAGGCCCCTCGAAGCCTGATGTTGCGACCCGTGTCTCCGGATCGTACACGTAAGTGGGATCTCCCGAATCGGTGTCGCGTACAGTGCAAGCCAGGGAGCCATCGACATCGCACGTGATATCGCCAACCACGAGAAGGCGAGGGCTCTTTCCCTGCACAAACAGATCCCGGATTTGATCTCGGTCGGCCAGCTTGGGGTACCTCTCATCCCAGCGAATCCCGTTGATCAGAACGGTGAGCAATTCGAGGTTGGGACCAAACTTTGACTGGTAGGCTTCACCATGATCGTAGTAGTCCTGCAGGTCGAACGGGCGACCAGAGTCGATGGGCTCCACCAAGTCCTGCTCCGAGTAAACGACCTTGATGACCTTTTCAGTCATGGAACTGTTGGCTGCGACGAACGCCGGCAGCTCAGAGGGTGACAGTTTCACGTGCGGCAACAGATCGACGATCTCCTGGGCTCCCTGGGAAACGTGGCCGTATCCGGTAATCCCTATCACCGCCGGCGTCATGAAACTCGGCAGCCCGTGGTCTGCGATACGCTCACCCACATGCCGGACCGCCTGTTTGGCGGCTGCCAGATCAGCGTACGTGTGACACGGTTGAACTTTGGAGAAGGGTGTCTCCACGCCAAGCGCCTCCAGTCGCCTACCCAGTGTCCATAGGGTGTCGACCGCACCGGCGATTCCCGCGAAACGACCAAAGAAGATGAGCCTCTGCTTCTTCTCGTTCACCACGGTCTCGTAGTCAAGTAGTGTGCAGCGCTTGCCCACCAACTCGGCCAGCATCTTCATGTTGTGCGGTTGTCCCTTGATGGTGTGCGAGAAGAACATGTAGGCGCCGAATTCGCGGAATACATCTAATGGCATTTCCTTGATGCCCATCACTAGATCACAGTCAACCACATCGTCGACCAGATTCGCGCCCGCACGCACATAATCACCGTCGGAGAACACGCGGCGAGAAAACCGCTGCACATGTATGTCCACGCCATCTTGGGAGAGCCCTTTGACGGCCGCGGGAGTGAGAGCCACCCGTCTCTCCCACTCGTTCTTGTCCTCTAGTCTCAGGCCTATCTTGGTCGTCACTCTTTCACCTCGATCGTTGGTCCCAACTTCACTTTCAACCCATTCCAGGCTGTGCGCTCCGACCGTGACGGATTGTAGTAGATAGCTGCTGCTGGCACAAATTTGGGGGCGTCCCAAAACCAAGAAGCGCCCTCGGCGGGCCGACCGAGGGCGCTCAAGGGTGAACGGAGTGGGTGAGGTCGGAAGATCTTGGCTATGCTTTCCGGATCGCCTCCAGCACCCTGTCCGGGGTCAGCGGCATCCGGTAGACCCTGGCACCTGTGGCATCAAAGATCGCGTTCGCTACCACGGCCCCCATGTTGATGATCGCCGGTTCGCCGCCACCCTTGGGCGCAAGACCGTCGTTCGGGACGAAAACGGTGTCGATCTGCGGCATTTGGGAGAATCGTGACAGCTCGTATGTACCGAAGTTGACGTCCTGAATCTTGCCGCCCTGGAAGCGAATCTCCTCACTGAAGACATATCCTAGACCCATGGCGATGCAGCCTTCCATTTGCATGCGCGCACCATCCGGGTTCACCACGACTCCCATGTCCTGCGCGCACACTACGCGGTCGACTTTGACACGACCGGTCGTCGAGTTCACTGTGACATCGGCGATGAGAGCCACGTACGTCTCGGCGTCTATGCCACATGCCAATCCACGGCCACGGCCTGTCCTGTTGGGAGCCACTGCGGAGTCCCATCCGTATGCCTCCGCCACCGCCTCGAGAACGCCTAGCATGCGTTCGTCTTTGGTGTTCTCGAGACGAAACTCTAGAGCATCCATGCCCGCAGCAGCGGCCATTATCTCGATCTGCTGCTCCGCCGCGAAGCGGTTGGTATTGGCCGCCGGGGCCCGCCAGGCACCGACTCCAAACGGGTGATATCCCGCTGGAGCACCACGCCACTCGCCGTAGACTCGTACGCTGTGATGTGGGATGTCATAGAAGACATCCGACCCACGCGTTCCAGCCCCATAGACCTGGTAGTCCCACAGTGTGATCTTGCCGTCGTCATCGATGCCTGACTCCAGCTTCACCACCGCCGCGGGCATGAACGTGTCGTAGAAGAACTCTTCGGCTCGGGTCCATGCCACCTGAACCGGCTTGCCGGTGATCTTGGCCAATGTGGCTGCCTCCACTGCCTGGAGCCCACCGACCTTGCCGCCAAACCCGCCCCCGACGTATGGCGTGATCACCCGGACGTCGCTCTCGGCAAACCCGATCGCCCGGGCTATGGTGCCCTGTTGCGAGAATGGAGCCTGGGTCGACGACCAAACCGTGGCCTTGCCGTCTTTGATCTCGGCCACGGCCGTGTGCGGTTCCATTGGGGCATGGGCAACGTAACCGTTTCGGTAAGTGGCCTCGAACGTTCGCGCACTCTGGCTCTTGCCCGCCGCCAGGTCGCCGGCCTGGACCGGCGTTCTCGGGTCTGGCGCTGCCGCAACGAGGTGCTCGAAGATGCTCTCTGTATCCACGGTGGGAGCGGGCACATCAAAATCGGCTTTCACCTGCTTGAGCGCCCTCTCGGCAGTCTCTGGATCGGAGCAAAGCACCGCCACCAATCCAGCTTCGTTCACAACCGTCACATCCGGCATTGCCTCGCAGGCCGAAGTGTCGACTCGAGTCATCGTCGCCCCGTGCGCCGGTGGACGGACCACTCGGGCGTACAGCATCCCGGGCAACCGAATGTCGCCGGCGTACTTCGCCTCACCCGTGACCTTCTCGATCCCATCCAGTCGCAGCGGAGAGCTGCCCATCACAGTGAAGTCCTCAGCGGCGCGGAGTACTGCCTTCTCGTCCACCATGTGGGTGATCTGCTGACCCTCGGCCAACTCTCCGTAGGAAACGTGCTTACTCCTGTCTGCCTTCACATAGACGACACCGTTCTCAACGATCAGCGAGTCTCGCGACACGCCGAGCCTATCTGCCGCCAAGTCGGTAAGGACCAAGCGGGCCTGGGCGGCCGCTGCACGTACGGCCGGGCCGAAGAACCTGGTAGTCATGGAGCCGAATGTGCCCATATCCCATGGGCACGTATCTGTATCACCCATGACGGTGTGGAACGTATCGAGGGCCACCCCCAAGTCCTCGGCCGCCATCTGGGTCAGTGACGTCATCACCCCCTGTCCCATCTCGATCTTGCCGGAGAACAGGGTCACCTTCCCATCTTGTGCGATGTGGAGATACGCATTGATGTCCTCGGGGTATCCGCGCTGGAATGGAGTGGGTGCGCGCGAATTGAACAGTGTCCTGGGCCCGAGGTTCACGAAGACTACAATACCGCCACCCAACCGCTTCACGAACTCACGCCGGTCGATACGGGTCGCGTCACTCATCGTTGCCCCCGTTCTGGCCGGAGGCCATCTCGATCGCCTCTACTATCCTCTTATATGCGGAACAGCGGCACAGGTTGTTCTCCATGCCCTCGACGATCTCGTCCCGGGTCGGCTTGGGGTTCTTCTGAAGCAACCCATAGGCATTCATGATCATACCCGGTGTGCAGTAGCCGCACTGATACCCACCGAACTCGTAGAACGCTTGCTGCAGCGGGTGGAGGTCGCCGTCTTGGGCAAGCCCCTCGATCGTGGTCACATCTTTGCCCTGTATCGAGTCGAGTCGCGTGATACAGGAACGAACCGGTTCACCGTCAACGATCACCGTGCAGGACCCACAGTTGCCCGCACCGCAGCCGTATTTGGCTCCCGTTTGCTTCAGGTCGGTGCGCAGTACCCAGAGCAACGTCCGGTCGCCTTCGGTATCCATGTCAATCGACTCGCCGTTCAACCTGAAACGGATGGTCTGGCTCATCTATCCTCCGATCATTCCGGCTGCAGAGCTCAAGGTCACGTAGGCTGGTAGGATTCGACTCTATTATCACTACACGCGTTCTGGGTCAACTATGCTGGCTGGTCCAGCTTGGGGCAAGTACGACCCAGAGCGACAACACAAAAACTGCGGGTTACCCTACCCGGCGCAGCCAGTACTTTTCTCGCTGACCGACCGGATTCGACCTGACAAGTGAACCTGAGCGGAGAGCCACATGACTGCCGACTTGAATGAACTCCTCGCCAATCGATATTTCCTCGCAGTTGGGTTGCTCGCAGCTGGACTCGTGTCAGCAGCGGTGGCCCGTGTCGTCGTCTTCCGGATGCTCCGGGTGCTGACCCGACGTAGCGAGACCGATGTAGATGACCAGCTAGCCGGAGTTTTACACCGACCCGTAGTGTGGACGTTTGTCTTGCTGGGAATGAGCTGGTCGATTGAGGCGTTGGATCTGGCACCGAGCTTGACGTTCTGGGCTTTCGGAGTGCTCAAGACCATCCTCGTGATCATGTGGTCGCTGGCCGCATCGCGCGTAGGCACAATCCTGCTGCAACTCCTCGCGCGGCAAGTGGACCGGGTGCCATTGGTTCAACCGAAGACACTTCCCCTATTCGAGATGGTCAAGAAGATCGTAGTGGCGGGCGGCTTCGTTTACTTCCTGCTTTCCGCCTGGGATCTCAACCTTACTACATGGCTCGCGTCGGCCGGTGTGGTGGGAATAGCGGTCGGGTTCGCGGCCAAGGACACGCTCGCCAATCTGTTCTCCGGTGTCTTC
>JBDGXD010000070.1:0-14925 GCA_039584755.1 Gemmatimonadota bacterium
CGACGACATCGAATTTCGTACGCCTGGATTGAATTTGGTCACGACCAAATCGAATCTCGGCACGGCGAATCTGAATTCCGGCACAGCCGGTCTAAATCTCGAAACGGCCGATCTGAATTTCGATACGACGAATCTGAACTTCGAAACGGCCGATCTGAATTTCGATACGACGAATCTGAACTTCGAAACGGCCGATCTGAATTTCGAAACGGCGAATCTGAACTTCGAAACGGCCGATCTGAATTTCGAAACGACGAATCTGAACTTCGAAACGGCCGATCTGAATTTCGAAACGACGAATCTCAATTTCGAAACGGCGTTCCGAAAGGAGCCAATACGCCCTAAGACGTTGTCTGACAAGATGGTAGCGAATTTCACCGTATCACCCTTCCCACCACCAGCACCACGCCCGCGACGGGTGCGGCGGTCAATACGGGTTGACGCGCTGTGGATGGGAATCCACTTGGCGCTGCCGACACGCATCAACCTCGTCGCCGTACTCACATCGTGGCACACTGAAGGCACACCAGCCGAACTGCTCGCCTCGTCTTGCCACACGTCCCACCGGCCGCGTCTGGTCTGGTTAGTTCACGGTTTCGTGTTCGGCTAACGGCTTCGACCCCCGCGCGCACGGGCGAGGTTTGCGGCCGCGTCGCTGTGATCGGGGTCTATGCGCAAAGCCTCGGCGAACTGCTCGGCGGCAGCGGCGAGATCTCCGCGCTGGGCGAAAATCACGCCCAGGTTGTTGTGCGCATCGGCATGGTTCGGGTTCAGCTCCAGGGCGGCCCGAAAGGCGGCTTCGGCTCGCCTGTCCTCGCCGAGTTCTTCCAGCACGACGCCGAGGTCGTAATGTGCCTCCACCAGTGTTCGATCCAGGCGGACGGCCTGTTCCAGCTCCACCCGCGCTTCGGCCTTGCGGCCGAGTTCGGACAGGAGCACGCCAAAGGCTTGGTGCACAGCCGGGTTCAACGGTGCGAGGCGTGCGGCCTCCCGATAATGGGACAATGCGGCCTCGTTATCACCGGCTCGCCGGAGTAGGGTCGCTTGCTGGAAATGGGTTTCGCCGTCCTCCGAAGTCTCGGCCACGGCAAGGTTCAGGAGACGCTCGGCTTCATCGTGCTTGCCGGCCCACAGCAACACTTTCGACAGGTTCCGGAGCGCCACGGCATGGTCTTGCTCGTCCAGGCTGCTCTCCAGCTGCTCACTGATCTCAGCGATCGCGGCGGCGTTCCAAGTCGCAGCAGGGGAGACGATTCCCTCGTGCATCATCTTTTCGAGAATGGCCAACGCGAGCAGTCGGTTGCCGTCGATGGTCGGATGCACGTGGTCCAAGAACAACTCCGATCCTGGAATCCCGTCAGGCGAGCGTTCGATGACGATGCGCGCGAAGTCGACCAGACCCGCGTTTCGAGTCCGGGCGACGTCGGCGACGATTTCACTAACGGGCGTCAAAGCCCGCAGCGGACAGACGTCCTCGTCGCGGGCGTCGACGAACACTCTTCGCGCTTCGTCTATCCGGCCGAGGGAGCGAAGAGCCCGCGCCTGCAGGTACAGCAACTCGGGGTCACGGGCGTCGAGAGCCAGCGCCCGTTCGGCGATCGCAACTGCGCGCGCGTGGTCGCCTTGGTCCAGGGCCGCTGTCGCTGCAAGCTTGAGCGTGTCAACCTGTTGGATGTCGCGAGCGCTCGCCCCGGAGTCAGGCTCGGCCTTGAACGGTGAGAAGTCTCCGACGTTGGAGGCAGGCGTCACCAGAATCAACTTGGCTCCGGCGCGCTCGCTGATGTGCGTCATGCGTATCAGACTAGTCCGGTAGTGATCGAGTACGGCGACACGCATCTCGTCGTCCCTGTGGTAGTCCTCGGGGCCGACGGAGTGGTCGAGCAATGCAGTGACCTCGGTAGGAAGAACTGCGTCCCGCTCGTAGGTGACGTCGTAGAGGGCGCTGTACAGCCGCATCCGGGATGCCAGCGCCCCGAGGTTACGCACGAACTCGGGCGTCTTCAGTAGCTTGTCGTACGTACGTTGCTCAAGGAACTCGTTGTGCCCCGAGTAGACAATGAATAGATCTGGCTCGTAGTCGGCGAGTTCCTCCATGAGCCGGGCCACCCGGTAGCTCGCGTAGCTGACGCCTCCCGCGTTGATGACTTCCCAACGACGACTAGGATCGACCGCCGGAAGGAATAGGCGCAGCCAACCGCAGAACGACGTGCGGTCATCGTAGGGGCGCCCGTAGGTCGTCGATCCCCCGGTGCAGAAGATCCGGGTCGTCCCTTCTGCCTTGCGGGCCGGGAAGCGCTGCGCGTTGAACCACCGAATCTTGTTGTGTGCGGTCTCGAAGACCGGCTCTCCAACGGACGGAGTCCGTTTGAGAAACAGCGGCGCGTAGCCGGAGAACCCGACGTAGGGATCGGTGCGCTGGTACAGCGGTACCACCCCGGCCGCCAATAGGATCAACTCGACCAGGAGGAAGAATGCTGTGGTGACGCCAAGGCCCAACGCGAGATTCTTAGCGAGTGCGGCCATCATGTGGCCTTCATCCATCTATCTCGTCTGCAGAGAATTATGCGCAAAGCGATGCCCTGTTCTGCAAAGTGCTCTCTTGGTTTCCTCTGTTGGTAAGATAGTATCAGGTCGCACCTGTCCAAGAATCGAAGGCAATCTGCTTGATCCCCGTGTCGCCGCTGCCTGGCCACTTCAATCGCAGCCTCCTTCCCTCCTTCCCCTTCTAATCACTGTCACGCCTCCGCACATATTGCCTTGGGGCAAACGTCGACCAACCCTTGAGGGATCCGGACTGTCTAAGCAAACGGACATCTGCAACTCAAATGAAATAGAGGTCCCGATGTACCGAGCGATACTTCACAGACTGATCCTTGTTGCCGGCACGCTTGGCGCAGCCGCATGCGCCGATGTGCGCGGAGGAAACACGGAGAATGAGTGGCAGGCCGCGATCGACACGGTGGGGGACACGATTGTCGTTCGTACTCTGTCGGGATCCGTGTGGAGCGATACCGCCTATCTCGAACCCGAGGTTTCGATCGGGATGTTGGAGGGGCCCGACGAGTATTTGATAGGCAATCCTCGGGCTATAACAATCGGCCATGACGGCGTCATCTACATGTTAGATCAGCAGGTGCCGGTGATCAGGGCCTACGGTCCCGCTGGCAACCACCTGCGGGACATCGGTCGCGAAGGGAGTGGACCCGGCGAGTATAAGAGACCCGGCTCAATTGCAAAGCTGCCCGATGGCAGATTGTTGGTGCGCGATCCGGGCAACGGTCGCATCGCTGTCTTCGGCCAGAATGACGAGTACGTAGGACAGCTGTGGTACCCAGGAGGCTTCAACACCTCAAAGCGGTTGTTTGTCGATACTGCCGGGGCCGCTCACTCGATGGTACTCACGAATTATGGCAAGGCTCCCTGGGACTGGGAATATGGTCTGGCGCGGATAGACGCCGACGCTGGCATCATCGATACACTCGACGTTCCTATCTGGGAATACAATGCCGACCTGATAACTGGTAAACGAGATGAAGGTGGCGAGTCGCGCAGCAGGGTGCCGTTCACGGCTGATGACCATTGGTCGTTCAGTCCGCTGGGTTATGTCGTGGGTGGGGTAAGCGACGGTTACCGCTTCGAGCTGGCTCGCCTGAACGCGCCCGTGCTACGTATCGAACGGGAGTGGACTCCGGTGCCTGTCAAGCGAGAGGAGGCGGAGGAACAGCGCCGACGTGCTACCGAGGACATGCGGCGGCAGTATCCCGGCTGGAAATGGAATGGTCGGTCAGTCCCGAACACTAAGCCACCATACAAAGGAATGTTCGTGAGTGCCGAGGGCAACATCTGGGTACTGGTATCACAAGAGGGCCAGCCAATCATGACAGAGGCCGAGGCGAGTGAAGAGGAACGGCGCACGGGCAGGCCTCAAGTGAGGTTTGAAGAACCACCCGCCTTTGACGTATTCGCCTCGGATGGCCGGTTCCTGGGACACGTGCGGGTGCCTGAGTCTTTCCAAACGAGACCCGAACCAATAGTCCGCGGCGACAGCTTGTGGGCTGTGACGCGCGACGAACTGGACGTGGCGAGTATTGTGCGGTTCAGGGTGGTGCATCCATAGACATAAAGCGCACGAGAACTCACTCCTGTTGACAATCAACAGGAAGGGTGCCATCTTCCTGTTGATTGCCAACAGGAGATGCGGTGTGAGCCGAACAGACGTTCTGCAGGGTACGCTCGATCTGATGGTCTTGAAGACCCTTGATGCGGCAGGCGAGATGCATGGCTACGGCATCGCTCAGCATATCCAAATGATCTCGCACGATGCTCTCGCTCTCAACCAGGGTACGCTCTACCCGGCACTGCTGCGCCTGGAACAGCGCGGCTGGATCCAGTCGAAGTGGGGCAAGTCGCAGAACAACAGGCGTGCCAGGTTCTATAGCCTCACCAGTGTGGGACGGCGTCAGCTGGCAACCGAGACGCAAAACTGGCAGCGCATTGCGGGCATCATGCAGCGGCTGCTCGACGCGCCGGGGCAAGCATGACTGCCCGTGGTGTGGGCTGGCTGGGTCGCGTCCGCGCCGGCGTGGTCAGAGTCATTGGCTTGTTCCGTCAGGGGCAGCAAGACCGAGACCTGGACGACGAAGTGCAGTTCCATCTCGACATGCTTACAGCGCGGTACGTGAGTGAGGGAATGTCGCCCGAGGACGCTCGCGCTGCAGCGCGCAAGAACTTCGGGCCGGTGGCTCCCATCAAGGAGACCTACCGCCGTCAGCGGGGTGTACCTGTGATTGAAGCAACACTAAGGGATCTCAAATACGCAGTGCGCAGCCTGAGAAAAACGCCCGTGTTCACCGTCACGGCGCTGCTCTCCCTCGCACTCGGTATCGGTGCGAACAGCGCTATCTTCAGCGTGGTCAATTCCGTGCTGCTCAGGCCGCTTCCGTTTCCGGAACCGGATCGACTCATACAGGTCACGCGGACGTTTCCGACCGAGGAAGCGCAGTCGCTGGACGCGACCCGCATTCTTGCGGTAGCCGACCACGCCAATTCGTTCGAGGCTTTGGCTGCCACCGGTCCTGTCACCGGTTTCAACTTCGTCACGGGTGAGGGGGCAGAGTACGTGCGGGCGCTGAGCGTTACCGGGGAATACTTCGACGTGCTCGGTGTGAGTCCTCGCACCGGGCGCAGGTTCGTGCCAGAGGAAGTTCAACCGGGCGGACCGGACGTGGCGATCGTGAGTCATGCTCTATGGCGCCGCCTGATGAACGCCGACGCCGCAGCAGTGGGACGCTCGGTCACACTGAGCGACGTGCCCTACACGATCGTCGGCGTCATGCCGGAGGACTTCCGTCCGATCCCAACAGTAGACTTGTTGATTCCACTCGGCCTGTCGCAGAACCAGGCCGGCAGCTTCAACTTCCGCGCGATCGCCCGCTTGGCACCAGGTGTGGAGATCGCACGCGCCCGCGACGAAGTGACTGCGATCGCGGCCGGCCTCCGAGCGGAGCAGCCCGACGCGTTGGGTGGTGACGAGTCACTTGGGGTACGGCCATACGCGGAGGTGGTGGCGCAAGACGTGAGGCCGGCTCTACTGGTGTTGATTGGCGCCGTCGGGGTCGTACTTCTCATCGCGTGCGCGAATACAGCCAATCTGCTGCTTGCGCGTGCCGTCACCAGAGGTCGCGAGATGGCCATCCGCACGGCAATCGGCGCTAGTCGCAGACGCATTGTTGGTCAATTGCTGACCGAAAGCCTGCTGCTTGCATCCGTCGCCGGAGCACTCGGACTGATCATCGCGTGGTGGACGGCACCGGCACTGCTCGCGCTGTCACCGGCCGCAGCGGGCTGGCGCGAAGTACAGCTCGATGCAACCGTCGTGGCCGTCACCCTTGCGATCGCAGTTGTGACTGGCCTCGTGTTTGGCTTGGCTCCCGTGCTCACGTTGCATCGCGCTCAACTCAGCAGACAGCTGCGTGACGAAGGTGCGCGAACCACACAGAGTACGCGAGCGAACTGGTTGCGGCGCGGCCTTGTTACGGCCGAAGTCGCTTTGTCCGTAGTGCTGCTCGTTGCGGCGGGGCTTCTGGTGCAGACGTTCAACAATCTCCGGTCCGTAGATCTCGGTTTCGAACCGGCGAACATACTGACCGCGCAGATGTCCTTGAACGGTGCACGCTATCGCGATCGGGAAGTCGTGGCGGATCTGTTCCGGCGGGGGTTGGACAGGATCGAGCAGATGCCCGATGTGGAGTCGGTTGCCGTGGTTTCGGGGTTGCCGGTGGAACGCGGACTCAATGTGAGTATCACGATTCCGGACGGTACGGAGAACGTCGATCGTGCGCTCACCGATTTCCGCTACGTCACGCCCGGCTACTTCTCGCTGATGCGCATTCCGGTCGTCATGGGCAGAGCGTTCGAAGATCGGGATGGTGCCGACTCTCCCCCCGTTGCCGTGGTAAACAGTGAGTTCGCCCGTCGCTTCGTCACCGACGATCAACCGCTTGGCCGTCACGTCCAGATCTTCTCACGCGGCACCGTGTACGAGATCGTGGGAGTCGTTGGCAACGTCCAGGAGAAGGGACTGGGCGGCGATGCCATCCCGGTGTTCTACCTGCCGGCCCAGCAGGCGGATGGCACCCTACTCGCAACGACTCACTACTTCTTTCAGACGAGTTGGGTGGCGCGCACCCGCGCGAACGCCACCGGCTTGGCGGAGCGGATCAGACGTGAGATGCGCGCCATCGATCCGCAACAGCCGTTCTCGAGTTTTCGACCGATGAGCGCAGTGGTTGCCGAGTCTCTCGCGGCACCGCGGTTTCACATGGTATTGCTGTCACTGTTCTCCGGCCTTGCCGTCGTGCTGGCTATCGCCGGGATATATGGGGTCATGACGTATGCCGTCACGGCGCGGCTGCGTGAGATCGGGATCCGCATGGCCATTGGCGCTTCTGCACAGCGGGTCGTGCGCACGATCCTGATACAGGGACTTGCACTAGCTGCGGTCGGGATCGCGATCGGTGTCGTGGGTGCGGTGGCGATCACCCGCTTGTTGGATTCGTTCGTCTTTGGAGTGAGTACCACCGACCTGGTCACGTTCGCTATGGTCGCAGCAGGCTTGCTCGTCGTTGCAGGTCTGGCCAGCTCGATTCCCGCATTGCGGGCTGCACGGGTAGATCCGGTGCAAACTCTACGCACCGAGTGACCGGTCAACCACACTGAGGCGGCAACGCCACACGCGTGGTGAGGTCGCCTACCAAGGATCCTAGGTAGAAAGCAAACAGGGGGCTCAAGGCCCCCTGTGCGACGGGGTCATTCTGGACTGATGTCTGCCCCCCCAATGGGCTAGGGCTAGTTGTCATATATGGTGAGGAATGCGCCCAAACCTCACTTGATCCCGTTGCTTACTCGATAAGCAACGACCGTGCCAAGAACCGTAATTGCGACGCCCTCTCCCCCCGTCCCTCGTTGCTGCCCGCCGAATCGAGTAGCACATTAGCACCAGCCTTGAAGACTACGCTTCAACATCCAGCCCAAACACATCACCGTTGCCACACTGGTTGAAGGTCAGACAGCGGTCGCCCGTTCTACGCGGAAGGTTCGTTGAAGCCCAAGGTCAACACGGCCACGAGCAACTACCTCGTAAGAGTCACCGCGGTGTGCGTTAAAGAAGATGGAGCGTGGAGACTCCGTTCCGAACACTCAGCGGTAATCGGTGGCTCCGGCACCAGCCAGACTGCGCAGATAACACCGTAGGCTGGCAACTACCCCCCGGTGCTATTGGATCGGCTCGCGAGAAACGTTCTGGCTTCACGGGCCTCTGGCATCTCGGCATCGGCACCGGTGAGTAGCTCCTCGAGTTCGTTGTACGCGGTTGCGGCGGCGTCTCTTCGGCCGGCGGCGACTGCAGCCTCAGCATAACCCGCCAGGCTCAGAATCCGGTTGGGTGTCCGGGCCAACGCCAGCTCGAACGCCTTGAGGGCGTCCGCAGCACGACCTTGGGCGAGAAGGATCTCGCCCTCCAACTCACGGGCGGGTTTGAACGCGACCGGCGGGCCGAAGTCTACGGGTAACGCCGCTTCGTAATCGGCGGCACCCTTGGCTGCCAGCAGGGCACCCTCGGCATCCCCGGCGTCGGCTAACAGAAGCGCGTTGAGCGTTCCCTCCCACACAGGCACGTACGGACTCTCAAACTCGGCTTCTGCGCTACCACGATTTTCTCGTATGAAGGCGTAATGTTTCTCCGCCTTCGACCGATCCCCCCGCTGCAACGCCGCGACGCCGCTGCCCCACGCCTGCATGAGCCGCGCGACCAGAAGCGAGCTGCTGACGTCGATCTCCGACGCGGCCGGCTTGCCATCCCAAGACCGTGTATCCGCCAGGTTCAAGCTGCGCATGTAAGCATACGAATATGTGGCCCTCTGCCGCATTGGAGCGGGGAGCCCCTCGTCGTGTGCCTGTGCGAAGCAGTTCATGAGCAGCGTTTCGGCTTCGTCGTAGCGCCCCTGCTGTTGATAACCGTACATGAGCCACTCGTTGTAGTGACCGCAAAAGGTCGGCGGCAAATCGCGAGCGGCCAAGTTGCGGTCTGTCACCGCATCGGCACGGATGTTTGCTGCGACCACGTCATCCCACATGCCTCGGGCGAGGAAGATGTGGGTGGTCATGTGCTGGGCGTGCGCCGCATCGGGAGCCATGGGACCGTATGCTCGGGCAGCGGGCATAGCCAGAATGGCGTGCGTCGGGTCGTCGAAAGCGTGGATCGTGTAGTGGGCGGCGCCCGGATGATCGCCGTTCGTCTGGAACAGGGCCAATGCCATCGCTCCGGCCTCCACGTACGTTGGCACGTTCCGATCACCCTGGCTCAATCCCATGAGAGACAATGCGTGGAACGCCTTGGCCTCGAAGTCGTCTGGATATGCGGCCACGAGCTTCTCCATCTCTATAGAGTAGAGTGTGTCCAACGTGGCCTTCTCTCCGTTGCCGTACAAGACGTCCACGGCCGACAGGTACGCCCGCTCTCTCTCGGTGGGTGCCTTGGCGGCACGCTCCGCCTTGGCAGGAGCATACCGGGCCAGCGCTTCCAACGCCGAGTCCGTGTCCTTCTCGTTCCACAGTGGATGCGTGTAGGTCATCGCCTCGCCCCAGTACGCCAGGGCGAAGTCGGGATCGATCGCCTGTGCCCTTCTGAACGCTTGTGCTGCGAGGTCGTACTCGAAACTGTGAAGCAGCAGCACGCCGCGAATGAAGTCATGCTGAGCTTCTGGTGCTCCCGAGTTGGAGAACGTCAGACTGCCCAGGCCTTCTATGTGGGTAGGTTCCTGACAGATGGTGGGTGCCGTAGCAGTCGCGAGCAGCACCAACGACGCCGCGGCGGCGGCTTGGAGATGGGTCTTCATTGTTGGCTCCTTGGGCATTCCAGTGATCCGTAGCGCGAGAACTATACTGCGCGGGCGTTCAAATAGCCACGCTTTTGCTTGTGAAGATTGTCACAATGGGAGGGTAGGGATGGTAGCATGGTCGCTGGCGGCAGTTACATGATGATGCGGTAGTGGTGTGATTCTCCACTACTGCGACGAAATCCGGCAGTTCTGAGTGCAACATCCGCGAGCTCGAGGGCACGGACCGATACCCACCGCGAATCTACCGCAACAGGCAGGCGACCCGGTGCTGCTCGGCTTTCAATTCCAGTTGCGGCGCCTCGCGGCGACAGCGTGACTGAACCTCCGGACAACGCGACGCGAAGGGACAACCGGAAATCTCTTCGGTGGGCGAGGGCGGTTCGCCTCTCAGCTTGATCCGCTCCCGTTTGCTATCTGGGTCCGGCTCGGGCACTGCCGAGATCAGGGCCTGCGTGTAAGGGTGCTGCGGGACGCTCAGCAAACGACTCGTGGGAGCCTGCTCCACGATCTTCCCCAGATACATTACGGCCGTGCGGTCGGCCATCTGCTCAACGACGCTCAAGTCGTGCGAGATGAAGAGCATCGCGATGTGTCGCTTCTTATGTAGCTCGACCAGGATACTCAGTATCTGTGCCTGCACGGAGACGTCCAGCGCAGAGACTGGCTCGTCAGCCACGAGCAGGTCCGGTTGCAGTGACAATGCTCGGGCGATGGCAACGCGCTGACGCTGGCCACCACTCATCTCATGCGGGTAGCGGTACATGAAGTAGGATTCCAGGCCGACTTCGTCGAGCAGCCGTGCCACCGTTTCCTCCACAGCATGTTTCTCCACCAGCCGGTGAAGACGCAGCGGCTCGGCGACGATCGATTTGATCTGCATCCGCGGGCTGAGTGCCGAGTAGGGATCTTGGAAGATGATCTGCATGCGACGCCGCAGGCCACGCAGTTCCTTCCCTCTCAACGCCAGCACGTCGACGCCGTCGAAATGAACGGTCCCGGACGTCGGTGGCACGAGAGCGAGAACCGATCTGCCGAACGTCGACTTGCCGCTCCCCGATTCCCCGACTAGCGCGACAACCTCGCCCCGCTCGATGTTCAGGTCCACACCGTCAACAGCACGGACCCAGCCGCGCTTACCGGTCCAACGACCGCCGATCGGGAAGTACGTCTTCAACTGCCGCACGCTCAGCAATTCGCGACCATTACCCGAAGCACCCATGCTAGCCGTTCACCTTGTAACAGGCACAAAGCCGTTCGTGCGACAACTCGAGCAGCGGTGGGAACTCCGCTTGGCAGGAACTGTCACCGATCGGACAGCGGGGGTGAAAGGTGCAGCCCTGAGGCAGCTGCAGCAGGTCCGGCACCGCTCCGGGTATGCCACGCCGCAGTTCTCCCCTCCCCTCCCCCAGTCGCGGAATCGAGCGGAGCAATCCCTGCGAATAGGGATGCCGCGGATCGCGATAGACGTCACGCACTGCGGCGAGCTCCATTGCCTTGCCGGTGTACATGACGAGCACGCGGTCGGCCATCCCGGCAACCACGCCAAGGTCGTGACTGATCAGCAGGATGGCCATCTGGTACTGATCCTGGAGGTGGCGCAGTAAGTCGAGGATGTCGGCCTGTACGGTGACATCCAGTGCCGTGGTCGGTTCATCGGCGATGAGCAGTCGCGGACGCGTGCAGGTGGCAATGGCGATGACGGCCCGCTGACGCATGCCGCCGGAGAGTTCGAAGGGGTACGCCTTGTAACGCCTTTCGGGATCGGGAATACCGGTGTCGCCGAGTAGCCGTACCGCCTCCGATTCGGCCTCGCGCTTCGTGAGACCGCGATGCAGTTGCAGCACCTCGCTTATTTGGTGGCCCACGGTGAAAACGGGGTTGAGAGCGGCGCCGGGCTCCTGGAACACCAGTCCGATCGCGCCACCACGGATCTGCCGCAGCCGTTCCGGGCTGATCTGCAACAGGTCCTCGCCGTCGAACAACACCTTGCCGTTCACAATGCGGCCGGGCTGTGACACCAGGTTCATGATCGACAGCGCAACGATCGTCTTGCCGCAACCCGACTCTCCCACGAGAGCGACCGTCTCCCTTTCTGCTACGGTGAAGGAGAGGCCGTCGACCGCCTGAAGGATTCCCTCGTGCAAGTAGAAGTAGGTCGTCAGGTTCTCGACGCTCAACAGCATGACTACACGAACTTCCGCATCAGAGTCTTCGGGTCCAGCGCATCTCTCAACCCGTCGGCCAGCAAGTTGAAGGCGAGGATTGTGATCGCCAGCAGCGTGCCCGGAAAGAAGGCGACCCACCAGGCGACGAGCAGCGCGTCCTGTCCCTGACTGATCATGTTGCCCCACGAGGGCGTTGGTGGACGGATACCGATACCCAAGAACGAGAGGCCGGCCTCGGCGGCGACCATACCGCCCACCATGAGGGCCGCGCTCACCAACACCGGCGCCATGGCGTTGGGGATGATGTGCCGCAAGATGATGAGCCGGCTGGGCAATCCGATAGCACTCGCGCCCTCGATGAACTCGCGCTGCTTGATCGACAGCACCTCTCCCCTAATGAACCGCGCCGTGCCGGTCCAGGATGTGAGTCCGAGAATCACAATCAGGAAGACGACGTTCGCCTCGAAGATTCCCACGAGCATCAGCATCAGGAAAAAGACCGGGAATGCGATGACCACATCAACGACCCGCATCAACACGTTGTCGATCAGCCCGCCAAAGAACCCGGCCACCGCACCGTAAGCCGTCCCTATGGTGATCGCGATCAACACCGCGAGCAGTCCAATCGAGAGGGAGACGCTGGCGCCGTAGAGTGCGCGACTGAACAGGTCACGACCGAACTCGTCAGTGCCGAACAGATGTTGCCAGGAAGGCGCCAGGTACTGGGTCTCGGTCGGGTTCTCGATCGCGACTGGATCGAACGGCGCCAGTATCGGTGCTAGGGCGGCGATCAGATACATGAGCAGAATCACGTACAGCGCGATCACGGCGAGTTGGTTTTCTGCAAACCGACGCCGCGCAACCTGGAACGGACTTCTGCCACTGTGATCGTGTTCGTGCGAAGCGAGACTGCGACGCACGTCATACAGCGAAAACGAAACGGTCGCTGCCAGAGCGGTCAGCAGAAAGCGAGCTGAGAGCCAGGCGGCGAGTCGCGGACTGGACAGCGCGTCGACAAAGGCATCCCAGCGCAACACGAGGACCAGCACGAGTCCGACTGCGAGCAGCAACAGGTGAGTGCCCCGCCGCCGCTGGCCGAGCAGCAGGTGACCCACGCCGGGCAGTAGCGACCCAGCGAGCAGCAACGCCCTGTTAGGCCGGTCGCTGTTTTCCATACGACACCCTTGGGTCAGCGATGGCATAGCCGACATCGGCCAGGAGATTGCCCAACACGACGAGCACGGCAGCGATCATGCTGGTAGCCAGAATGACGGGGTAATCCCGACCGTTCACGGCCTCAACCGCGAGCAGTCCCATACCTGGCCAAGCGAACACCTTTTCGATGAGCACGGCTCCACCCAGCAGAAACGGCAGTGCCAGGCCGTAGATCGTGAGGATGGGTATGAGGGCGTTGCGCAGTGCGTGTTTGAGTACCACGGCCCGCTCTTTCAAGCCGCGGGCGCGCACGGCGAGCACGTACTCTTCGCTCAACACCTCGAGCAGGCGGTTACGCATGTAACGCGCGGTTCCGGCTGCCGACGCGACGCCGAGCACGAAGACCGGCAGAACGAGATGCCAGAGTCTGTCGAGGACTTTGCCCGACCAGGACAACAACTCGTAGTCGAGTGACCGCGTTTGCGAGGTGGGGAACCAGCCGAGGTTGACGGAAAACACGAGCACGAGCATCAACGCCAACCAGAACCCGGGAATCGAATAGACGATCAACGATCCAACGGTGACGCTCTTGTCCCAGCGGGTGTATTGCTTCACGGCTGAGAAGATGCCCAGTGCGATTCCGATCAGCGCGTCGAACAACAGGGCCAGGATGGAGAGCTGCAAGGTATAGGGAATTCGCTCGGCGATGAGGTCGGCCACGGGGCGGCGGTAACGGAACGACTCGCCCAAATCGCCGGTTGCCAGGTTGCCGAGCCACTTCACGTACTGCACGTGCACCGGCTGGTCCAGGCCGTACTTCTCCCGGATGAGCTCCATCACTGCAGGGTCCATCTGCCGTCGGAGGCGCGGCTCGAGGTACATGTCCATGGGGTCGCCGGGCGCCAGATGCAAGACGAAGAACGTGATCGTGGCGATCCCGAGTAGCAACGGGATGGCTAACAGCAGACGCCTGAGGATGTAGCGGAACATAGGGGCTAGACGCTAGCTCTCATCGTCGATCCACAGTTCTTCCATGTACCATACGGGGTCACCGCGAAACGGGCTGGCCAGCCCGCGAATCCAGCTGCGCACGACGTGGGTCGACACTCGAGGGTACAGGAAAGTAGCGGGCACATCCCGCTGGAACAGCGGCCACAACTTGGTGAACAGTGCGTCCTGCTCTCTAGGATCTCCCCTCTCGGCGATCGCCTCGAATAGCTCAACGACTTCGCGGCTCTCATAGCCCACGTACGAGTCGGCCCCGAACAACGCGAGATGCCCCCGCACCGAGCCCACGTCCATCAGGTGACCAAATACGGCTGCATCGAAATCGCCGGCCCGCACCGTTCCAAACAGCGTGGCCCAGTCGGCCACCGTCCGCAGCTCGGCGCGGATGCCGACCCTGCGGAGTTGATCCTGGACGTAAACACCGATCCGTCTGCCGTCCGTACCGCTCACCAGAAGTGCGAAGGCGAACTCTCTGCCGCCTCGTTCGCGCACACCGTCACCATCCACATCGAGCCAGCCGGCCTCCTCCAGCAACCTCACGGCCTGACGGGGATCGTGGGGCAGCGACCCGGGCAACTCACTCCACTGGCGCTGGCTGAAGACCACATCGAACAGCGGCAGGTCTGCCGGCAAGTTCAACAGATCCAGCAGTTCACGCCGATCGATGGCGTGCGTCAAAGCTCGCCGGGTTCGTGCGTCGCGGAACAACTCACTCCGGTGGTTCCAGTAAATGGCTTCGACATCGACGCCGTACTGATGGTAGGCTTCGAACCGAGGATCATCGGCTATTTTCAGCAGATCCAGCGTACTCACCGACGTCAGAGCGTCGACGCTCCCCGCCAACAACTCCGTCAGTTGTGGCTCACCAAACTTCAACACCACGCGCTGGACGGCCGGTTTCCCTCGAAAGTAGTCGGCGTTGGCGTGCAACTCCATCATCGTCTTGGGGACGTGCCTGACGTAGCGGTAGGGGCCGTTGCCCACGGGCTGAGTCCAGAACTCCCACTCGTAGAACTTCGTCGGGTCGAGCGTGTCGAGCAGGTGCTTGGGGTAGTAGGTGCGGTAATCAGCCAGCGGAGAGTTGAGCGTCGACTCGTAGATGAACGTCGAGTCATCCAGCACGGTGATAGTGACTTCGCCCTGCGCCAGGTAACCCACGTCAGGTCGACTCAGCAACTCGACCGTGAATGCGATGTCAG
>JBDGXD010000071.1:0-14878 GCA_039584755.1 Gemmatimonadota bacterium
CTTGGCTTGGCAGACAACGTTGCGCTCCATTTGCTCGACTTGGTGGCGCTCGCCACTGTGGCGGATATCGTGCCTCTGGTTGGAGAGAATCGAACTCTGGTGCGTCACGGTCTCAAGGTGATGGAACAAACCCGCTGGGCCGGACTGCGTGCGCTGCTCGAGGTGACCGGCCTGTGCGGCAAGCCGATTCGGGGTGGGCAGGTGGGTTATGTCCTGGCGCCACGACTAAACGCGGCAGGCAGGGTTGGCGAGTCGATGGAGGGACTCAGACTGCTGCTCACAGACGATCCTCGTGCTGCCCGCGAGCTAGCGGTATCGCTCGATACGATCAATGCCCGACGTCAGGAGATCGATGAGCGAATCCTGAACGAAGCTGTAGATGAAATCGAAAACAGTATCGATCTGAACAAGTACCATGGTCTGGTATTGGCCCGCGATGACTGGCATCCTGGTGTGATCGGTATTGTGGCTTCTCGGGTCGTCGAGCGTTACAACAGACCCACGGTCATGATTGGGCTCGAGGGGGGTGAGGGTAAGGGATCGGGCCGGAGCATCCCCGGGTTCAACTTGTACGACGCTCTCGCCCAATGCACCGAACATCTGGTACGATGGGGCGGTCACAAGGCCGCGGCCGGCCTTACCGTGCGGCGTGACAGAGTCGTACCATTTTGCGAGGCATTCAATCAGGTCGCGCTCGCCGAGCTTTCGAGTGACGACCTGATACCGACTCAGCGAGTTGACATGATTGGCTCGGTGCGATCGCTGGATGACGACCTGGAGCGACTGATGCGGCACTTGGAACCGTGCGGGGCCGGTAATCCGGCACCGGTGTTTGGCATCGAGCGGGCCTATGCTAGAAAGCCCACAACGGTGGGTGCCAATCACTTGAGATTCACGCTGGACGATGGCACTGGCACTATTCCCGCGATCGGCTTCGGGTGGGCAGACAGGGTCGACGACGGTTGGTGGCGTGACAGGGTCGACGTGGCACTGCAATTGGGCCGCAATGAGTGGCGCGGGACCAGCACGTTGCAGGCCCGAGTTGTACAGATCAAGTCCGCGGACTGATGCGCATCACTGCCGGAGAGTTCAGGGGACGGCGGCTGAAGCCACCCAGCGATCGACGGGTGCGGGCGACCACCGAGAAGGTGCGCGAGGCGTGGTTCAATATCCTTGCGCCAACTCTGACAGGCTCTCGTGTGCTCGACTTGTTCGCCGGGTCGGGAGCTCTCGGCATGGAGGCGTTGTCACGGGGAGCGCGGCACGTGGATTTTGTGGAAGTGTCGGCGAAGACGGTTGGCACTATTCGAGCTAACCTAGAGACTCTGGGAGTGAAGCAGAGAGCCCAGGTATACCGCGGTGATGCCATTCGGTTCGCTGAGCGCTTGCCGGAAGGGTCGTACGACATAGTGGTGGCCGATCCACCTTATCCGACGAATCAAGCACTGCAATTGTTGGAGGTTTTTCGCCAATGTACGTTCGCCCGGGTGCTCAGTGTCGAACACCGGGCATCGCTAGATTGTCCGGGCGACGAAACCCGTCGCTACGGTGACGTTGCCCTAACCTTTTGCTATGGATCATGGCACGAATAGCTATCTACCCAGGTTCGTTCGATCCGGTGACGCGGGGCCACGAAGACATCATCCGTCGCAGCCTAGTGTTCACCGACGAGATCATTGTAGCGGTAGCAGTAAACCCTTCCAAGGTCCCGCTGTTCACCCTCGAGGAACGCATCGACCTGTTGCAGCAGGTGCTCGGACGATTCACCGGGGTCGAGATACGGTCGTTTGATGGGCTGCTGGCCAAATTCGCACAAGAGAATGACGCATCGCTGGTCATCAGAGGTCTCCGAGCGGTGAGCGATTTCGAGTACGAGTTTCAGATGGCCCTCATGAACCGCCAGCTATACAGTGAGTTGGAGACTGTCTTCCTGACGCCGGCGGTTGATCTCACGTTCCTGAGTTCGAGTCTGGTACGAGAAGTCGCTGCGCTCGGCGGCGATGTCGGTGATTTCGTACACCCGGTCGTGAAACGGGCCTTGGGAGAGAAACTCGACCGGTGAGCTTCAGGAAGGATCTTCATCGGCGGGCTGGAGCCGCGGGCGGGACCGTAGTGCTGGCTGAGGGATGGGATGATCGGGTCAGAGAGGCTGCGTCGGTCATTGAGGCTGTCGGCATGGCGCGCGTCGTGATGTTGGGTCAGACATCATCTGACGACCCCAGAGTCGACCGTGTGGCGAGCCTCCTCGCCAGCCGTAAACCTGAGCAGGTCGAGAGTGAAGCCCACGCCCGACAGTTGGCCAGCGATCCCATCATGCTTGCGGCCGGACTGGTGGCGCTCGGCGAGGCCGACGCTGGAGTGGCCGGAGCCACCTGCCCCACGGCGGATGTCATCCGCGCCGGCCTGTGGGCTATCGGTCCCGCATCCGGAGTGAAAACGGTGAGTAGCTCCTTCTACATGTTCTGCCCGTTCTGTCCCAGCTGGCCTCGAGATGACCACCCCGAGACCGGTGCAAGAGATGTGGTGCTGACCTTCACCGATTCGGCCGTTGTCCCCGCACCCGATGCCGGTCAACTGGCCGAGATTGCAATTTCTGCGGTGAGGGACCGACAACTGATAGTGGGGGACGCTCCCCGAGTGGCCTTCTTGTCCTACAGCACAAAGGGAAGTGCCGCTGGTCCGGGAGTGGAGAAGGTGCGCCGGGCGGTGGAGCGGTTTCGCGAGCTTGCGCCCGAAGTGGCCTGTGATGGTGAGGTCCAGGGGGACGCCGCGATTGTACCCGAGGTAGCTCTCCGCAAGGCGGCGGAGTCCGAAACGGCGGGTCAGGCCAACATACTTGTGTTCCCTGACCTTGACAGCGGGAACATAGCATACAAACTGGTGCAGCGATTGGCTGGTGCCAGCGCCATCGGTCCCATAATCCAGGGGCTCGGCCGGCCGATGGCCGACCTGTCGCGTGGCGCGACAGCGGCCGATATCGTGGACGTAGCGGCTGTTGCTCTCTTGCAGGCGACAGTAACGTCCTAGCATCCAACTGGAGGAGTCATGAGCTTTACGTTTCGCAAGGATGAGGAAAAGGGAGTAGTCATGCTGGGCGTCGACGGTCAGCTCATCGTCGGGAATAGGCACGAGCTGAAGCAAAAGGTACTGAACGCGCTGGAGGGGGGAGAGCGGAAGTTCCTTATCGACTTCACCAGCACCGGATATATCGACTCATCCGGACTGGGTGTTCTGGTCTCGCTTTCCAAGAAGATCCGCGAAGTGAGTGGTGAGCTGCGCCTCGCCGGTTTGAACGAGGATCTGCGTACACTGTTCGAGTTGACAAAGCTCGATTCCCTGTTCGCGATAAACGAATCGGCAGAAGAAGCGTTGGCAGCGTTCTAACGTGACATCGCCGTTGCGGCTGAGTCTACGGCGGAGCGAGATGCCACCGGCGGGAACGCCGGATCGTCATATTGAGATCTCGCTGCGAGTTCCCACGGACCTCGATTTCATCGAGGAGGCTGGCGATCTCGTGGCTCGTCACTGTCTGGCGAACGGCATCCCACCGCAGGCTGCCCGGTTCAAGCTCCGTGTAGCCCTGTGTGAAGCGCTGTCGAACGCAATCGTGTACGGCAACCGCATGGACCCTGCCAAACGCGTCGATGTGACTGTGGTCGTCACCGACGAGTGGGTGTCGGTCCAGGTCCGCGATGAGGGTGATGGTTTCGACCCCAGTGTGATTCCGGATCCGACAACCCCTGACAAGCTGGAACTGGCCAAAGGACGTGGTCTGTTCTTGATCCACCAACTGGTCGACGAAGTCCAGTTCAACGAACGAGGTAACTCCATCTGCATGATCCTGCACCGCGCCTAGATCAGCTGGATGCCGTCCTGACCGGACTCGGCACGCTGACCGAGTGCCGCATCCGGCTGTGGCGCTTCGGCCGCGGACGATTCCGGCCGGTTCTCGGATGTGACGACGTCACTGCTCCACCGGTCGAAGTCGAGAGTGATGGTGCGATCGTACCGCTCGATGAGGGCCGCGAGCTCAATATCGTGCCGGGACTCGAGGGCTACTGGTTCGAAGTCTCCGAGTCATCACGTACCCCTGCCGAGACAGCCCAACAACTCAAGCCATTGCTCGGCGATCTGTTGTCGCGTGAGAGCGATAGCCTCAGGCTGCAAAAGGCTCTCTTCTCGCGGTATGAAGAGATTGAGCTGGTCTATACAATCAGTGAGACACTCGGGGCGACAATTCACCTCGACGAGGCTGCCCAGAAGATCGTCGCGGCTGTGAGCCAGGTCGTGGGAGCGCAACGGGCGTCGATATTGGTGTACGACGATGAAAGTGCGCAGCTCCACGCCGTCGCCGGCGTGGGCAAGGATGTGAATCTGTTTGATCCGATCTCGCTTGACGATTCCTGTTCGATCGCTGCTCAGGTATTCCGCGAGCAACGCATAATCTCGTACAATCCGCGCGACAAGGACGCCGACAATCCTGCGTGTGGGGGCGATCGTGACTACCGTGGAACGGCCTTCTTGTCGGTGCCGATCGCATACCCACAACCAGACGGGAGTCAGCGACCTGTAGGTGTCATCAACCTGACCGATCGCGCGGGTACAGACGCCTTTAGTGGTGGCGAGCGCCGACTCGTTTCCCTCGTTGCGAGTCAGATCGCCGTGGCTATTGAAAACGTGCGTCTAGTGTCGCAGGACGTTGAGCAACAGCGCTTGCGTCAAGAGCTCACACTTGCACATGACCTGCAACTCAAACTCATGCCGTCACCGGCCGTGCTGGGTCCGAACGTGGATGCTGCGGCGACGTGCCAGCAGGTGGAAGGCGTGGGAGGTGACCTCTACAACTTCGTGCGGCTGCGTGAAGAACGCGTTGGTGTGATGCTGGGCGATGTGTCATCCCACGGATTCTCGGCGGCGCTAATCATGGCTCTGGTGCTGTCCGCCGCTGGTATTCACGCGGGCGAGGCCGCCACTCCGGACGGGGCCCTCCGCGCTCTGTTCGAGTCGGTACGCAAGGAACTATCTGAGACGGAGATGCACCTGGCTCTGTTTTATGGGGTTGCCGACCGGCGCTCGGGTGCGTTGCGCTATTCGAACGCCGGGCACCCACACGCGTTTCGACTGCTTGGCAACGCCGAGCGGGAGCGTCTGACGGCGACCAGCCCGCCGCTGGGGCTCGCCGATCTGGATGCGATCACGGCGCGGACCACCGAGTGGAAGACGGGTGAGGATCTGCTGGTGCTATTCTCGGACGGAATAGCCGACGCCAGCGACGTGGCGGGAGCCAGATTCGGCGAAGATCGCGTACTGGATATCGTCGAGAGCTACCGCCATTCCCCCACAGTGGAAATCGTGGAGTCGGTCGCCGCAGCAGTCAGCGAGTTTGCGGGTCCGGCGACCGATGACCGGACCATCCTCATACTCCGGGCCTGAGTGGGACGCCGTCTCGCCCAGCACTTTCTGACGGATCCCGCGATCCTGGACAGGATCGTTGACGCACTGCAACCAGAGCCCGAAGACGTTGTAATCGAAGTAGGACCGGGGAAGGGCAGCTTGACTCGCAGATTGGCGCCCCGAGTTGGGCGCGTGATCGCGATTGAGCGAGATGAGAAGCTTGCAGAGTTGCTGCGGGATCCGGGAGCGGGGAGCGGTGAGCGGCGGCCGAAGGTGGCGGCAGGAGATCCGGTGATGCAGGGTGTGCATGTCGTGTGCGGTGATGCTACGGAGGTAGATTGGCACCGAGAACTGCGCGAGGCCCTGCAGTTCTCCGCTCCCCGCTCCCCGCTCCCGGATCCCCGCTTCAAGGTCGTCGGCAACATCCCCTACTACATCACGTCGCCACTGATCGACAAGGCGTTGGTGCCACCGCTGCCTCAGGTCATCGTCTTTCTCATTCAACGCGAGGTGGCGGACCGGCTAGTCGCCAAACATGGAAACAAGACCTATGGGGCTCTAACCGTCGGTGTTGGATCTGTCGCCACCGTGGAGCGGCTGTTCATCGTACGGCCGGGATCGTTTGCACCTCCGCCCAAAGTGGACTCGGCCGTAGTCCGGATCACACCGCGGTCGGAGCCGCTCCTGACCAGCGACGAAATCTCGGATTTCCGCCGCTTCAACACTGCTCTCTTCTCCCAACGGAGAAAGCAACTGCGCCGGATCCTACGCTCGGTTGGGCGAGCCGACCCGCGTGAGATCGACGAAAAACTATCCCAGCTCGATCTCGACCCGACCGCCAGGCCGGAAAGCCTATCGCCCGCGGCAATCGTTCGTTTGTACAGGGTACTCAACCGCGACCCAGATTAGCAGCGGGGTACGGCTGCCCGGCCCCGTTCTGCCACTTCGGCCTTCGACGTTCTGCCTTCGACATTCAGCCTTCCATTGTGACTCGACATGCGATGGAAGGCCGAATATCGAAGTCTGAAGGCTGAAGTGTGGTTACCCTGCCCCCTCTGCTCCCCGTACCCGGTTGACCCCACCCATCCGTGGCCGTAGTATGTTGTGAAAATTTTCACAAGTTGCCGATGCGCAAGATCTCGGAATCCACTGTTCGAAGGCTCTCCGTGTACCTCAGGCTGCTCGAGGAGTTTGAGAGACGCGGCAGAGACACGGTCAACTCCGATGAGATGGCCGTTCGTGGTCACACGACCTCGGCTCAGGTACGCAAAGACCTTTCGTTCTTCGGATCGTTTGGCAAGCGAGGCATGGGGTACGAGGTGGTCGAGTTGGCAGCACGCCTGCGAGACATACTCGGATTGGGAAAGAAATATCGTGTGGCGGTGATCGGTGCCGGCAAGATCGGCCGCGCCCTGGTGCAGTACCGCGGGTTTGCTGAGCGGGGCTTCGAGGTCGTATCGGTCTACGACGTTGACGCGGCAAAGGTAGGGGGTTCGTGGAGCGGAGTTGAAGTGAGGCATGCCAGCGAACTGGAGTCCGATCTGAAAGACGCCCCGATTGACATAGCCGTGCTTGCGATTCCAGCAGATGTGGCGCAGCGGACGCTCGATCTCTTGGTCCGGCTGGGTGTAAAGGCCATCCTCAACTTCGCGCCGATTCAGTTGGCTCATCCCGAAGATGTGACTGTGCAGGACGTGAACATGGCTTTGGAGTTGGAGACGTTGAGCTACGCGTTGCGAAACGCTTAGATTGACTCCCATGCCGCTGCACCTGATCTCTGAGTTCGGCCCATTGCGGGCCGTCTTCGCTTGTGGGCGCGGCGCAAACGAGTGCTCTCCCGCTCGACGTCTGCAGAGATTCTCTCACCGATGACTGCATCCACCCCGAAATCACCTGAGTCACAGGACAGCACCCCTCAGGAGCCACGGCCTCTGGCGGGTGGAGGTCTTCAAGGACATCCTAGCGGCACACTGGTCGACCGAACCCTGGAGTATCTGGCAACTGGCCCGGCCGATAGCGCCACGCTCGCACACGATGTCATCGGCTTACGGCAGGGGCCTCCACTGGTCGCCGATCGAGTCGCGGTGGCACTCTTGGGAGCCGATCCGCGGGTCCGCCGCTTGGGTGACGGCCGTTGGGCCCTGGCGCAGTTGTCCTTGGGTTCTCCCGAACTCTGCGACTGTGCCTTCGCCGTCGTTGACGTCGAGACCACCGGAAACAGTGCGGGTCGCGGTGACAGGATCGTCGAGATCGCCGTGGTGGCGGTGACCGGAGAAAAGACTGAGCTGATCTACAACTCTCTGGTGAACCCGGAGCGAGCGATTCCACGATTCACATCCGCACTCACCCGGATAACGCAATCCATGGTCAGGCAGCGTCCGACATTTGGAGAAATCGCCGACGACGTAATGGCGGTGCTGGCTGGCCGGGTGTTCGTGGCACACAATGCACGGTTCGACTGGTTGTTTGTTGGGCGGGAGATGCGGTCGGCCCGAGATCTCGTTTTGCACGGACCCCGTCTGTGCACTGTCGATCTCACCCGTCGATTGGTGCCTGGACTGCGCTCACGCTCACTCGACAATGTGGCGAACTACTTCGGCGTTGAGATCACGGACCGTAACAGGGCTGCGGGAGATGCTCTGGCAACGGCTGTGGTACTTCAGCGGTTACTCGAGTTGGCACAAGAGCAGGGGGCCAGGACACTCGAAGATCTGCGTCGGCTGGGGAAACGCAAACGCAAGCGGAAGAGGAGTGCGCAACCTCGATCCATGGACGATCTATGACGCTGGTAACCACGTTCATTGTTGGGAAATTCAGGTGCCACGCCCTGGAAACGGGCCGTCAGAGGCTCGATGGCGGCGCCATGTTCGGTGTGGTTCCCAAGCCCCTGTGGGAGAAACGGATTGCTGCGGATGAGTTGAACCGCATACCGCTGTCACTGCGCTGCTTGCTGGTCGAGCATATGGCAGGTCCGATCCTGATCGATACGGGAATCGGCAACAAGGAGAAGGCGAAATTCAAGGACATCTACGGTGTGGAAAACCGGGGAGAAGAAGGCCACACCCAGTTGGAAGACGCATTGCTTCAAGCTGGTTATCGGCCTGAGGAAATCGTCTATGTGATCAACACTCACCTGCATTTCGATCATGCTGGTGGCAATACTTACAGAGATCAGGAGAGGAAGGAGGTCAGGTTAGCGTTTCCCAACGCCAAGTACGTTGTTCAGGAGAAGGAACTCGAGTTTGCTCGGAACACCAACGAGCGGACGGCAGCCAGCTATCTGGCCCACAACTTCGAGCCGGTCGCGCAGGCAGACAAGTGGCACCTGGTGGAGGGTGAAGTGGACTTGCTGCCCGGCATTCGGCTGCTCCCAACTCCGGGTCACGTACCGTATCACCAGTCGGTACTGATCTCCGATGCCGGGGAAACCGCCTGTTTCTTGGGCGATCTGATCCCGACCTCAGCTCACGTACCGCTTCCCTGGATCATGGGCTACGATCTGGAGCCACTCGTGACCCTCGAGAGCAAGGGAGAGCTGCTTGCGCGTGCCGAGGCCGAGGGTTGGACCATGATCTTCGAGCACGATCCTGAGACGGGATTGGGCCGGGTAAAAAAGGGCCAGCGATCCTACTGTTGCGAGCCGATCTGACTGCCCGGCCACCGATCCCTGCCCCTGAAGGCAGTTGACAGCGTCTCGAGCGCCCGATAGCTTCGTTGGGACAATTAGCGAAGTAAGCGTGCGAACGCTTCACCCTTCTGCCACCGGCGGTTGTCCAGTGTGCGTCGAGGGTTTCCAGGATCAAGTGGCGAGGTCTAGAACGACTGCGGACTCCGGAGAACCTGGAGCCGCTTTTTTTGTCGAATACAGTTGGAAGGAGGTTGCATAACTGACCGTTCGTAATGTTCGCAACGACAAAGAGGAGCAGCGCGTCCGTGTAAACGAGCAGATACGCATCAGTCCAGTCAGACTGATCGGAGCTGACGGAGAACAGGTCGGGATAGTACCGATTGAGGAAGCGCAGCGGGCCGCTCGAGAGCGAGATCTCGACCTCGTGGAAGTTGCTCCCGCCGCCAGACCACCGGTAGTGAAAGTGATGGATTATGGCAAGTACCGGTTCGAAGAAGCCAAGGCGGCACGTGCGGCCAAGAAGAAGCAACATGTCATCCATCTGAAGGAGGTAAAGTACCGGCCGGGAATCAGTGATCACGATTTCGAATTCAAGACCCGGCATGCACGTAAGTTCCTCGAGGATGGCAACAAGGTGAAGCTGACCATGATGTTCCGCGGTCGGCAGGTGACACACCCGGAATTGGGGCAAGATGTACTGAATCGCGTGTACGAAGCGCTGCAGGATGTCGGCAAGGTTGAGGCTCGTGCGAAGCTCGAGGGGCGCAACATGACGATGGTATTGGCGCCGCGATAGGTGCTGAGTTGCTGAGCAGCTGACACGGAAGGCCTCAGGAATCGGGCGAACAGTTGCCAAATTTCGCCGTAGCCCGCAGACGGTCTGAGATAGGCCAGACCGATCATGTCGATTACAGTCGCACTAGAGATGAACGAAGATGCCCAAACAGAAAACGAATTCCAGTGCAAAGAAGCGATTTCGCCTGACTGCGAAGGGCAAAGTTCGACGCTTCAGGGCCTACAAGAGCCACATCCTCACCAAGAAGCATCCCAAGCGCAAGCGCCGCTTGCGTCAGGGAACGCTGATAGCAAAGGCTGACGAGTCCCGGATCAAGGGACTGTTGCAGGCTTAGGAGAGAAAGATGCCCAGAGTCAGGAGCAACGTTGCGCACCACAAGCGCAAGAAGAAGATCATGCAGGCCGCGAAGGGGGCGCGCGGAGGAAGAAGCAAGCTCTACAAGTCTGCCAAGGAGACGGTTGAGCGCGGATTGCGGTACGCCTATCGTGACCGGCGTCGTAAGAAGCGAGATTTTCGCCAGCTGTGGATTGTGCGTATCAACGCCGCGGCGCGGTCGCACGATCTCTCGTACAGTCGGTTCGTATCTGGCCTGAAGCAGGCGGGCGTTGAGATCAACCGCAAAATCCTGGCAGATATGGCTGTACACGATCCGACGGCCTTCGGCGAGCTCGCGGAGGTCGCGAAAAAGAGCCTCTAACCAGGGTCGGACCAATCCATGTCCAATCCGACCGTTCATGAACAGCTCGAGGCGGCGCTTGCTGCGGTAGCAGACATCGGAACTGCCGACGCCTCCAAACTGGCCCAGCTACGCACCGAGTTGGTGGGTCGCAAGGCTGGCGCACTGACCAAGATACTCCGTTCTGTGGGGCAGCTGCCCGCCGAGGAACGGCGCGAGGTCGGTGCGCGCGCAAACGAAATAAGAAATGAAGTCGAGGCCGCCCTCAAACGGCGCGAGACCGCGCTCGCAAGTGATGCTGTGGCCGGCAGCGATCACGATCGATCGATGCCTGGCCGGCCGGTTTGGCGCGGCAGCGTTCATCCCGTCACCGCCGTAGTAGACCAAATCTGTGACATCTTCCGAGAGCTCGGGTTCACGCGCGTGGTGGGTCCGGAGGCCGAAACCGAGGCGTACAACTTCACCAAGCTGAACATTGCCTTGGATCATCCTGCAGCCGACATGCAAGACACATTCTACCTGAGCCCGGGCATAGTGTTGCGTGCCCACACGTCGCCGATGCAGGCCCGCACGCTGGAGAAGTTCAAGCCGCCGGTGAGAATCGTCGTACCGGGGCAGTGCTACCGCAGGGATGCGTGGGATCCGTCGCACGCACCCGTCTTCGAGCAGATAGAGGGGCTCGTTGTTGACGAGGGAGTGAGCTTCGTCGACTTCAAAGCTGCCATCGATTTCTTCGTCAAGCGGTTCTTTGGCAAAGGTGCCAAGACGAGGTTTCGGCCCTCGTTCTTCCCGTTCACGGAGCCATCGGCCGAGGTCGATGCACAGTGCCACATCTGTAAGGGCTCGGGCTGTTCCACCTGCAAGTATTCGGGTTACATCGAGATCATGGGTGCGGGAATGGTACACCCTGCGGTGCTGGAGAATTGCGACCTCGACGCAGAGCGATACACGGGCTACGCTTTCGGGATGGGTCCCCATCGAATAGCGATGTTGAAGTATGGTATTCCGGACATCCGTCTGCTGTTCGAGAATGACATGCGGTTTCTCAATCAGTTCGTGGAGTAACAGTGAACGTTTCCATCAACTGGATATCGGCAATGCTCGGTCGGGAAGTCGATCCGCGCGATGCCGCCAACCGCCTGGCCATGCTGTGTGCCCCGGTCGATGCGGTGGAGCCGCTGTTCGAAGAACTCGAGGACGTGGTCGTGGCGGTGGTCGAAAGCGTGCAACGTCATCCCGCTGCGGATCGCCTCACCCTGTGTCAAGTGAACGACGGTTCCAACACCATCGAGGTCGTTTGTGGTGCTCCCAATGTGACGGCAGGGAAGAAGTATCCCTACGCAGCCGTGGGGACAGTGCTGCCGGGAGGTCTGAAGCTGACGGCGCGCAAAATCCGCGGCGTGCTCTCCAACGGTATGCTCCTCTCCGAACGCGAGATGGATTTGGGAACCGATCACGAAGGCATAATGGAGCTGACCACTGAAGCCGCACCCGGAGCCAAGTTCCTCGATGCCCTGCAGCTGTCCGATACGAGATTGGAACTCGACGTAACCGCCAACCGGCCCGACCTTCTATGCCACAAAGGTGTGGCGCGCGAGCTCGGTGCCGCACTAGGTGTCCCGGTCAAATTAGAGCCGATTCCCAACGCACCTTCTGGTAGCCAGCTGCCGAAAACCACTCCGGGTAAGGGCTCGGTGGCTGGGGTCGACATCAGTATCGAAGATGTTGAGGGTTGCCCGCGATACATGGCGGCGGTGATCCGTAGCGTGAAGATTGGCCCGTCTCCCAATTGGCTGCAGGCCCGGTTGCGCAGCGTGGGTGCCCGTCCAATAAACAACGTGGTTGACGCTACCAACTACATCCTCTACGAGCTGAACCAACCGCTTCACGCATTTGACCTGGCCAAGATTCGAGGCAACGAGATCGTTGTGCGCCCGGCCCGATCGGGAGAGCGGATGACGACGCTCGATGGCGAGAAGCGTGAGCTGGCAGACGGAATGACCTTGATCTGCGATGGCGCGGGTGCGACGGCAATCGGAGGGGTGATGGGTGGCGGTGATTCTGAGGTCTCGGAGGATACAGCGGACATCTTGTTGGAGTGTGCCTACTTCGATCCCAAGCGCATCCGGGCCACCCGCAAAGCGCTGAAGATGAGTACCGACGCGTCGTATCGTTTCGAGCGTGGGACGGATGTGGCTGCCATGCCCGATGTCATCCGTCGGGCCGCTACGTTGATCAGAGCTGTCGCCGGAGGAGAAGAACCTGAGGCGCCAGTCGATGTCTACCCCAAGGTGCACAAGAGCCGCTCGGTGTTCCTCCGGCCGGAGCGGGTTGCACAGCTACTCGGCACTCCGGTGGCGAGTGAAGAGACTCAACGTTTGCTGAGCAGTGTGGGCTTCGTCGTGGCGCCGAAGAAAGAGAGGCTGGCGGTACAAGTCCCGGGTTGGCGACCCGATGTGACCCGAGAAGTCGATCTGATTGAAGAGGTGGCGAGGCTCAAGGGATACGATGAGTTCCCCACGGAAATGAGACCGTTCCGGCCGAGCAGCGTTCCGGACGATCCGGTGGAGTCGCTCAAGGCAACCGTGCGACGTGTATTGACCGCAATTGGGCTGAACGAAGCTCGTTCGGTATCTCTGGTCGGTGTGGGTGAGCAGCAGCCCCAAGCTGTTCTCAATCCCATGTCGGTCGATGAAGTGTTTCTGCGGGAGTCGATACTCCCCGGATTGATGAAATCGGCCCAATACAACTGGTCGGTACGGGAACGCGACATCAGATTGTTCGAAATCGGCACGGTGTTTCGGGACTCGGGTAGTGGAGTGCAGCCGAAGGAAACGCTGCGCCTGGCAGGTGTGGTATCCGGTGCTCGCTGGCCCCGGCACTGGTCCTCGGCCGGCAAGACTCCAGATTACGACGAGTGGGATCTCAAGGATATCTTTGAAGAAGCGATACGGGTGTGTGGTGCCGAGGGTCGGGTCACCGAGTCGGACGTCGGGTGGAGCCTGACGGATGGTGAGGGAGAGGAGAGGGGTTGGGCTCGAGAATTGACAACAGAGAGACCGGCCTGGGCGGCATCACTCTACGGTTTTGAGCTCGATGTGGTGGTATCATCCACCAGACTCAAGCAGCACCAACCTGTGCCGTCGACGCCGCCAATCGAGCGAGATCTGGCCTTGGTGCTCCCGCCCGGTGTTGGCGCCGGAGAGGTGGAAACCAGGATTGTCCGGGCGGCGGGTGAGTTACTCGAGTCGATAACCGTATTCGACGAGTACCGCACATCCGATCTGGCAGGTAGAAGTGTTGCGTGGCGCATGGTATTCAGGTCGCCCGACCGTACGCTAAAGGACCGCGAAGTCGACAAGACAGTTTCGCGGGTACTCAAACAGCTCAAGGACAAGTTTGGTGTTGAACGCCGAGAGGCCTGATATTCAGGCACTGACGGAACTCGAGAGAGTGTTGCAGCACGTCAAGGACGAGTTGGCGTCCTGGCGGCGGAGAGCGCTCAAGGCTGAGACACAGCGGGCAGAGATGGGGGCGGACCATGACTCGGTTGCCTCACGCGAGCGAATTCAAGAATTGGAGCAGGAAAACGAGGAGATGACCGAGCGTCTGCACGCGGCTCGGAGTCGAGTGGACGGCCTACTTGAGCGGTTGAACTTCTTGGAAGAGCAGGTGGGTATGGAGGACCAGGCTCGATGACGCCAAAGAAGACGGTGGTCAAGGTGACAATTGGGAGCGAAGAATACACTCTCAAGTCGGATCGTCCGGCCGAGTACACACGAGCTGTCGCCGAACACGTGGACCGTGCCCTCAAGGAGGTGCTCTCGGCCAGCACCATGGTGGAGATCCACAAGGGGGCGATCCTGGCTGCGCTTGCCATCACCGACGAGCTGTTCCAGGAGCGGCGTGCCTCCCGGGAGGTGGCCGACCGGGTCACCAACCTGGCCACCGACCTGTGTCGGGTTCTTCCCCCGGCAAAACGCACGTCCCGGGCAAGCGGATCGTTTGCCTCGCGCGGTGACGGCGGGTAACTTGTATGATGGGAGATTAGTCGACACTAAAACTAGTTTACCGAATATACGGCGGCGCACCGGGACCACGTCTGCGTCGCTGGCCGGAGATAGATACATGGGCACTGACCTGCTCGTATTGATATTGGCCGTTCTCGGCACAGCTGGAATCGCCGGGGCGGCTTTCTACATGCTGGGGCGCCGTGCGGAACGCAGGATGGCGGAGTTGGCGGGTAGAACCGCCGAACAGCAGGCAGAGCGGTTGCTGACGGAGGCTAAGAGGGACGCGGAGGCGGCCCGCTCGCAAGCAGTGTTGGCCGGCAAGGAAAAGGTGATGAAGTCGCGGGAGGAGTGGGAGCGGGAGGAGAAACAGC
>JBDGXD010000072.1:0-14738 GCA_039584755.1 Gemmatimonadota bacterium
TGCTTGGGAATGAAGAAGGTGACTATTGTAGCCCCTCGCTCACGCCACAGCTCGAAAGTCTCGGCGTTCAACCTCTCGCCGGTATCCACCAGCATGATCGAGTCGACCGTGACGCCTCCGAACCTCTCCTCCCATCCGGGATCGTACAACGCGGACTCCAGACGGGTGCTGTTGGCAAGATACGGATGGATGTCCGCCATGATGTCGACACCGTGACGCCTGGCACCCGCGATCATCTCGAGCGAGGCTTCCATCGAACCGATGGCCGAAGAAGCGAGGTGGACTATCTGGCAGCGGGCGCCGGTAATCGCTGCGGCCGCTATCACCTCCTGCACCGACTGAACGATTGTCTCGGGAAACACCGAACCCTTGTAGCGGGAGTGCACATGTGCCGGCACTCCGTGGTCAGCCGCGACCTGGAACATGTCGACAATCTCTTCGTAAGACGCCCCGGGCGTGTAGTTGACACCAAACCCGATTCCGACGGCCCCTGCGTCAACAGCCTCAGCCGCGATCCGCATCATCGCTCTGCGTTGATCTCGACTGGCAGGAACGTACAGGTCAGTGACCCCGGCGGCTTCCCGTATGTCGGGGTGGCCCACGGTCGTTCCGTAGTTGACAAGCGAGCCATCCGTTTCGAAAGAGTCGTACCAACCGTCTACGTCAACTGGACCACCGTGCATGCTGATCACCGTTGTGACACCATCCTTGATCTTGTAGCGTTGTGGTTCCCGGCTTGTACGGATGCGCGCCAGAATGTCGATGAAACCCGGTGCGACTACCAAGCCTGATGCGTCGATGGTCCGGCTCCCCTCGATCGGTTGCTCGGTAACCGCCACTATGCGGTCTCCCCTGACGAGCACGTTGCGCACTGCAGCCAGACCCGAGGCCGGATCGATCACTCGACCGCCGACGATCGCAAGGTCACCGGATTGCTGCGCGGAGAGAATCGAGGGGGCAAGCAGGGCGGCGAGTAGTAGTAGTCTCTTATCCATTGCCTACAACTCCTGAGCGTTGAGCCGTCACCTAGAATAGCGGGAATGTACCCCGGTCCCCGTCGGGCGAAAGGTGGCGTTTGACATATGTATCGAAGAAGTGCGTTGTATGATGTGTGCTCCGCCAGGACAAGGATGTCAGCACTAGGGAGATACTCGATGTGTTACTAGAGTCAGCGGTGGGCTCTGTTTCAGGAAGACGTCCGGAGCAGAAACAAGCGAACGCCATTACCCAAACCCGTCTACGCTCCACGCCGACGGCGAACGCGCATCCCGTCCAACAGCGTGCGGGTGGTCTGCCGGGTAAGCCCATCAATGTCAGCGGTGGCCTGGATCTGTCCCTCGATCCACAATGATGCCAGCCCGTGCACCGCGCTCCAGGCCACGTAGGCCTGCGCTCGAGGATCCTGCCGTTTGATCGCGCCGCTGCGCTGATGGGCCTGGAACACGCCGACCAATTGGTCGAATATGGCGTTTGCGGCCTCCCGTAACTCGGGTCGGTCTTGGCGGGTGAGTGCCTCCTTACCGTACATCAGGCGGTAGTGCGCCGGATTCTCGACGGCGAAGCGCACGTACTCCTCACCCATCCGCCGGAACCGCTCGACGCTGGATCGCGGGCCGCCTCCGTCGTTGGTTTGCAGGCGGCCGCTGAGCCGGTCGAACCCAGCCGCGGCAACAGCAACCAGCAGTGCGGTTTTGTCCGCGAAGTGGCGATAGGGTGCGGCCCGCGATACGCCGAGCCGCCGACCGAGCTCCCGCATGGTCACGCTCGCAGCACCTTCCTCGGTGATCATTGCGGCGGCTTCGTCCAGCAGTGCCGCCCGTAGGTCCCCGTGATGATACGCCCTGGCTGAATTGGTCATACATCAAGATGATCGAAACTGTTGACAACGTCAACATTCAAGTGTATGTTGACACCGTCAACAAGCTAGGAGAGTGAGTCATGGCCAGCAACCAGCAGCTTACCGGCTTTCTGCAGCAAGGCCTCGACCGGGGCCTGCCGCGCGCGCAGCTAGAGGAAGTTCTCCTCCGGGCCGGTTGGCCCACCGATCAGGTTCGAGGCGCGATGGGAAGGTTCGCCGACCTCGAGTTCCCGATACCGGTTCCGCGCCCCAAGCCCTACCTCATCGCCCGAGAGGCCTTCGTGTATCTCGTCCTGTTCAGCACGTTGTACGTCAGCGCGTTCAACCTGGGCGGTCTCATCTTCCAACTGATCAATCGGGCCTTCCCGGACCCCGCCGTCGATCCAGTGCTCGCCTTGCAGGCGAGTCGCGAGGCAATCCGCTGGGCGATCTCCCTGCTCGTCGTGGCGTTTCCCGTATTCGTCTTTGTCTCGTGGACGAACGAGCGTGCTGTGCGGCGCGATCCGAGCCGACGGCTCTCCAAGGTGCGACGCTGGCTGACGTACCTGACCCTCTTCGTGGCCGCGAGCATTCTGATCGGTGATGTGACGAGCATCGTCTACAACTTGCTCGGCGGCGAGCTGACGACTCGTTTTGTGCTGAAGGTCCTCACGGTTGGCGTAATCGCCGGGGCTGTGTTCGCACACTTCCGCCGGGACCTCCGCAAAGAGGAGGTCCCCGAATGAAACTCTCACCTGGATCTGTCCTGTTGGGAGCGTCGGTGACGACTGTCGTCGCGGCCGTGGTGGCAGGCCTCTTCGTGCTCGGGTCACCGAGGGAGGAACGCGCGCGTCGAGTCGACGCTCGGCGGGTGGTGGACCTGCAGGCGATCGTGGCCGCCACCGATCTCTACTGGACCCGGCATTCCCGGTTGCCGGCGTCGCTCGACGAGCTGAACGCCGAGCCCGGGGTGAGCATCAAGACCGGTGACCCCGCAAGCTCTGAGTTCTACGGCTACCAACCGCTGGACAGCATCAACTATGAGGTATGCGCGAGCTTCGAGCGCGAGTCTGAGGAGACCTCCAGTGACCCGGCGAAAAACCTCTGGGTCCATGGATCCGGACGACAGTGTTTTCAGCTCGAGGCCAAAGAAATCACGCGTGACGTCAGAGCCGAGCCGAACCCTCCGATAGGCCTTTGACCGTGGGCTGGGGCTTGTGGCTGTTGTGGGTGCTGGTGAGCACGGTGGGGTGGGCAGCGGGCGGACCCGTGGGAGTGGCCATGGGGCGGTCGCGAGTGGTGCAGGGTGGGCACAACCCCACGGCGGCGGCTTGTTTTAGCTATAGCTAATATTTATCATTGTCTCATCTAATGCCATTCAAGCCCGATCCAGCTCCCCGGCCCGATCGGACGCTTTCCAGAGGCCCGGACCATGGATACCGCACGCTACGTGATTGCCCTGATTGTGGTCGTTTCGTTCCCCGCATCCGTCCTCGCGTGGCTGGTGCTGCACCCATTCATCGGTTTCTGGCGGCGTCTCGGTCCGGTGTGGACCATGATCATCGTTGGCTTGGCGGCCCTCGCGACCTGGGTGCTGCTGTTTCTGCTACGCCATCCGCTACTGGCAGTCGAGTTCGGTACGAACATCGCACTGGTTCCTGCTGCAGTCGTCAGTTACTCGGTGGCTGTCGTGCTCGAAGTGCGTTGCCGCAAGCACCTCAAGCTGGGGATGCTGGTAGGGCTACCCGAGATCGATCCCGCTGGGAGAGGGGCGAAGCTCCTGACGGACGGGATCTACGGTAAGATCCGGCATCCGCGGTACCTCGCCTTCATGTTCGGATTGCTGGCGACTGCGTTGTTCTGCAACTACCTCACCGTGTACTTGTACGTGCCGGGACTTGCACTCGCGTTCCATTTCGTGGTGCTGGCTGAAGAGAAGGAGCTGCACGATAGGTTCGGGTCGGAGTACGCCGGCTACTGCGCTCGAGTGCCCCGTTTCATCCCGCGCCGCCGCTCGGCGTAGGGAACCCAAAGGCCTACCTGGGCGAGTAGTGCTGCTGGAGAGCAGTCTAGAACGACACCGAAGAACGACAAATTGCCGTGATTTCGCGGTGGAATGCCGCAACCTGCCGTAGTTCAAACCCATATCGCACTTTGCCGCACCCCGGAGGCCGAGGCAAGATCCCACTCTTAGCAGCGCACGTAATAGATTGTGCAACAACAGGATGAACACACTTGTCTATGGTTGATTATGGATCATGGAGCACGACTTGAGCGGGGTACGGGGCTTGCGTGGTCCAGATGGTTGGGCGCCTGCACGCTGCCGGGCGAGCCGGGAAGCTGTCGACGCAGCCCGGGAGCGCGTTGCAGTTGAGAGACTCGAGCACACCCCCAATGGCAATTGACTCCAGAGACGTGGACAGGAAAGTAGCGGGCCGCACCGGAGTGGTCCGCCGCCCGCTGTATGCATGGCTGTTGGCTCTGGGGCTGGCCTCGTGCTCCGACGCGATCGCGCCGATCGTGCCTGCGGCGACTACGCTGACGCTTCAATCGAACAGTATCTCGTTCTCCGCCCTGGGGCAGACCGAGCAACTGAGCGTGACCGTGCTCGACCAGGAAGGCGAGCCGATGAACGAGGCCGAGCTCACGTGGGTATCGCTGGCCGAGTCGGTGACGACCGTTTCGAACGCTGGCCTCCTCACGGCCGTGGGCAACGGTGTCACAACGGTCACGGTGACGTCCGGTTCGGCGAGTGCGTCGGTCAGCGTGACGGTGCGGCAGATCGCGGCGTCGCTCACGCTCTCCGCTGATGCGGTCTCTCTGGCGGTGCTGGGAGATACGCTTCGCCTCAGCGCCACCGTGGAGGACTCGGGGGGTAGCACGATCGTCGCTGCGGTCGTGACCTGGACTGCGCTCGACTCGCTGGTCGCGACCGTGTCGGCCGACGGCTTGGTGACCGCGATCAGCAACGGGAACACCCCGATCGCGGCCATCTCAGGCTCGGCTCTCGCCACCTCGACGATCACGGTCGCCCAGATCGCGGACTCGATCGCTCTGTCCGCGGACTCGATCGCGTTCGACGCCCTGAGCGACACGCTGCGGTTGACCGCCACGGTGAGAGACGCCGGTGGAGCCGGCTTCGGCGAGGCGCCGGTGACCTGGACCTCCTCCAACACGACGGTGGCCCGCGTTTCGACGGCGGGTCTCGTGACATCCGTCGGTAACGGAACCGCATTCATCACAGCGGTATCGAACCAAGCGGCGCGAACGGCTCATGTGGCGGTACAACAGGCGCCCGCATCGATTCTATTGCAGCCGGATTCGGTCGTGCTGAGCCAACCAGGGGAAACGGCGGCGCTAGCGGTGACGGTCTTCGATCGGCTCGGCTTTGTGATCACCGCTCCGTCGGTGACGTGGACGTCCGCCGATGACGCGATCGCAACCGTCGACAGCAACGGGCAGGTGACGGCCGCTGCCGCGGGGATCGTGCTCATCTCGGCGCAGGCCGGGCCGCACACGGCACAGGTGAGCGCGCGCGTCGAGCCGGAGTTGACGCTCCTCGCGGCGGGGCCGACCGCAGTGTCAGGCGAGGTAGCCACCGAACTCGCGCTCTCGGTCCGAGTCGAAGACCTCGGGGGCGGCGGTTACCAAGGCTCGACCGTCACGTGGAGCGTGGGCGCGGGATCCGGGTCGATCACCTCCTCAACCGAGACGCTGAGCGATCAGACGGGGCACGCCGGGGCCGTCTGGCTACTCGGCACCGGAGCCGGCCCCCAGCAAGCCAGCGCGAGCATCGAATCGTGGGGCAACGTGGTAACGGTCGATTTCGCGGCCACCGCTCAGCCCGGAGCGCCGATCACGGCGCATCTGATCGCCGATTCGATTCTCCTCAACGCGAACGGCGAGACGGCGTTCCTGGCGCCCACGTTTCAGGACGCCTTCGGGAACCTGACGGGAGGTGCGGGCCTGACCTGGGAATCCCGGGATCCGAGCGTCGCCATTGTGGCCTCTGACGGGCTCGTCACCGGGGTTGGAGCCGGGAGCACGTACGTGACCGCGTCGTTCGCGGCGCCCTCCGACTCGATTCTGGTGACCGTGATCATGCGGGGAGCGATAACGCTCACGTTCGACGACGGCTTCGTCACCGCGTACACCAACGCGTGGCCGGTCTTCCAGGAGTTCGGGCTAGTGGGCAACATCGGCGTGAACCCCGCGCGCGTCGGGGACGCCGGCGAATTCCCCGGCTACATGACCAAGGCCAACCTGGACGAATTGCATAGTGCAGGCTGGTCGATGGTGAGTCACACCATGACGCACGACTCGTTGACCACCCTCACGGTAGGAGAGCTCGACTGGCAGCTGAGCGCCAGCCGGCAGTGGATCGACGACCAGGGGTATCGGGGGAGCAACATCTTCCTCGTTCCATACCACGACTGGGGCGCGCGCGAGCGCGACGCGATCGGCGTGTACTACGAGGCGACGCGGGGCACTTCCGCGAATGTGGTGAGTCCGGACAGCCTCGTTCCGTGGAGACCATCGAACCCGTATGACCTCACGGGCATCGAGGCCGACGACCTGCCGTATACGACCATCGCGGGTCGCGATCGCCTCCGGGCTCTGCTGCAACGGACCGCCGACGAAGGCGCGTTCTTGGATGTGTTCTTCCACGATCTGCCGCCGGGAAACGTCGACGCCCTGCGGGCGACGCTCGCCGTCGTGGACGAGTTCAGGGAGCGAGTGCTCCCCTACCACGAGCACTATCCCCGCTTTGCACGGTCCGTCTACTAGAGGCTGCCCCGCTCTGCGGACGCTGCCCTCCAACGCTTGCCGGACCTTCAGTAGTTCAATCGATGCGAATGCGCATGCTTACGAGAGACGTCAAGAGTGGGTGGCAGGGGACGGTGGGATTTAGCCGCGGACGATCGAGGATTTGTCGCGTAACGGACGAGGCTGCGCAGCGGCCGCCGGTCAACCTCAGATCGGCGCGCCTAGTAAACGCTGCCGAGCGCGACGCGAACGGCTTCTCCGCTGACACCACTCGACTCTTCCGACGCGAAGAAAGCGATCGTCTCGGCAACCTCCTGAGGCGTGTCGACGCGGCCCGGTGGATACAGGGCCGCTCGCTCCTGCCACACCTGCTCGGGTGTGATGCCACGGTCGGCAGCATCGGCGCGTGCCGAGCGCTCGGCCATCTCGGTGCGCACCCAACCGGGCAGTACGGCATTCGCGGTGACGCCGTGCGTGCCCGCGTCCTGTGCGACCGCTCGCATCAATCCGATCAATCCGTGTTTGGCTGCCGTGTAGGCGCTCCCCGCGTATTCGGCGACCAGGCCGGCCGTCGAACTGGTGTAGACCAGGCGTCCGTAGCAGCGTTCGACCATCCCGCGTACCACCAACCGCGAGAGGTGGAACGGTCCGTCGAGGTTGATCTGCATCGTCTCGCTCCAGACCTGCGGATCCTGCTCCCAGATCACCCGCTCGTGGGCCGAGCCGATACCATGATTGCAGACGAGGATGTCGATCGGTCCCAAGCGGTGCTCGGTTTCCGCGATGGCAAGTGCGCAACCCTCGTAGGTGCCGAGGTCTGCGACCGTGTACTCGAGACCGAGCGCGGCCAACTCCTGTTCGCTACGCGAGCTGCCCATGACCTGGGCGCCGCGCTCCGCTAGCAGCTGGGCGACCGCGCGCCCGATGCCTCGGCCTGCGCCCGTGACGAGCGCGATCCGGCCCTCGACTCCTGCCATGCTCCGAACCTCCGTTCGCACTTGAGAATGGGTGAGATACGACAGAATGTAGTATCCACGCGGTGTTTATCCCTCAGCTAACCACCTGGAGGCAAGACACGCACGACACCGCTGTTTCGTGCCCAGGCATTCACAGTCGCAATGTCGGATGAATTGATCGCGTCAAGCTCCAGCTCACGTTCGCTCCACTGAACCTTCAAGTCCTCGAGCCGCTGGAGTGATCCCGCCGACACCGGCGCACCCGCCCGGTCGATGACATCGAGTACATGCCTGACATGAACGTCGAGCATTGGCGGCATACTGTCTTCATCTTCGTAAGTACCGTACTGCGTTTGTGTAACCTTGTTCTCCCAGTCGGTCAGACGCCTTATCGCCGACTCCCCGGCTGCGCGAAGCTCGGTAGTGTCCGCATGGTCCTCGAGTAATGCCTCGATCTGTCCGCGCGCCTTGCGCACAGCCTCGAGACGGTCGAGCAACTCGTTCAGCACATCGGTAACTTCACGAAGCTTGCCGGCGAGAAAAATGTAGTCGTCTGGTGTGGCATTGTTGCGCGGATCTGGAAGCAGAGTCAAATCGGCGCTGCTTTCGGCATCGCCGATCGCGATCCGAACCCGGTAGTCGCCGGGAGTTGCGCTCGCACCGCCGAAACCGGCGAACAGCTTGACGTCGTCGATGCAGTGCAACCCATTCAAGCGCATATCCCAGGTCCACTGATTCAACCCCTGCTCTGCCGGTGGGTACCGCACCTCGAACGGAAGCCGCTGGTCCATATTGCCGATAATGCAGCGCTCGAAACCGCCTTCTTCGCTCGAGTAATTGCGAACGACGTTGCCATCCGCATCGGTGATCTCGATGCTAAGAGGACCGTCGTGCTCGTCGGCGATGTAATAGCTGAGGACTGCGCCACTCGGCGGATTCTCTCCCTCGTTAGCCCCGCCGCCGCCGGACCGAATCATCTCTGTCGCCCTGGGCACAAAGAGGTGCAACGGTTTGTCCGCCAGGTTTTCGTTGGCCTGCCGAACAACCGCCAGGTCGTCCAGCACCCAAAATCCTCGACCCTGTGTGGCGGCAACGAGATTGCCCTGCCGGATGGTGAGGTCTGTTATCGGAACGGGAGGCAAATTCATATCCAGCGACTGCCAGTTGCCGCCATCGTCGAAGGAGACGAACATGCCGCCTTCGGTACCGGCGTACAGAAGTCCCTTCCGTTCGGGATCTTCACGAACGACTCGCACGAAGTTGTCAGCCGGCAGATCCCGGTCGAGGCGCTGCCAGTTCCGTCCGTATTCGGTCCCTTTGTAGATATAGGGTTGAAAATCATTCAGCTTGTAACCGGTGACCGCGATATAGACCGTGCCGGCATCGTGCGGGCTGACTTCGATCGCGTTGATCTGGGCACCCTCCAAATTGCCTGGCGTGACGTCGTCCCAGCTTCCGCCGTGGTTACGAGTGATGTGCAGCAGCCCGTCGTCACTGGCGACCCAGATTGTACCGGATTCATGCGGAGACTCACTGATGTAGAAAATCGTGCCGTAGAACTCCGCCCCGACGTTCTCCGGCGTCAGCGGACCGCCGTTCAGTCCCTGCTTGTCCTGCTCGTTCTTCGTCAGGTCCGGACTGATCTCTTCCCACGTCACGCCGCGGTCACTGCTGCGCAGCAATTTCTGCGTGCCATAGTAGAGCACCCTCGGGTCATGCGGCGATGCGGCAACAGGCGCATTCCAGTTGGTCCGGTATTTCAGGTCCTTCGACTGCTGTCCGTATACGTATTCCGGGTATGGCTTTATTGGCCGCAGTCTCTTGTTCTCGTGGTCGTATTCGGTGAGCGTGCCATTGATGGTAGTGGCGTAGACGAGCCGCGGGTTGTCCGGGTCGAAGGCAATGTGTGCACTCTCGCCTCCACCAACATCGAAGTAGTCCTCGTGGCCGATGCCGCCGTCAAAGCTGCGGCTCGCGATCGCGACCGTTGTATTGTCCTGCTGGCCACCGTAAATCCGGTAAGGCACCAGGTTGTCCGTAATGACTCGGTAGAACTGAGCCGTTGGCTGATTCATGATACTGGACCAGGACTCACCACCGTCGAAAGTAACAGTTGCACCGCCGTCATTGCCGTTGATCATGTTCCGGTTGTTGTCGGGATTTATCCAGTGGTCCTGGAAGTCCCCGTGCGGCGCAGACTTCTTCTCGAACGTCACGCCGCCGTCGATGGATTTCATGAATGGCGCGTTGAGCACATAGACCGTATTCTCGTTGACCGGATCCGCCTTGATGTGATTGTAGTACCAGGCACGCGACCACAGGATGCGATCGCCATTCATCAGCGTCCAGGTTTCTCCGTAATCATCGCTGCGGTAAAGTCCGCCCTTGTCTAACTCCGCCTCGACAATTGCGTAGACTCGGTTCGGTCTACTGGCGGAAACGTCGACCCCGATCTTCCCGATCATCTCCGGGAGACCGCCGCCGAGCTTTTCCCAGCTGTCGCCACCGTCCGTCGACTTGAAGATGCCGCCGGCCGTGCCGCCCGACTTGATGAACCATGGTTTGCGTCCGTGTTCCCACATCGCCGCATAGAGAATTCGCGGGTTTGTTGGATCCATAGAGAGGTCTGTCGCGCCCGTTTCCTCGTCGACCTGGAGCACTGCCTCCCAGGTGGCGCCTCCATCACTGCTTCGATAGACACCACGCTCTACGCTCGGACCCCAGATCTGCCCCTGCACGGCCACATAGACGAGCTCAAAATCCTGAGGATGTACGATGATCCGTGCAATCTGCCCGGCATCGGGCAACCCGATGTGTGTCCACGTGGCGCCAGCATCCGTCGACTTGTATATGCCATCGCCATGACTGGTGGTGACGCCGCGGATCGGTGCTTCACCCGTGCCGACGTAGATGACGTTGACGTCCGACTCAGCGACTGCGATCGCTCCGATCGTGCCGACATTGAAATAGTCGTCGGAGATGTTCTTCCACGAGATTCCGGCGTTTTCAGTTTTCCAGACACCACCGCCGGTGGCGCCCATGTAGTAGAGCTGTTCGTTACCGGGCACACCGGTGACCGCCGTCACGCGACCACCTCGCCACGGCCCGATCTCGCGCCATTTCAGGCCCGCATAAAGTGCCGGATCGACGGTATCAGTTGACACGGTAATCGGTGACAGGCCGGACAGCAGGCCGGCGGCCAGCAGAACAGTTGAAGACCGCGCGATCTTCTTCATTCTGATTTCCCCGGAGAAAGGTCCGGATAAGTTAGCACGACGAAACGACAAGGGCCTGCTTCTTCTGACGCTTCAAATGACTGTGGGGATTGGTGTCCGGACTGGGCCAAGTCCTGTGGCGGTATGTGAGCGATGTCGCTCCACTTCCTACCCCGCTCTTACCCCACCCTCAACAGGTTAATCAACTTCAGCGAACTTCCCCCGTCTGTCTCACGCTCAGCAGCGCAGTAGCCTCATCCCGTCGGATCCATCACTTTGCCCATGAACAGAATCGTGCCCGACAGCTTCTCGCGAATCACGAAGACAAAAGGACGGTCGACCAGGAACATCGGTGGAGCACTGTCTGTCATACCGACCGACGTCACTGCCGCGGCCTCGGTGCCTTCCTCGTCCACCTTCACAAATGCCTTGTGCTTCACCTCGTCGATCCAGAGACCGCCGGGGGCATACATCTTCGTGAAGTCCGCCGCACCGGAAAATGCCTCGCCCATTCCCAAGGCTTTGAGTACGTCGTTCATCACCAGTTCATACTCGAGGGTGAACTTTGGCAGCTGCACGTACACGTCGGCTTCATGTAGCTGATCGAGCCAAGCAGACCAGTTCTCCTGCGTCAGCGAGTTGAGTAACGTCGCAATACCATTCGGTTCAAGCGGCAGCAGAACTGTCATCACATAAGCGTCTCCACCGTAGGAAAGCTCCACTGCCATCAAATCTTGGTTCCAGAGATACCGGGCTGGTATATCGCCCTCGTGTGCCATCATGTCCACTGTGACATCGGAACCATCAATCAAATGGAAGCGCGCATCTTCGGTCCTGCTCTTGTCGAACTGGTGCGTCCAATCTGCCTTGAAGTAGATCGCGTTGATCAGGTACATCACAATGTTGGCGGGAACTGGATCCGGTACGATCTCTGGGATCCTGCCGTTGGTCTTGTCATTCACCCAGCCGTTGATGGTCTGTGACGCCGACGGATCATTGAAATCCAGCGGTGTGACCTCAGCATCGAAGTAGTCCCGATTGAGATCGAGAAACTCCGGCTCGAACGTCATCGCGTGCCGATGCCAGATCGAGTTGGCCAGAAGGAACTCGACGCGAGGGTCGAGGTTCCGTAACAGATCGATCAGACCTCTGTAGGACTCGTTCACCTCCTGTAAGTTCATGTCCTGCAGCTCGAGCACCTCTTGCATAGCTGCCTGAGTGGTGCCGGCAGCTCCGTTGTAGGTCATCCCCAGCGCCATGGCGACACTGAGAGGTGAGATGAAGATGTTCGTGTCTCCCTCCTGTTCGTTGATTTCTCCGAACAGCTTGAAGGCAAAGCGGTTGTCGGCCTCGATCAACTTGCCTTCGGCGATGCTCAGCTCACGGGGGAGATCGGTGATGGGTTCCGGACGTGGGTCGGGCCCGATGCCATCTTCACAGGCCATCACCAGCCCGGCAGTGGCGACGGCGATAAGGGGAAGGATAGGTCGCCTCATAGCTACCTCCTGAGGTTAAACCGCGCGGGGCAACTCACGCTTCACCCTTGAATACCCCGGAAGGTTGGGCGTGGTCACAGGTGCCCGGTGGTAAGGGACGGTAAGGGGCAGCAAGAGGTTGAAATGAGAAGGCCAACATGAAAGCTAAGGCGAATCGAACTGCCTTCTTTCCGGCCCTCCACGGAGTGCAAGCGCATCGGACTCGAGCTTGCTCGTTCGTCGCGTCGAGTCTCTCCTCCGTTATGGATTCGCGACAACGACTTGCGATTTCGATGATCCGATTCTGTTGCGGGCGCGGGGCGCGAGGCACAAATTGGGCTTAGAGCCGTTCAAGGGAGCTAAAGATGAAGCCAACTCACCGCGAACTGCACCGCCTCCTGACGATTACAGCCGGCGTCGTCTTGATCGTCTGGGCATTGGCGGATGCGCTGCCGTGGCTCGAGCGGATTGCCCTCGTTGTCGGGGTTGTGCTCATAGCACACGGACTGCCTTTCATAGTCCTCTCGGACGGCACTGCGGAAGGTCGATCTTGATCATGTAAACAGTTGAGATTTCCCACCCGGCACGGAGCCGCGACTCGGGTTGCCTGAGAGATCAGACGCAAAGTGCTGACCGACATGGATAGCGCTATCTTCGGCGCAGGACAAAAAATGCGAACAAGGTCACCAGAGTGAGGAAGGCGGGAACAAACAACTCCCGGCTGTCTGAGCGATCGGAGAAATGATCGAACACGACTGCAAGCGTGGCTACGCCCAGAAAGACTACCGTGCCGACAATCGCCCCGGTCGCGCCGCCGAGAGCAACCACCCAACGTTTCCCTTCCAACGGCGTGGTTCGCGAGCGCACAACGGCCGCGATGGCCCCTAGAACGCTGCCAATCCCGAAGCCGATCCAGAGCAGTTCAGTGTATGGACCAAGCATTGTAGGCAATCAGTACGCAAGGCGAGATCGGGCCGCAGCATCGACAGCCTTGCTGTGGCCCCGCTCTAAGCTATGACTTGTAGCTGGAGAGGGCCAGATTGGCTCTTGAAGGCGGGAGCCCAAGCAGCGTGGACGGGTTTCGCGGATCCCAGTTAGATTCAGCCGGTCTTGGTAGTTGGACGGTTTGCCCGAGCAAGACTATCAACCCCAACGGACGGAGCAACATGATGCGAACTCACAGGCTCGGAAGATCAGAGCTAGACGTCTCGGTGCTCGGGCTTGGATGCATGGGAATGTCGGAGTTCTACGGCAGCGCCGACGATGTTGAGTCGGTGCGGGTCCTGCATCGGGCGCTCGAGTTGGGGATGAACTTCTTCGATACGGCCGACATGTACGGGCCGTTCCGAAACGAGGAACTACTGGGACGCGCGTTGGCGGATCGCCGGGACCAGGCCGTTGTCGCGACCAAGTTTGGAATCATGCGCGACGCGGATGGTGGCTTTGGCGGAATCAACGGCGCCCCGGAATATGTGCGGCGAGCTTGTGAGGGCAGCCTGAGCAGGCTTGGGGTGGAGACGATCGACCTGTACTACCTGCATCGCGTAGACCCGGCTACGCCAATTGAGGACACGGTGGGTGCCATGTCCAGGCTGGTCGAGGAGGGCAAGGTACGGTTTCTCGGGCTCTCCGAGGCCGCTCCTGCAACGCTGCGGCGGGCTTGCCAGGTCCACCCGATCACGGCTCTACAAACCGAGTACTCCCTTTGGTCCCGTGACCCTGAGGATGAGTTGCTCTCCACCTGTAAAGAACTCGGGATTGGCTTCGTCGCCTACAGTCCATTGGGCCGTGGCTTTCTCTCGGGGCGGTACCGCAGCATCGAAGATCTCGAGGCGGGCGATTGGCGCCGTATGAACCCGCGTTTCACGGGTGACAATTTCCAGAGAAACCTGGATGTCGTCGACAAAGTGCGCGAGATCGCGCAGGCCCGCGGTGTGACGCTCTCCCAGCTGGCGCTGGCGTGGCTCCTTGCACGCGACAACATGACGCCCATTCCCGGCACCACGCGCGTGGAGCGTCTCGAGGAGAACCTGGCTGCGGCCGAGATCTCGCTCACCGCAGACGAGCTCGCAGCGATCGATGCAGTTGCACCAGTGGGAGTGGCCGCGGGGACCCGCTACCCGGAAGAGGCCATGAGGGCGGTGGATGGGTAGACGCTCGGTCTGCCGATAGACCTCGTGCACCATCGGTTGGTGCTTAGGCTGGGTCAGTGCGTTGGGTACCACTCGGAGATGATCCACCAGACCCCGACCGCCCGTCGCTCAACCCCTTTAGTGCCAGTTCGACCTCCGAACGTCCCTCCAAGAGCCGCTCGATATCGGCCGCGATCTCGTCGGCCTTGGAGAAGCTCTGAGTGATTCCCCCGACCGTTCCGGTGCCGGCATGCATACGAAGCAAACCAAGCCGGATGGTCTCCAGCGAGGCAACAACATCCTGTAACCTGGCCTGAGCCCGGTCGCGCTCCTGGTTGAGGTCCTCTGCAAGGTGG
>JBDGXD010000073.1:0-14441 GCA_039584755.1 Gemmatimonadota bacterium
CAACGGCGGGATCGATCCCCAGCCTCTGCAGCACCAGCGGTATCAATGTACCTGCCGTGGTCGCGAGCACCAGGGTACCCCACATCGCCAGCGTGACGACAACACCGAACTCCCAGCCCCAGCCAAACGGTGTGGTCACCAACCCTGCCAGGAATCCTACGGCGACACCATTTACCGCGCCGACGAGCAGTTCCTTGCCCACCACCGTCATACCCTTTCCGGCTGGAATCATGCCCACTGCGATACGGCGAATGGTCACGGCCAACGCTTGGGTGCCCGCATTGCCGCCCATTGCAGCTATGATCGGCATGATCGCTGCCAACACCCACATCCGTTCGATGGTCTCCTGGAACACGAACACCACGGCCGCTGCAAGCGACGCAGTGATCATGTTGAGATAGAGCCACGGCAGACGGCTCCGCACTGCCTGGTGCCATTCACCGGCAAGTTGTTCTTCGGCCGGTGCGCCACCAAACTTCAGTATGTCCTCCGTGGCCTCCGCTTCGACAACATCCATCACGTCATCAAACGTCACTCGACCCAGCAGCTTGCCATCCAGACCGATCACGGCGATGGCCGGCATGTTGTACCGCGCCATCAACAACGCGACATCTTCCTGGTCGACGTCCGGCGTAACCGTGGCGAGCGGCGGCTCCATGATATCTTTCACCGGCGTTTCACGTTTGGCGACGACAACCCGCTGAATCGGCAGGATCCCGGTCAAACGGTCCTCATCGTCAACACAGTAGATCTGGTAGAACTCTTCGATCTCCTCTGCTTGGCGCCGGATCTCGTCGATCGCATCCGCGGCCATTGCGCCTTCACGCACCACGACCGCATGGGGGTTCATCAAACCGCCGGCTGACTCTTCGTCGTAACGGAGCAGCCGTTCGATGTCCGCGCGGCCGGCTACGTAGGCCAGGATGCGGGCTGCTTGCTGAACCGGCAGTTCCGAAATGATGTCGGCCGCATCGTCGACTTCGAGTTCCTCTACGATGTCTGCCGCTTGCTCCGGCTGCAGCGCAGCGAGAACATCTTCGGGATGTTCTTCCTCCTCCATCTCGGCCAACGCCTGCGAGACGACCTCAGCCGGCAGAGCTTGCACTAGACGCAGCCGCAAGTCCTCCTCCAACGAGGCCAACACATCTGACAGATCCGAGGGGTGAAGGTGCCGCGATCGCGCCAGGAAACGGACCACCTTGCCCTGTTCGGCCAGTTCCTGCAGCTCTTCCTGGAGCCCGGGGCTATCTGCTAGCTGAGTATGTCCTTCCATCACCCGTTTCCTCGAGCAGCGGCTTCAACGTAGCTCTTCTTCTTCTCACCAGCGCGGTCAGGGTATCGACTTGCTCCACGGATCCGGTGCCCGCGCGAGATCTTCGGCAGCATCACTTCTGCTCCAATACTAGCTGGATGGTGGAAGAAGCGCCCTGTCGCACAGCCAGCCGTTCGACTCGCGTAGCGGTTGCCGCCAAAACGTAGAACTCCAAGCCTGCAAGCTCGAACCGTTCACCTGCGCGAGGGATTCGTCCGGCCGCGCGTGTTAGCAATCCACCGACCGTCTCGGCACCTGCAGGCAGCTCAGCATTGAAGCTCTCTGCAATCTCGTCGGTGGGTGTCTCACCGGGAACTTCGAGCACTTCGCCTGTTCCCAGATCGGCTTCGCCATCCGCCTCGGCGGCCTCGAACGTCTCGTCTACTAGTTCCTCCAGCAGGTCCTGCAACGTCGCGATCCCCGCAGTACCACCGTACTCGTCCAGCACTACGGCCAGCTGCCGGCGATCTCGCTGCATCTCAAACAGCAAATCGGCGCACGGTCTCGATGCCGGCGTCATCGTGATTGGTCTGAGCCCCAACTCAGCTCCCGGTGTCAGCTTGAGCAAATCGAACGCGTAGAACATGCCGCCGATCTGGTCCAGTGATTCACGGTACACCGGCAGCCGGGAGAACCCCGAATCGGCGAACACACGACCGATCTCCTCAACCGGCGCACCTTCTCTCACCGCAACGATTTCGGTTCGCGGGGTCATCACTTCCTTGACGGACCGTTCGGTAAAGGCCAGCACCCCGGACACGAGTTCGATCTCCGCCGTGTCTGACGCGTTCGGTGCCCCGGCACCGGCCCGCGACAACGCCAGGTTGCTGCGCGGCCTGACGGTAGCTTCGCGCGGTAACACCGGGTTGAGTACTGGTGCGAGCCGGTTGACGAGCGGAATGGTGTTCCTGATTGTCGTGTCCGGCCAGCGCTGCCCCACGACGCGAGGAAGTGCGTACATCAAGGTCGTCACCAGCGGTACGGCAATCAAGAACACGGCGACGACTGCTGGTCCCGCATCAGAGTCTCCTATCACCGCCCGCCACGCAGCGCCGGTGAGTAGCGCCCCGGCTGCCGCCAAACCGAGCGCAGCTCCAAGCGTGCGTACCGGGGAAGACAACAGCGAATGTGCCGCGCGCGCGCCAGGAAGCCTACCGGCGATCCAGCGATACAACTCAATGTGATTGACCGATACTACAGCCACCGCCGCCATCGTGCCGACGCAGCCCATGACGACTCCGATCAGCAGCAATATGAACCCTGTCACTCGCCCGGCCTCTCCATTGGCCCGTCATCGCCGTCGGCCAACATTCGTTCGAAGTAGACCCGCTTGATGCGTCGCTTGACGACTTGTTCAACGACTACGCGGAATCCATCGATCCGCATTTCTTCTCCCGGTTCGGGGACCCTACCGAGTTCTGCGTAGATCAATCCGCCCAAGGTCGTGACTTCCTCGCGTTCGACCGGCGCTCCCAGCAGCTCTGAAAGATCATCCAACGCGAAACTCCGCTCCACCCAGAATCGATCATCACCTTCGCGTTCCACCGGTGGTTTCGGATCGACATCGTACTCACCGTGTATCTCACCTACCACTTCCTCCAACACGTCTTCGAGCGTGATCAAACCTGACGTTCCCCCGAATTCGTCAACCACGATGGCCAGCAGGCTCGGCCCCTTTTGAAAATCTCTCAGTTGAGCGGTGAGGGACTTTGACTCTGGCACGAACTGGGCCGGGCGGATGAACTCCTGCCACAGAGCGGGGATCTCGGTTACTCCTGCGATCGCCGGAGTCAGATCCTTGGCGTAGATGATTCCCACCACGCTATCCAGATCTTCCTTGTACACCGGCACACGCACGTGCTCACCGCGCGCCAGAAAATCAACTGCTTCCCGCCAGCTCGCGGTAACATCCAACGCAACGATATCCAAACGCGGTGTCATCGCCTCGGAAACTGTGGTCTCACCCAGTGCGAAAACGCCAACCAACATATCACGGTGTTCCGGCCCGAATCGTTCGGACGTGTCCGATCTTGCGGGAGTCAGCCTCGTCATCCACCGGTCAATCGTTGACGCCAGCCACATCAGCGGGGTGAACGCAGTGAGGCTTATCTGAGCAGCACCCTTGATGGATTCCGATACTTTGGGAGCGAGCACTCCCAGCCCGCGGGGGATGCTCTCCGACATGAGGTACAACAACGCGAGCGTGACACCGATGCTTGCCAGCGCAGTCAGTGGCGGCTGACTCCACCACTGGACAGTCTCCGACGCAGCGGCGGCCGCGACGACGAGTAGAGCGACCCGCGCCACGTGGATCGCACGATATGCCGGCAAGGGACCGCGGCTGGAAGCTGGTTGATCACCGAGAGTGCGAGCCATCGTTGGCGCCTCCTGCGCCAACGCCAGCAAGCCGGCCCACAATGCAGCACAGAATGCGAATGCCGCGGCTCCCAGTTGCACCACCGAGTCCGTCACATCTCACCTTTCGTCGCTCTGCTCAGGTACCGCTCCTGCAGTCGCCACATAATAGACACTTTCCGATCTTCTCCTGCCGGATGATCGTACCCCAGGACGTGGAGTGTCCCGTGTATGACTAGTCGTGCCAATTCTTCTCGCTCCGGGATTCCGAGTCGTCCCGCAGCCCTGCGCGCTACCGAGGGACAGACATATACGTCTCCGACGACTTGACCCGGATGAGGCAGGGCAAACGCAATCACATCGGTTGCCCTATCCGATCCGAAGGTGCGCCGGTTCAGAGCACGCATCCGCTGGCCCGAAAGGAAAGTCACGTTGATATCGGCCGCTCCGGTCTTCTCACCGTCGAGCACCCCGATCACTGCTCTACGCACCGCTTCGGCCGGAAGCAGTGCGTGAGACGCGTATTCGATACAAACATCACGCGTCTTCTGTAGCATCCCAATTGGATGACAGGCCACCACTCGTTGTCGGATAGTCGATCCTGTTGTGACGAACACCCTCGAACACGCGCACGAACTCATCTCGCACACGTGTCACCTGCACCATTGTCAGCGGAGCTTCGTCCAACTGCCCGGTGTCGATCCGTTGTCGGAACAGGTGGTCGATCGCGTCTTTCATCTTCTGTTCCGTGGGGTCCTCCAGCACACGCACCGCCGCTTCCACGCTGTCACCCAACATCACCACCGCAGTCTCAACTGATCGTGGCTTGGGACCGGGATAACGAAACTCCTCAACGTTGATGGCTTCCTCAGGGTTGCGGCCGCGTGCCCGATCGAGGAAATACGAAATTGTCATGGTGCCATGGTGTTCGGGAATGAAGGCCTTCACGGCCTGGGGTAGTCGACTTTCAGTGGCCAGCGCCAATCCTTCCCTGACGTGGTTTCGTATGATCGAAGCCGAGACTTCGGGTTTCAGCTTGTCGTGCGGATTCACACCCGGCATCTGATTCTCGACGAAGTACTGCGACTTCTTGAGCTTGCCAATATCGTGGTAGTAGCAACCGACACGCGCAAGTAGGCCGTTGGCGCCTATTGCATTGCACGCCGCTTCACACAGGTTTGCCAACGCCAGGCTGTGAGCGTAGGTACCTGGCGTCTCCGTCGCCAATCTCCTCAACACCGGCCGGTTTGGATCGGACAACTCCAATAAAGTGACTTCAGTTGTCACGCCGGTGAGAGACTCGAACAGTGGCAGAGTGATCGTAACAAGTGCGGCAGATATCATTGCATTGAGCCCGCCGAACCCAGCCGTCTTGCCTGCGTACAGGAACGGTTCTTCGAGACGAAGCGACTGAGTCAACCCCGCCAGGAAGAACGCGGCTGTCACCACCACGACGGATACGAGTATCTGGTTACGACGCCGTATCGACCGCAGACTAAGCCCGGCGGCAACCCCTCCGACGAGCGCGACGAATATCGCATCGGCCCCGCCGTAGGCCGCCTGTGAGCCAATCAAGACGGCCAGCACCATCGCACTCACCATTGCCAACCGGCCACCGATGAGAACGGTCACGAACATCGCCGAGAACGGAATTGGGATCAGTTCGGGAGGGGCCTCGGGAAAGAAGCTCACATTGGTGGCTGCACCGACGATCACGAGCGCAAACAGGATTGCGAGAGCCAACATCTTCCTCATCGAGCCGTAGGTGTCGGGCAAGAACAACATCAGCAACACCCAGAACAACGCCAGCAAGAGCGCGTTCATCAGGATCTGACCTGCAGTAGCCGACACATCGCCCTCAGTGCGGCCGCGATTGAGCTGCTCCAAGCTCAAAGCGCTCAACCGCTCATGCATTGCTTGAGTGACTCTCTGATTCGCTGCGACGATCCGTTCGTTTGCCAGCACCGTGTCGCGGATCTCACTTACGCTCGAACGCAGATCTTCCCGCTGCCGTTCCGTTTCTTCTTCGTTGAGCACCAGTGTCGGCCGGAACACGGCGCTGATCAGCTTCGTCAGAATCTGGTCGCCGACGTTCGAGGCATAATCTGGATGCACCGCCACACGACTCTCTATGAGTCGATCGAAAGTGTCTACAGAGTCACGTGGCACTATGGACCGCGAGTCGCCTCGCACGACGGTAATCTCGGGATTCTGCTCGGCCTCTTCGAATCTGGCTGCAGCAACACCCCGTGGAAGGCTTTGTCGCATCATCGTTCGCGTAGCGCGCTCGTAGGCCTCCCTCATTCCTGCCACCAACAGGTAGTCGGCCTGTTCAGCGGTGAGCTGCAGGCCCACGGCTGCACCAGCCTCGATCAACTCACTGGCAGTGGTCGCGCTGTCGAGCGCAGCGAATATCACGTCCGTCGTGGCTAACGCCCCTTCGGCTGCCGCCTGATCGATATCGTAGATTGGCCGCAGTGTCGCCAACATCGCCGCGATCTCCCGCTCGAAATCCTCCGGCGGCTTGGGCACCAGGAACTGGAATGGTGCGATAACCTCTCGGGGCGCCACCTCTCCCATTTCCAGCACGGGTGCGCTACGCGCCACCGGGAAGAGCAGGTACGTCAACATTGCAAGGACAATGAGTAGTCCCCAACGAACCGCATGAAATGCGATCCTACCCGGTCTTTCGCTGGGAGCCAGTTCGAGTTTCAATCCCGGTTTCTTCGTCGGATCGGTCATACGCCCTGATCCTCCGCATAGGCCCTGATGATCTCACGTACCAGACGGTGTCGCACGACGTCTTGGTCTTCGAGATAGCAGAACGCTACGCCATCGATTCCCGGAATAATCCGCTCAACCTGGATGAGACCGGAATCCTCCCGATTCGGCAGATCGATCTGCGTCTTGTCACCGATGATGACCGCCCGGGAGTTGAGCCCAAGTCGGGTCAAACACATCTTCATCTGACCGCCTGTCACGTTCTGTGCCTCATCTATGATCACGAACGCGTCGGCCAAGGTCCTGCCTCGCATGTACCCTATCGGCGCGATCTCGATGGTGCGCGCCTCCAAGGCCTTTTGAATACGGCCCTGTGGCATCATCACCTCGAGAGCATCGTATAGCGGTCTCAAGTAGGGATCCACCTTTGCCTGCAAATCACCGGGTAGGAACCCCAGCCTCTCACCCGCTTCCACCGCAGGCCGCGCCAGTACCAAGCGCTGCACCCGCTTGCGCGCAAGGGCTTCGACTCCCATGGCAACGGCCAGATAGGTCTTGCCAGTACCGGCCGGCCCAATCCCAATCACGATTTCGTTGTCCTGCATGGCCTCGACGTATTGTCGTTGGCCCGCGGTCTTGGGCTGCACTATCCGGCGCGTACCGGGCAAGACGATCTTGATGTCTCCGTTCTCACCCTTCTTGGGATCTTCCCCACCGTTCTCGGCCAGACGCCGCACGTGTTCGGGAGTCAGATCCTCACCCATTCTGGCGAGATCGATCATGGCGGTCGCCACACGGGCCGCGGTCTCAACCGATTCGAGGTCACCGGTGAGCGTCATGTCATCACCGCGCAGCGAGGCCTGCACCCCGGTGATTCGCTCCAGCTCCACGAGGTTGAGATCGTTCACCCCGGTGAGGGCAAGGAGGTCGGCTCCTTCAGCAGAGAGCCGATGCTTGATGCTGTCGTTCATTGGCCTCGAAGGCGGATTCCGAGTGAAGCGAGTTCAGCGGGATCCACGGTAGTGGGAGAGTCCTCGAACAAGGCACGTGCTGCTGTGGTCTTGGGGAATGCTATGACGTCACGCAGATTGTCCACGCCGGCGAGCAACATCACGACCCGATCGAAGCCAACGGCAAAGCCACCGTGCGGTGGAGCCCCCGATCTCAATGCAGTCAAGAGAAAGCCGAATCGCCGCTCGGCATCGTCTCGCGGTATTCCCATGGCATGCAGAACGCGGAGTTGCACTTCCGGATCGGTGATTCGGATCGAGCCGCTGCCCAATTCGGTGCCGTTGTAGACTGCATCGTAGTGTTGCGCCTTGATAGTGGCGTACTCTCCGTCCAACAGGGCCTGTACGTCTCCCGGTTTTGGTGCGGTGAACGGATGATGAGCAAATATCCACTCGCCCGAATCCGGATCTTTCTCGAACAGCGGGAAGTCCTCTACCCACACAAAGGCATGTTGCTCCGTGGGTGGAAACTCCAGTCGCTTGATGACCTCGAGCCTCACCTTGTCCAACGCGGGCGAGGTCACGGCATCGGTCCCACTGGCAGCTATGAGTAGGTCGCCGTCCTCGAGTGCGGCCTGTTCAGCCGTGATCCCGCTGAGCTTCGCAAGCGGACCACTCAGAGTATCGGCCTGCCACTTCAGAGTCGCGAGTCCTCCAACACCTTGCCGTTTGGCCAGTGATGTGATCTCGTCCAGCATCTTGCGCGTCAGCCGGGCACCACCGGGGATTCGGATGCCTCGAACCCTGCCACCGGCCTCCAAAGCCTCCTCGAACGCGGTAAACCCCCGGCCCCGAACGAGATCTGACAGATCGCTGATCGTCAGATCGTAACGCAGATCGGGTTTGTCGGTCCCATAGTGCTCCATTGCATCCTTGAACGCCATGCGGCGAAACGGATGAACAACCGAGTGTCCCGCTTCATCCCACAGGTTGACCATCACCGATTCGACGAAGCCATACACGTCTTCCGGGACTACGAACGAAGCCTCGATGTCGATCTGGGTGAACTCGGGCTGGCGATCGGCCCGCAGATCTTCATCCCTGAAACACCGTGCCAACTGGAAGTAACGGTCAAGCCCTGCAACCATGAGCAACTGCTTGTAGATCTGCGGTGATTGCGGTAGCGCGTAGAACTGTCCCTTGTGGACTCGTGACGGAACTAGGTAGTCGCGGGCGCCTTCCGGTGTCGGTCGCGTGAGGATCGGAGTCTCGATCTCGTAGAACTCGAGGTCCGTGAGCGTTGCCCGCGTCCGCTGCAACAGCCTGTGCCGCAATGCCAGATTCCGCTCCATCTCTGGTCGACGCAGATCCAGTTGACGATGCAGCAGACGAAGTTCCTCAGCCGGCAGGTCCTCGCCCTTGGTGCGCCATACCGGTATCGGCGGGGTCACGGCGGGACCCGCCACCTCTAGCTCCGTAGCCCGAACCTCCACGTCACCGGTGACCATCTCCGGATTGCGTGCCTCACCGGGCCGCCGCTCGACCAAGCCCCGGACCAGGACCACCGATTCGGTTCCCACTTCCAGGGCCGCAGCTAACACATCGGGTGGCGTCCAGTCGGGCCCGAAAGAGACCTGGACGATCCCTGCCCGGTCGCGCAGATCAAAGAAGATCAGCCCGCCCAGATCCCGCCTCCGGTGCAACCAGCCGCCGAGACGCACGGCGAGACCCACGTGTGCGTCGCGGAGCGCCCCGCATCGGTGCGTTCGTAACGCCGTTGCGGTCATCCGCGGCTCACATAGCTGTTGATTGGTGGCACTGAGACTGGAAGTACTCCCTCTGTTCGGGCAGTGCTTGTGTGAAGGCGACGGCGCCACAATCCCGTGGGCGGGCCAAGTGTCGATACCAGAACAACATAATGCCCTCCCCAACACCCCATCAAGGCACGGCTTGACACAGGAAGAGAGGCCCGCGAACCTACGCGGGTGCGCCCGACCCCGTTCCTGATCCTCTCGACCCTCTGCACTGCCCCGGCCATCGGGCAGGCGCCGGAGTCCGCCGGACTGTGGCGCATAGCCACCGGCTCTCTGGCTGTACCCCCCGCTCTCCAGAGCGGCCCTCTCGCCCCCACCTGGAATCCGGCCGCAGGCCTCGAATCCCAAGGTCTTGCCGCCGGGTTGCAGATAGTCCACACGTCGAATGTGGTGGGTATCTCCGGGTTCGTCGGGGGCCTCACTGCCAGCGTAGGACAGCGGGCTGGACTGGGATTCGTGCTCGGCCGACTCGACGTGCGGGATCTCATTCGCACCACTACGTCACCGCATACCGCGGCTGGATCGATACCAGTCTACACACAGTACGCCGGTGTAGGAGGCCAGTTGAGCTGGGAGACGGTCAATGTGGGAACGCTATTTCGGTTGAACAACGAGCGTTTCGACGTGATTCGAGAGACCGGCGCGACCCTGGATTTCGGAGTGAGCTGGAGACCGGCTCCACGCCTCCAGATTGCGGCAGCCACCCACTTCCTGCCAATCAACTTCAGCAAACAGGAGACGACCGACTACTACGCTGGGATCGACTACCTGGTGATTCGGTCCGCGCACATCGGAACGGTTGAGTCCCAGGTTGCCGTTCGCTACGGACTGACATATCGGTCCTACGACGCACTCGAACACAGTCTGAGCACGGGCATCTTTCTAGGTAGCTACTTCGGACTCAACGCCGCACTCACCCGCGAGGCCGCGTATGGCAGGCACGAGTGGCGACCAGCACTCTCTTTGTTCCTCAGGATAGGTAACTATGAGGTCGACTTCGCTCGGAGCAGCGGGCTGAACGACCTCGGTGCCACCTACCGGGTGGGCTTGAGCATAGCCCTCGCTGGGTGAGCCTCCTAGGGTGAACCTCCTCGACCTGACCCCCGACGAAGCGGAAGCGGTAATCGCGGGGTGGATCGCTGACCGAGGCGAGCCAGCCTACCGCACCGGTCAGATCATCCCCCGGTTGTGGCAACGACCGGTCACGGCGTGGGCCGAGGCGACAGATCTGCCGCAACCCCTGAGACAAGGAATGGACGCGGCTTTCCCGTTGCGCCGGCCTGAACTCACGACACTGCAGCAGTCCAACGACGGAACGGTGAAGTTTCTTTGGTCGGTGGATGAGGGTGCGGCGATCGAGTCTGTCATGATCCCGGAGAAGCGGCGGCGGACGCTGTGCATTTCCTCGCAGGCCGGTTGCGCATACGGATGCTCGTTCTGTGCGACTGCGCGAATGGGCTTGCAGCGCCACCTCACTCCCTGGGAAATCACCGCCCAGGTGCGCGAGCTGGTCGTCGATGGTCGGTTCGAGACGCCGACCCACATTGTCTTCATGGGCATGGGAGAGCCGCTGCACAACTGGAGCGCGGTCGATCGCTCGCTGACGATTCTCAACAGCGGACGGGGTATGGGGATCGGCGCCCGACGCATTACCGTCAGCACCATCGGAATCGTGCCGCAGTTGAAGAAGTTGGCTGAACGTCCGGAGCAATTCAGGGTGGCGCTCTCACTTCACTCACCCAACAGTGCGGTGCGCGAGAAACTCATGCCGGTCGAACGGAAGTATCCACTGAATCGCGTGCTCGACACGCTGCAGCTATTTCGCAAGCGTGTCACGTTCGAGTATGTGATGATCAAAGGAGTGAATGACTCGGATGCCGCTGCGGTCGAGCTGGCTGCCATTGCCCGAAAAACGGGGGCCCTGGTGAATCTGTTGCCGCTCAATCCAGGTGGTGCCGGCGATCTACAACCCACACCGGCCACTCAGATAACGCGGTTTGCCACCAAATTGACATTAAACGGTGCCAAGACAACCGTCCGCCGCAGTCGCGGCCTCGACATCAGTGGCGCCTGTGGTCAGTTACGGATCGAGGTCGCCGCCAGGGGCGACATCGAGACCAAGGACCACGGTGGCGTCGAGCAATAACCTCTCATCGGGCTGCATCACGACTCTGCCTCCGCCAATAGCATCACGTATCAGATGGACGAAGCTCGAATCGCCTCGACGGATGAGGATGGACGTCGAGTCATGGGTGTTTTCTGATGCATCCCCGAAAAAGACGACGTCGATACCGGCTCTTCGCAACCGCGTGGTCATGCTGCGCGCGAGACCGCCTACAGTGGTGCCGTTCAAGACCTCAACCACGACGTGGTGCTCTTCACCGGGGATCGGATAACGACTGGCCATGGCGCCCCGTGAGTTGAGCCACCACACCCCGGTTCCACCGAGAACCAGCAGTAGTGCGACCCCGCCTAGGATCCACCAGCGAGTAAGTTCCAAAACTCGACGGTCTCCTTGAGAAGTGGACGGCCCAACTCCAACGTACCTGTGAGTCGCTCGGCAGCAACGTCACGCAGCACTGCTTCGAAGTCACGCGGCGCCTCTACCAACAGCGTAGCGTGTCTCGTGCGGTGGTACGATCGACCTGGTTCCAGAAAGTCAGCAGCATAGAGGATCTTGCCTGTCATGTCCCAGCGCGCGAAGCCTATCGAGTGGTATCGCACGGCGTCCAGCACTCCGCGATCTGTCTCTCCCTCGAGCTCGGCCTGTGCAGCGGCTGCCGGACCGTGCAACAACGCCGCCGCCTCCCAATGGTCCGGAGCCAACTCACGCAATAGCGTCTTGGGCGCGCTCTTGAGCGCGTCGTGCAGCGCAACCGCGCTCAGCCAACGGGCGCGTTCTACAGCTGACACTTCCATCGCATCCGCCCACCCTAGACACACCGCTGCCACACGCTCGACATGAGCACGACGTTTCTCCGAAATCTGGGCCCAACCTGGGAATTCGACCTTCGCGGTGGGATGTGGGAGCATCGTCGCTCAGCCGGCTACATCGTCGGCATCCAACCCCTGACCGAGTACAATGTTATCGATCAGCCGTGCTTTTCCAATCTGGACTGCTACAGCCAAGATGGTATCGTGGCCGAGCACCGCCACCGGTGCCATCCGATCGGGATCGACTGCCTCAACGTACTCGATCTCAATCAGAGGATTCTGGTTCAGGACTTCCCTGGTAGTTGCGAGCAGAGCTTCCACGCCCACGCTCCCGGAGGTAAACTCTCGATGAGCGGTATCCAGACTGATCGGAATCTGAGCGGCAGCTGCTCTTTCTTCAGTCGATAGATAGGAGTTCCGCGAACTCATTGCGACGCGGTCGGGCTCCCTGACTGTGGGAACCACGACTACTCTTACCGGGAAATTCAACTCACCTGACATCGTGGCAATCATGCGAGCTTGTTGTGCGTCCTTCCGCCCAAAAACAGCCACGTCCGGTTCAACGACGTTGAACAGTTTTGCCACTATGGTGAGCACGCCCTCGAAGTGCCCCGGCCGGTTAGGGCCACACAGGTGAGCGGCGAGATCACCTGGTGTCACGCGCACCATCGGATCGGATGGATACATGTCAACCGTTTCGGGAGCGAAGACGCAGTCTCCGCCACGTGCTGATATCAACGCGGTGTCTCGGTCCAGATCCCGCGGGTATGTAAGGAGGTCTTCGTCAGGTCCAAACTGGGTAGGATTCACGAATACGGAGACGACCGTCACGTCGGCATCTGATCGCACGCGATCGAGCAGTCTCAAGTGTCCTTCGTGCAGGTATCCCATTGTCGGCACCAGACCGACGCTACGACCGGCGCAGCGGTGCTCTCGCGACCAGCGCAGCATTTCCTGCGGTCTGCTGATGCGCAACATCAGTCGTAGCTGTGGGATGCGTCCGGGTAGCGACCGTCGCGTACGTCTTCGCCGAACGCTCTCACGGCGGATCGCACAGTGTCCGCCAATTCAGCGTAACGCTTGAGGAACTTGGCGTTGAATTTGTCATTGAGGCCGAGCATGTCATGCAACACCAGCACTTGGCCGTCACACGAGGGACCGGATCCAATCCCAATGGTCGGGATTGCTATCTCCTCGGTCACTCCACTCGCTACGTCCGAAGGCATCAACTCGAGAACCACACTGAACGCTCCGGCTTCTTCCAGCTGCTTGGCGTCGGCGACTATCCGTTCTTTGTCTCCCTCACCCCTGCCCTGGACACGATGGCCGCCGATGGCATGAACCGACTGCGGCGTGAACCCAATGTGTCCCATCACCGGTATGCCGATATCAACCAGAGCCCGGACCGTGGGAGCAACCGAGCGGCCACCCTCTAGTTTCACCGCCTCGGCTCCGGTTTCCTTCAGGACCCTGCCGCAGTTGCGCTTGGCTTCCTCGATCGACACCTGGTAGCTGAGATACGGCATGTCCACCACCAGCAGCGCGCGTTCCACCCCCGCGCGAACGATCTTGGCGTGGTAGATCATCTGATCCAGCGTGGCAGAGAGTGTGGAACTCTCTCCACACAACACGGTGTTCACCGAGTCGCCCACCAGAACGATGTCGACACCGGCCCCGTCCACCAATGCCCCGAACAGTGCATCATAGGCGGTGAGGGCAACGATCTTCTTGCCGTCGCGCTTCATACCGATGAGATCGATGGTGCGGACTGGCTTGTTCTTATCGTCGGGCATATGGCTCCAACTCTGCGATCTCGCGTTGCCAGAAGTCTCGGTTGGCAAGCTCGGGGTGCGGGATGGCAAGATCAGTCTCTTTGATCGTTTCATCGCCGTAGAGCACTATGTCCAAATCGAGAGTGCGTGGCCCCCAATGCAGATTCCGCCGTCGTCCTGCCTCGGACTCGATTCGTTGACACCCATAAAGCAGTTTGCGAGGCAGCAGCTCCGTATCGAGTAGTACCATTTGGTTCAGGTAGCGGTGCTGTGGCACCGGCCCAACCGGTTCAGTCTCCTCGATAGAACTCTCAGCACACAGCGTCGTGCGAGGGAGTGATGCCAGTCGCTCTCTCCCCAGGGAAAGATACTGGTCGCGATCGCCGAGGTTTGATCCCAGGGCCACGTAGGCCCACTCAGACATCGTCATCAGACGAGCGGTCCACGACCACCTCGACATAGTCCAGTGGCCCGGCAATGGGTGCATGTGGCTTTCGCGCTGCTACTCTCGCTCGACGCACGCCGTCGAATTCGAGCATCTTTGACGCGACTTTTTCGCAGAGAGCTTCCAGCAGTTTGATGT
>JBDGXD010000074.1:0-14408 GCA_039584755.1 Gemmatimonadota bacterium
CACCTTCCAGCAGGTGTGTGGCAAACGTGTGACGCAGGGTATGTGGGCTCACTCGCTTCTCGATTCCGGCTCTCGCAGCACACTTCTTGATGATACCCCAAGCTCCCACCCTGGACAGGGGGCGTCCCCGCGAGTTGAGGAAGAAGCGGCCGTCAGTTTGTCCGCGGTCCAAGGCCGGCCGCACCTCTCGAGAGTAGACAGCTGCGGCGCCCAGTGCTCTGCGGCCGATTGGCACTAGTCGTTCTTTTGCCCCTTTGCCAAACACTCTGATCAGCGCCTCGTCGAACCACATGTCGGCAATACTGAGGCCCACCAGCTCGGACACCCTCACACCCGTGGCATAGCCCACTTCGAGGAGAGATCTATCGCGCCAGGCCAGTAGCTCGTCGGGGTTGGGGGCGGCCAGCAGTTGCTCAATCTCGCTGACGGTGAGCACCTCGGGCAGCTTGCGCCAAGCCTTTGGAGCTCCCAGCTGAGAACTGGGATCTGCCTCTGCATGTCCCTCCCCAACGAGGAACCGGTAATACGTGCGTACTGCTGAGATCTGCCGCCTGATGCTAGTCGCCGCCAGGCCCAGATCCTTCAAGTGATAGATGAACTCCCTCAGGAGTCCGGGGGATACGTCGGCCGGCCCGCGTATCCCCTGAGCCAACGCATATGTCGCCAGGCGACGCACGTCGCGCGAATAACTCTGGACCGTGTGTGGGCTGTTGCCGGATTCGAGACTGAGGAAATCCTCGAATGCCTCCACCCAGAAGTCGTGCTCGATGGTGCCAGCGGCCGTTTTGCTCACTCGGACTCTCCAGCTGCCGAGTCGTGCGGCCTCGGCCCCTTCCCCATTCTCCTTCTCCACACGGTGGCCCACAAGACGACTGCAGCAGTTACCGCTGCCAGTGCTACACCCACCCAGTTCAATCCAACCACGAATCTCGCCAAGTCATCGAGTCTTGGTATCAGCCTGGCGGCCACAAATGTCAGGGCCCCGTACCAGATGGCAGACGCCAGGGCCATGGGAACCAGAGCTCTCACACTCTTAAGCCCTGCAATCCCCGCGAACAGTGGGATAACGGCCCTTGCGCCGGGCACAAAACGGCTGAGGAAAATCCCCCACGTACCATGGTGGTGATATAGTTTCTCGAGCTTGTCGAGATGTCTCGGGTTCAGTAGCCGCTGCCCAAGACGACCGCTGAAGAACTTCCGGCCCAGGGTACGTGCGGTCAAATACACACCGATGCCAGACCCAACATTGGCTGCCCAGGTCACACCGAAAACAGACCAGGCCGAGACTGTACCGGCGTTAGAGAGAAATGCCCCCAATGCAACGGCAGTGTCTGCCGGCACTGGGGGGAATACGTTCTCTACGCTCGCGAGAATCCCTATTATCGTGTACACGAGGACGGGCGGAAGGGCGGAAAGCTGTTGCAGCAACTGTTCGATCAGTTCAGGCACCCCCGACCGATGCTATGGCGAACACCTGGATTCCCTTCCCTCGCCCAACCGAATCCATCTTCTCGTTGGTTTTGGCCTTGACGGACACGGCACGCGGCGGAACTCCAAGCGCACGTGACAGGTTCTCGCACATTCGATCGATGTACGGTGCAAGCCGAGGTTTCTCTGCAACCACGGTTACGTCAACGTTTACGATCGTGTAGCTCGCTGCCATGAGCCGGTGCTTGACCTCCGCCAACATCTCCAGCGAGTCCGCGCCTTTCCACTTGGAGTCGGAATTCGGAAAGAGCCGCCCGATGTCGCCCATTGCCACCGCTCCTAATAGAGCATCGATGATGGCGTGACTGATGGCATCTCCGTCGGAGTGGCCCTTCAATCCTGAATCGTGTTCCACCTCAACGCCCCCCAACACAAGGGGTCGCTTGGCGCCGAAGACGTGAGAGTCGTAACCGATTCCGAATCGCTGCCTCATGGTGGGATGATAGGTAATGTCATTGTGTAATGGAAGTAGTCGACCTCAGTCAACTGTCTCTCAGTGAAAGGAGACGCTGTACGGCTTCCTCCAGGAGGTCGACTGTCTTGCAGAACGCGAAGCGAACCAGCTTTCGTCCTAGCTCCGGTGAACTGTAAAAGCTCGATCCTGGGACGACGGCTACACCGATGTTCCGCGTGAGCGACTCAGAGAACTCGATGTCGTTCAGGCTGCTCAGGTCCGAGAAGTCAGCCAAGACATAATACGATCCGGCTGGTGGTGTGCACCTGAAACCGGCGTCACGCAGGCCCTGGCACATCACCTTCCGTCTCACAGCATAGTCGGCCAAGAGACCATCGTAGTATTCGCGTTGGAGTTGCTCCAGTCCGGCGGCAACGCCTTCTTGTAGTGGAGCTGGCGCACCTACCGTGAGGAAATCGTGCACCTTACGGATTGCGTCAGTTACTCGCGGCGCGGCTACGATGGTTCCGACTCGCCACCCGGTGACACTAAATGTCTTGGATGCTCCGCTGATCGTGACCGTTCTTTCCCTCATCCCGTCCAGGGTGGCGATCGGAATGTGCTTACCTTCGTACACTATGTGCTCGTATATCTCATCGGTTACTGCGTAAGCGTCGTGCTGCCGGCACAGATCGGCGACGACTTGAAGCTCCCGTTTCGAGAATACCTTGCCTGTGGGATTGTTTGGTGTGTTGATGATTATCGCTCTGGTAGCGGGCGAGAAGGCCGCGGCCAAACGATCCGGGTCCAGATCATCACCCACGCCTATCGGAACGAAAACCGGTTTGGCGTCGCAGAGGATGGCATCGGGACCGTAGTTCTCGTAGAACGGGTCAAATACGATCACTTCGTCTCCCGGATTCACAATGGAGAGCAACGTAGCAGCCATTGCTTCCGTAGATCCGCAGGTGATCGTTATCTCCTCGTCAGGATCGATGTCCATGCCGTACCACTCGCCGTACCTCTGACTGAGGACGTCTCGTAGCCGTTTGGCTCCCCATGTGATGGCGTACTGGTTGATGTCGTCTCGGATCGCCGCGGTGGCAGCGTCCTTCAGCACACCGGGGGCAGCAAAGTTGGGGAAACCTTGCGCCAAGTTGATGGCGTTGTGTTGCTGCGCGATTCTTGTCATTCCACGAATGACAGATTCCGTGAAACCGCGAGTTCGGGTGGCAGTTTCCATGAGGCCCATAGCCTTCATGTCCACCATCCTTTCATTCCTTGGCTGCTAGGTGCCGAGTATCCTCAGGGCCAACAATGCCGCGTTCTTGGCGCTCCCGATGCCGACAGATCCCACAGGACACCCGGGTGGAAGTTGAGTTATGGCATATAGGGCGTCGACTCCCCGCAGGGGGCCCACATCGAGCGGTATGCCGATGACAGGCAGATCCGTCTTGGCCGCGACCGCACCAGGCAGAGCGGCGGCAAGACCAGCCCCGGCTATGATCACCCGGTAACCTTTTGACCTGGCAGTCTCCGCGAGCTGCGCTGTCTTGTCCGGATCGCGGTGAGCCGAGGATATCACGAAGTCGTAACCGACCCCCGCTTCGTTGAGCACTTTGAGTGCCCCGCCTACCCTCTCCTCGTCACTGCCCGAGCCGACCACTATCAGTATCGGTTTGTCGCTCATGAGTCCCTCAGTTCTATGCCGCCACGTCATCTGGAATGATTGAGTAGTCTTGCCGCCGTCGTGCTGGAGTGAAGCCGGCATCAGTGATGTGGCGGCGCATCTCGTCCAGGGTTGCGCAGTGCAATGTGCCCGCGGCCGAAACCACGTTTTCTTCGATCATCAGTGATCCAAAGTCGTTGCACCCGAAGCGCAACGCAACCTGGCCCACCTTCAACCCCATTGTGACCCATGATGCCTGGAGATTGGGAACGTTGTCGAGCACGAGTCGGCTAATCGCCACCGTTCTCAGATGGGTGACAGCGTCGGTCTTCGGAGTACCCGCCATTTCGGTATGATCCGGCTGCAGCGGCCATGTGATGAATGCCGTGAAGCTGTTGGTGCGCGACTGGACGTCGCGGATCCTCAGCAGATGCTCGATTCTGTCAGCGAGTGTCTCACCGAGTCCATACATCATGGTCACCGATGTTTTCATTCCAATCGCGTGCGCGATCTCCATGACCTCTAACCAGCGGTCTGCACCTGCCTTCTTCTTTGCTACCCTATCTCTCACATCCTGTACCAGGATCTCCCCACCACCTCCCGGTATCGAATCCAGACCAGCCACCTTTAGTTCCCTCACAACTTCCTCTGCAGTCATGCGGAAGCGAGTGGCAAAGAAATCGACTTCAGATGGAGAAAACCCATGTATGTGTATCGGGTGGTTGCGCTTCACATAACGCAGTAGTTCAACATACCAGTCGAACGGGATATAGGGATTGTGTCCCCCCTGGATCAAGATCTGCACAGCGCCAAGCTTCTTCGCCTCATCGATCTTAGATCCGATTTCTTCGAAAGACAGGACATAACCATCGGCGTGTTTTGGGCGGCGGTAGAAAGCACAGAACTTGCAGTCGGCGACACAGATGTTTGTATAGTTGATGTTGCGATCAACTATGTAGGTGACGATGCCTTCCGGGTGCAGCTGCATCCGGCGTTCGTCTGCCATGGCTCCTAGCTCGAGTAGTGAGGCACGTTTGTACAGGGCCACTAATTCACGGAATTCGGCAGAGTTGCGGTCGATCACCGTCTACGCCACTGACAAGAAGGACAAGGACCCATCTTGCACCAGTCCCCGGGCGGCGAGCCGGCGGAAGAAACTGGTCAGTCCTTCTAGATGTTTGTATGTGAGGGCATAGTCCAATCCACTCAAGTACTCGATACAACGATGCTCCGCCAATCCGGTGTTACGTGCAGCATCCGAGGCTAGCTCATCCAAGTGCGTCAGCCCCCACTCCCTCGATGCAAGGAGGCTGTTGTGAACGTCGCCCACGTCTCTTAGATAACCTCTTTCAGGACCGCCCTTCCCGTCATGATGTCCGTGAAACTTGCCTGCATTCTTCTGACGACTTCGTCTCGCAGCCCAAACTGCAAAAACGAAAGGTAGACCAGTCCACTTTTTCCACTCTGCTCCAAGATCGTATTGGTGGGCGTAGCTCCCCTTCGCGGCGAGCAGCAAGGCTGCGTCACCGATCACCAGGACTCCGTCGTGAGGCAAGCTTTCGAGCGCATCGATATCGCATGGTTCGGTCCTAGCCTGAACAAAGGTAGGTGAGATGCGCCAGACCTCCTGGCAAAGCAAGTCCAGCAAGTAGGCTGACGTGCGGGAGGATTCCGATACCAGCACGGTCGCACCATTCAACTCTCGAGCCTCACGGTGCGAGAACAGAGCTACGCTCCTGACCGGCCCATCGCAGGAAATTGCCAGATCAGGTAACAGATGATACGCCCCGGCATTGCGCGCGTACTCAACAGTAGATACAACAGATACTTCCAGCTCCCCAGCCGCGAGCAATCCGTTCAACTCAGATGGGGTGCCAGTTACCAGCTCTGCATCAACGGATACCATCTCTCGATCGATGGCACCATATACGGGGCAACAATTCACATACGCGATTCGACCCAATCGCATCAGGCACGCCCCATGCCTACCAATTGGACGATTTCCGGCGCGCCGCTGGCGGCACTCGCATCTGGCGAGAAGATCGGGTCGTCAGGTTCAAACGATCTAACGGTTTCGTAGAGTGAGTTGCGCTCGAGAGGTTGCTTTCCTGCTCCCTTGATCATCCTCACTATATCGCCATACGATAGCATCATGGGGGTTTCGGCACCGGCATCATGGTATACCCGTTCGTATACGACCGTCCCTTCAACGTCGTCGCAGCCGAAATCGAGCGCTATCTGCGAGATCGCCGGCGTGACCATGGGCCAATGCGTCTTGATGTGGCGGATATTATCGAGGTAGAGTCGGCCAATAGCTATGTTCTTGAGGTCGTCGTAACCAGTCGTAGCCGATCCACCCCGTCCGAGCTCCGAACCGAGTTCGTTGTTGTCTGGATGGTATGCCAGCGGAATGTACGTCAGGAAACCATGGGTCTGGTCCTGTAGATCGCGCAACATCGCCAAGTGCTCCACCCGGTCCTGGTGGGTTTCCACATGGCCGTAGAGCATAGTGCAATTGCTGGGAATGCCCATCCCGTGTGCCTCACGATGCACCCTTAACCACTCCTCCGCTGTCAACTTCCGATCGGCAATCGTCGAGCGTACGGCGGCACGGAATACCTCCGCACCGCCACCGGGTAGACTCGTGAGGCCCGCCTGCTTCAGTTGATCCAACACTGCGGCCGTCGTCATCTTCTCGATCCGTGCCAGGTGAGCTATCTCGACCGCAGTCAGCGCCTTTATGTGAATGCGTGGATGACGATCCCTGAGTCCCCGTAACAACTCGACGTAGTAAGACAGCCTGAGTTTCGGGTGGAGGCCACCGACAATATGAAACTCTCGCGTCGGGCTATTGCGGGCAGCCTCGGCTTCAGCGAACACTTCCTCGAGAGTCCGGGTATAGGCGCCGTCTTCTCTCGGCGTTCGGGCAAAAGAACAGAAGGTACAGACGTTCCGCAGGACGCAGACATTGGTGGGATTGATGTGTTGATTGGCCGAGAAGAGGACGTGGTCGGAGTTGACCCGCTGGTTCGCTACATTGGCCATGGCTCCGATGCCAATGAGATCGTGGCTATCGAACAGCAGCAGCGCATCGCGATCCGATAGCCGTTCACCCGCCTCGATCTTAGCGGCAACCGGTATCAGCTGCATGTCGGTGACTGGCAGCTGAGAGGCCCGCCTACTCGTGATAACGCCTCATGGCCAGTGTGACGTTGTGGCCTCCGAAGCCGAACGAGTTGGATAGGGCGAGGTCGATGTCTCGTCGAACCGCCTCATTCGGGGCACAATCCAAGTCACACTCCGGATCGGGATCGTCGTTGTTGATGGTTGGCGGAATGATACCCTGCTGCATCGCCATAATGCAGATCGTGAATTCCAGACCACCAGCGGCACCCAGGAGATGTCCGGTCATGGACTTCGTCGAGTTCATCACGATCTGGTGTGCGTGATCACCCAGCACGTTCTTCACCGCCACGGTTTCAGCTATGTCTCCGTGAGGTGTCGCCGTACCGTGAGAATTTATGTAGTCTACTTCTTCAGGCTGGATACCGGCATCCCGCAAACACTCCTCCATCGCCCTCTTGGCACCCTCTCCCCCTGGTGCCGGTTGAGTCATATGGAACGCGTCGGCGCTCATCCCATATCCGATTACTTCACCATGAATCTTTGCACCGCGGTTGAGCGCACTCTCCAGCTCCTCTAGCACAACCACTCCGGCGCCGTCTCCCATGACAAACCCGTCGCGCCCCTTGTCGAACGGTCTGGAAGCCCGGGCGGGCTCATCGTTTCGGGTGGAAAGCGCCTTCATGTTAGAGAACCCGGCAATCGACAGCGGCGTTACCGCTGCCTCAGCACCACCGGTTACCATCATGTCGGCTGCTCCCGACTGGATCAGGCGGAATGATTCCCCAATCGCGTGTGCTGATGAAGCGCACGCGGAGACAGTGCAGTAGTTGGGGCCCTTGGCGCCGAGACGAATCGATATCAGTCCGGATGCTATATCCGGGATGAACATCGGTACGAAGAACGGGGACACACGCCGTGGACCCTTCTCGAGATACAACTTGCACTGCTCCTCGAAAGTCCAGATCCCACCAATCCCGCTTCCGATCACCACACCGGTTCGTTCCGGTGTTGGTAGGCCATTCTCAATGCCCGCATCGCTGACGGCTTGGGTTGAGGCCGCTATGCCGTACTGAGCGAACAGATCCGCTCTTTTGGCCTCTTTCCGATCCATGTAGTCTGACGGATCAAAGCCCTTCACCTCGCATGCGAAGCGAACGTCTAATGCGGAAGGGTCAAAGCGCTTGATAGGACCGGCACCTGATCGACCAGCCACCAGCCCTGCCCAGCTGTCGGCAACGTTGTTTCCGAGCGGGGAAACCAATCCCAGCCCGGAAATCACTACTCGCCTACCCAAGAGGCTAGTTCCCGACTTTTTCGTCGAGGTACTTCAGTGCATCGCCAACGGTCCGGATCTTTTCGGCGTCCTCGTCGGGAATGTCGACGTCAAACTCTTTCTCGAAGGCCATCACCAGTTCTACCGTGTCGAGGCTGTCGGCCCCTAGGTCTTCCATGAAGCTGGCATCGTCGTTCACCTTGTCGCGCTCGACCCCAAGTTCCTCAACGATGATGTCCTTGACCTTCTCGTGGAGATCACTCATTTCCATCCTCTGGGTTGTATAGAAGAGTCACATTACCATCCCGCCATCGACCACAAGCACTTGGCCAGTAATGTAGCTGGCTAGGTGGGATGCAAGAAAGAGTACCGCATCGGCAACATCATCTGGCGTACCCAACCGTTCCAGTGGTATCTGGCCCATCAACACCTGCTTGGCAGCTTCCGGTAGCTTCCTCGTCATCTCAGTATCGATGAATCCGGGGGCAACCGCATTGATCAAGACGTTGCGTGAAGCCAGTTCCTTGGCAACCGCTTTCGTGAGTCCGATCAATCCGGCCTTGGAAGCGGCATAGTTTGCCTGTCCCTTGTTGCCAATTAGACCCACCACACTGGCAACGTTGATGATCCTACCGGAACGGCGCTTCATCATGCCACGACTGACGAGTTTGGTCATGAGGAATGCACCCTTGAGGTTCACGTTCATGACCAAATCCCATTCTGCCTCACCCATTCTCACGAGCATGCCGTCTCGCGTGAGCCCAGCGTTGTTCACCAATATGTCGATTGGTCCCAGCTCCGACTCTACAGCACTGACAGCTTGCTCGGTTGCTGGATTTGAGGACACATCGGCCGCGACAGGTATTACCCGGCCTTTGCCCTCAAACTGGTCGGCGGCCTGCTTCACGCCGGCTTCATCTATGTCGACCAAGGCCAATTCGGCGCCACAGCCATGGAACTTGCTGGCGATGGCGTGGCCAATACCACGCGAACCACCGGTTACCAGTGCAACCTTTCCGGTCAAGTCGATCATCCCACCTCCTCCAGAAATGCTTGGATATCGCCGGCCTTGCCAAGGCTGACCGAATTGGCGCTGCGCTCGATACGCTTCAACAGTCCACACAATACCTTACCGGGACCTAGTTCCACAAACCTGACCTCGTCGTCAGCATCAGCCGCGGCGCGCTTCATTGATTCAACCCAGCGAACCGGACTCGTGAGCTGCTCGCCCAGAAGCTGCTTGGCAGTACTCGAGTCGTGAACAGGCTCTGCCGAGGCGTTGGCGATTATCGGGAAAGCGGGTTCGGCAAATGCTACCTGCCCGAGCTCTTCTCGGAGCCCGACCTCGGCCGGTCCCATTAACGGCGAATGAAACGCGCCACTGACCTTGAGTGGAAGCACACGCTTTGCTCCAGCTTCCTTGCACCTGACTCCAGCGGCCTCCACTGCGCCAGGATCGCCCGAGATAACCGTTTGGTCCGGTGCATTCACGTTTGCAGCGACCACGACCTGACCATCTCGGCTGGTGGCCGCGCAAAGCTGTTCGACGAACTGTGTCTCGAGACCAAGAACGGCAGTCATCGTTCCCGGTCGCTGCCGTCCCGCCTGCAGCATCAACTCACCCCGACGCCTCACCAACCGTGCTACATCAGCGAGCTCCAGCGCTGCGGCGGTTCTGTAAGCGCTGTATTCGCCGAGCGAATGGCCGGCCGCGCTTTGGGGATCCAAGACGTTGCGAACGACCGCGTGGACTGCCAGCGTGTGAGCCAGTATTGCAGGCTGCGCGTTGTGCGTCAGTGTCAGCTCTTCCTCGGGCCCTTCCCACATCAGTCTCGATAGACCCACTCCCAACGCATCATCGATGGCTTCGAACACGTGCTTTGCTTCCGGAAACTGCTGTGCCACGTCCTGGCCCATTCCCACATGTTGTGCTCCCTGTCCAGGGCATAACAGAACTGCAGCTACCATCTTACCAGCACGCTAGCCCAGGTGAATCCGCCCCCGAAGGCTACCATGAGAACAAGCGACCCGGGGCCTATTCTCCCCGACCGTACGCACTCATCGAACGCAATAGGAATCGAGCCGGCCGATGTGTTGCCGTAACGATCGATATTGACGTACACCTTCTCAGGTGATATGCCTGCGTGCTTCCCGGTAGCTTCGATGATCCGGATGTTGGCTTGGTGCGGGATCAGCAGATCGACATCCTCACCGGTCAAACCTGCTCGCTTCAGAGCCTGGTCGCACGCGTCAGCCATTGATCTGACAGCCGACTTGAATACTTCGCGACCTGCCATCTTGATGTAGTAGCCCTTCTCTTCAAACATCCTCTCGTCGGGCGGGTGAATGCCACCCCCGCCAGGTCGATAGAGCAGTTCTGCGAGAGTACCGTCGGTTTTCAGGTAACTGGAGAGAATACCGCGATCGCCGTTGCTCGCGGGTCGTACCAGAGTTGCTCCAATGCCGTCGCCAAACAGGATGCAGGTAGAGCGATCCGTGTAGTCGGTAATGCGTGATAGTCGATCTCCGCCCACCACCAGCACATTCTTGAAATCACCACCGAGGATCATCCCCTCGGCCACCGATAGTGCATACAAGAACCCGCTGCAGGCAGCTGACACATCAAATGCCGCTGCATTCTTGGCACCGAGTTGTGCTTGAAGATCGCAGGCGGTAGATGGTAGCAACCGATCGGGAGAAGCCGTGCCAAGGACGATCCCGTCAATATCGAGAGGCGTGACCCCCGCGTCATCCAAGGCTTGCTGCGCTGCCCTTGTACCCATGAACGCCAGGGTTTCGTCATCCCGAGCAATGTGACGCTCGCGAATCCCCGTGCGTTCACGAATCCATTCGTCAGAAGTGTCGACCAACTCTTCGAAGTAGGCGTTGTCGTAGATCTTGTCCGGTACATAGCGCCCGGACCCTACGAGCTCTGCTAAGGGACGCTTCAAACCGTACCTCCTGCCAGCTCCACACCGATGTGTTGGCTGAGATGACTCTCGACTGAACGGATTGCGACATGGATCGCGTTCTTGATAGCCTTTGCCGGCGAGCCACCATGACAGATCACAGAAACGCCTCTTACCCCAAGCAGAGGGGCACCACCATACGTGGAGTAGTCGAGTACGCTGATCACCTTTCCCATACCCTGACTCTCCAGTACCTGTTGATCCATTTCGCGTTTCAGTAGGTCGGTGAACAATCGGGAAACAGACTCATAAAACTTCAGGACCACGTTTCCGACGAATCCGTCGCAGACAACAACGTCCAACTGCCCCATCACAATGTCGCTGCCTTCGACATTGCCGACAAAGTTAATTCCAGGATCACCCTGTAGGAGATTGAACGCCCGCCGAACGGCTTGACTGCCCTTCTCCTCTTCTTCTCCGATGTTGAGCAGTCCAACAGCTGGATCACTGCGACCCAGCACGTCTCGCGCGTACACCGACCCTATGTGGGCGAAACCTCTGAGCTCACGTGGATTGCAGTCTATGTTGGCGCCGGCATCTATGACCATCACCGGCTTCGCGACAGTGGGGAACAACGCCGCTATTGCCGCCCGCTCGACACCTGGATGCAAGCCAAGGAGGAGAGTGCTGGCCGCCATTATCGCCCCGGTGTTCCCCGCCGAGATGAACGCTTCGGCATCGCCCATCTTCTGCAGTTCGAGGCCGACACGGATAGACGACTTGCGCTTGCCTCGGACTGCTGCCAGTGGCTTCTCCCCCATCTCAATCGTCTCACGGGCATCAACTATCTGAAGGCGCTCGGGTGGACCTCCGCGTTCGCGCAGGACTGACTCGATGTCCTCCGAGCGACCGACCAAGATGACCTCATAAGATGCGGGGAGCTCGTCCAACGCCTCTATTGCCCCCGCAACCGGAACCGCGGGCGCGAAGTCGCCACCCATCGCGTCCAGCGCTATCCGGACCACGCTCAGCCTTCCTCGACCTCGACGCGTTTCTGATCGCCATAGTAGCCACAGGTAGGACAGACTCGGTGGGGTCTTCTGGGATCACCGCAACGTTGGCACGGCTGGATAGCAACGGGTGACGCACCGTCGTGCGTCCTGCGTTTTCGTGTTCTAGTCTTCGACGTTCTACGTTTCGGTACTGCCATCAATCCACCTCATGATCGGTTGATGCCGCTTTCAGCTTCTCGAGCTCCGCCCACCGCGGGTCGGGTTCGGGCTGGCAGCTGCATGTTCCGCTATTCAGGTCAGTTCCACACCGGGGGCAAATCCCCCGGCACTGATCACTACACAGCGCGTATTCCGGCACAGCGAGTATCAGCTCTTCGCGCACCGCTTCGCCGGGGTCGAACTCGGTCGCCCGCGGCGTAATCGAGTAGGCTGCCGGGTCGTCGGAGTTGTCTTCCTCAGTGAACAGCACCCCGACCGGCTGGTCGATCTTCAGCTCCACATTGGCGAGGCACCGGCGGCACGACATCCTAACACGGGTGCGCAAGGCGCCAAGCCAGTAGTACCGGCCCTCTCCAGTGTCCATGAGTCTGCCACTCAGGTGCACGGGTCGGCTCAGCTCGAAGTCCAAGTGCTCAAACACAGGATCATCCACCGGTACTGCCTGGACCATATCGATCGGTCCGTCGCTCAGGGCGCCGAGGTCAAGCCGCAACATAGCCGGTAAATGTATCTGGGGCAGACACTTGGGTCAACGAGGCACGCCATCCCACAGTCGTCTGAGTTCAGCCCCTGTGAAGAAGAAGGCCAGTTCCTTGACGGCGTTCTCGGGCGAATCGGACGCGTGGATGACGTTGCGCTCCTTTGAGTCGGCGTACAGCCGCCTGACCGTTCCGTCGGCAGCCTCCGCCGGGTCGGTCGCACCGATCGCCTCACGAAGTCCTGCGACCGCGTCGTCACGCTCGAGCACTAGCGGCACGCATGGTCCTGATGTCATGTACCGGACCAGGTCGTCATAGAAAGGCCGGTCTTTGTGGACCTCGTAGAAGGCCTTGGCCTCTGCCTCGGTCAAGCGTATGAGTCTGGCCGCTCGGACAACGAATCCCGCTCCCTCGAGGTGGGCGATGATCTTTCCGGAAAGCCTGGATTGAACTGCATCTGGCTTGAGGATAGCAAGTGTTTGCATGGTCTTGTATGATGGGTGCAGGGAATCCTTGTCTGCCCCTTCTGCTACATCCCTCCGTAATCATGGGGAAACGAACGGAAGCAGAGGGAGCTATCTGCCAAAAAGCCTTCTAACAATGTCCCCGCGGCTCAGGAATCCAATGAGGGCTCCGTCGCGAACCACGGGGAAACTGTCGATCTTCCTGTTCAGCATCATCGTCGCGACCTCGGCAACTGTCTGCTGCTCCGACAGGCACAACACACTCCGGTCCATCACCTCCCGAACCGGTAACTCGTAGGGATCCTGCATCTGGACCGCCATCTGTTTCTCTGCCCGTGCTCCGCCAGTCAATCGCTTCACGTGCACCGGAAGGAGGTGCTTCAGCAGCTCTCCGTGCCCCACCATACCGAGTACCTCATTTGTGTCGGACACGACGGTCAACGATGATACGTTGTGCACCACCATGGTACGAGCTGCTTCTCCCAGCGGCATGTCCGGACGAACAGTTATGCGGCGTCGCACCATGACATCCCGCACAGTGAGATAGCCGTGGACTTCGATCTGGCCCAGGGCCTCTACCTCGAGAACTCCCTGAGGACCGCCTGCTGCCAACAAACCTGCTACTACCTCTTCGCGCCCCAGCGCGTGTGAGAATGCGCTGACAACACGGAGGAACCGCGAGGTCTCTCGCGGGGGTGCCGCGATCAATAGCACGATGCGGGCTTGTTTGGCAGGGTCGTGTTCCCGATGCATCGGTTCGGAAGCGACCCCCATCCCTACCGTGAGGGACGGCACTGCCTCTGTTCGGAAGTACAAGAGGAATGCCTGGCCAACCGTCACGACATCTCGCGGCAGCGTATCGGCGACCAGCTCCTCGAAGCGGGCCGCATCGCGCACTGCCCCAGAATGTTCCAGGGCCTCGACCAATTCCTCCGCAGCCAGCCGCAGGGTTTTTCCTTTGACCGGGACTACGATTCTCTCAGCGGCGAGCAGATCAACCAGCTTCACGTCCTACATGCGCTCCTGTAGCAGAGGGACTACATCTGCCGGCCGTTTCATGATGCCGATTCCGGCGGCATCAAGTGCTGCCATCTTCTCCGCCGCCGTTCCAGAAGACCCAGATATGATGGCTCCTGCATGTCCCATTCGGCGGCCCGGTGGGGCCGTCTGTCCTGCAATGAAGCCAACAACAGGCTTGGTGACTTCTCGCGAGACGAACTCGGCTGCTTCCTGCTCGGCCGTCCCGCCGATCTCTCCAATCATTACGATCGCGCTGGTATCCGGGCCAGCTTGGAAAGCCCTGAGGCAGTCAATGAAATCCGTTCCAATGATAGGGTCGCCACCTATGCCGATACAACTGGATCGCCCAAGACC
>JBDGXD010000075.1:0-14307 GCA_039584755.1 Gemmatimonadota bacterium
CCGTGCGAGCCGGGCGCTCTGCGGACGCCCAACGTTTAGAGGAACGGTTGCTAAACCCGCCACCGTACACACGCGGTCGCAACATCGTGTGGCGCGCCCGCATGCTGGCGGTTCAGGAGCAAAGGCGAGACGCGGTTCGTACGTTGGAACAGGCGTACAACGCCGGTCTCGGTTTCGGTTTGTGGCTGCACCGCGATTTGGATCTCGCATCCCTGCGAGGCTATCCCGCACTTGAGGAATTCGTGCGGTTGCGGGAGTAGCGACCCAGCGTGCACCACCCCCAGTCGGCCGGAACCATCATGAGGTCATCTCGGGAACGGGTGGTTCTTCGTGCATTTCCATGGGCTGGCTCGGGAAGACGCAGCTTCTTTGTCAGTCAGCCGCCGCTAGACGGCGAAAGACCCCGTCACCCGCATGTTCGTGCTGCCGCATGGTCTCCCTGAAACGACAGCCTTCATACCCGCAAGGTCTTATTCTGCAGTGACTTACGTGGCGTCAGTCCGCTCCGGCCCCACCGGAGGCCCACCCCTCGGCCGTTCTGAAACAAACCAGTGCGAAATACGTAATACGTAATATGAATACCATCACACCCGTATTTGAAGATCGTTCAGTGAGGGCCACATGACGGAGATCAACTTGTCCACTATCTGGCAGAGCATCCGTGAAGAGCTGAAGAACAAGGGAATCGACTTCGACTCGGGCTGCTGCGAGGCAGATCCTGACGCGCCGCTCAGGGTCGTCTGCATGGCGGGTGGGTTGTCGGATTCCTTGAAGGAGATGGGCCAGACCGCGCGCGACCAGGTCGTGATGGTCCGGGTCGACGAAGAGACCATCAGGAAGCTCGATCATTGGGTTGAAACGGGAGCGTTCAAGAGCCGCTCCGAGGCGGCAGCGCTCTTCATTCGCGAGGGACTCCTGGTCCACGCCCGTGAGCTGGACGAGCTCGACGAGGCACTGTCCGGAGTGGAAGAGGCCAAGGAACGGCTGCGCGAGCGGGTGCGTCAGGTATTCGATCCTGAGCAAGAGTCGGAGCCCGAGGACGGAGCGGCGTTCGCAGAAACGGCTCCGGAGGAGGAGTGATATGTCAAGCAACTGCTGCAACTCCTGCTGCCACTGCGACCCGATCGTGGTCGTTCGTGTGCTACCGCTTCTCGTCGTGGCTGGTGCTATATACGGTTTGATCAAGCTGGTCGCTGGCCTACAGTTGTCGCTGCCGGCCGCAGCAACGGTTCCGCTGTCGCTCGTCGCCGCGTTGGGAACGCTCTGGGGACTCTGGCTCGGCACGCGGATTCACGGTCGGGGTGAGCCGCTCATGGTCGGTGGCTTCGGCCTGGCGATGGCCGGCGCGGGGTTTGTGCTCTCGGTACCGCTGGCGCTGGCGGGCGTGTTCACAGTCCTCACCGCGGCACTCTGGAGCTTGGCACTGTGCACTGCAAAGCAGCGGGAGGCCTGAGGTGATGCCGGATCCTCGCGCGCTCCACATCCGGTCTACCACCAGCAAGCTCACCTTGGCCGATCGCTGGGATCATATTCTGGCTCGTGTCGGCTGGCGGCGCAACGGTCATCGGGTCGCACCGGGACTGTATCAGTTGGGCCGCCCCAGCCACGATTCGCCCGTGTTTGTGACGGCCAACTACACGCTCTCGTTCGACGCCTTACGGTCGGCGCTCTCCGGAATCGATGGCTACCTCTTGGTGCTGGATACCAACGGCATCAACGTGTGGTGCGCAGCCGGCAAAGGCTCATTTGGCACGGACGAGCTGGTGCACCGCATCGAGGCATCCCGGCTTCGCGATACGGTTCGCCACCGCAAGCTGATCGTGCCACAACTGGGCGCACCCGGAGTGGCTGCGCATCTGGTCAAGAAGCGATCGGGATTCAAGGTGGAGTACGGCCCGGTCCTGGCGGCCGATCTTCCCGAATACCTTCAAACGCGTAAGGCGACCCCGCAGATGCGTCAGGTGCACTTCCCACTCGGTGATCGTGCAGTCTTGATCCCAGTGGAGCTCAGAAGCGTTCTCGTGCTGGTGGCGATTGCGGTTTTCGGTCTGCGCCTCGTGATTGCCGATGCCCCGGCCATATCCGACGCCACTTTCCTCGCTGCCGTTCTGGCGGGGACCGTAGCGTTTCCGATTCTGTTGCCGTGGCTCCCAACCCGTGACTTCAGCAGCAAAGGTTTCATCCTCGGTGGGGTGGTGGCACTCGCATTTGTCGCCGCGAGCCTGTGGAACCCCACGCGACCGGCGTTGTGGCTGCAGGCCGTCGATGCGCTTACGCTGGTTCTCATAGCGAGTTCGATCACGGCGTTCCTGGCGCTGAACTTCACGGGGTCGACGACCTTCACGTCCAGGAGCGGCGTGAGGCGGGAGATGTTCAGCTACATACCGGTTATGGCTTGGATGGCTGGGGTGGGAGTTGCGTCGGGGGTTGCCCTGTATTTCGTGTGAGTAATAGGAGGGCATCGTGATTGCAGCCTCTACCCTGAATACCCTGGAGTACGATCCTGATCTCTGCATCGGCTGCGCGATGTGTGTCGTCGTCTGTCCCCATGCGGTCTTTGCAATGAACGATCGCGTTGCTCGATTCGCTCGTCCAGACGACTGCATGGAATGTGGGGCCTGTCAACTGAACTGTCCGACGGCCGCAATCACCGTGAACGCCGGTGTCGGGTGCGCCAGCGCCATGATGTTCGCCGCCCTGAGGGGCAAGAAGCAGAGCGCGGCAACGTGCGGTTAGCTGGGTCGTACCGTGCCAGTGGCTGACGGTGCGGCAACGTCCTCCCGGGAAAGACTGTAACTGAGAGTATCACCATGAACGAGTACTTGACCTTGGTCGCAACCTGCTCCGGCATGATCCTGATAATGACCGCCGGGGTCACACTAGTGATCGCCAGATACCGCCGGGCCGGTATCGAGATGAGCGCCCGGGAGTTCTTCACACGCATGCTGCGCAGCTCGTCTTACACGAATCTCGGACCTGCGGCGTTGCAGAAGCGACTCGAGTTAGCGGCGGGTGACATGTCGCTTGTCGACCTGCGCTCGCCCGATGCCTATGCAGCAGGGCACATCAGTGGAGCTACGCACAGCCAGTTCGACGACTTCCTCAAGGCCCTGGTGGTCGACAGGCGGTTCGACCAACAACGCCACCAGGAGATTGTCTTGATCTGCGACACCGGCCACATGAGCAGGGTCGCGGCCGAGATCATGGTCGAGGATGAGGGCTTCGTACATGTCTCGAGTTTACGGGGAGGCATGAAGGGCTGGCAGCGCTGGGCCGCCGCACAGCAACGCCGAGCGGCGCGGTGTTGCGGTATCAAGTCGCTCTCGCAGTGCCCATGTTGAATCCCAATTGCACCAAAGTAGGCTCTACATGCTTGCATCGATAATGCTTTACGCGGGCTCGACCATCATCACGCTGTAGGGCACTCAGTTCCGAGCCATGCAACAAAGCCTCAGTCGGCCGGAACCATCATGCGGTCAGCTCGGGATCGGGTGGCTCTTCGTGCATTTCCATGGCCTGGCGTTCCTGGGCCAGCACTTTGAGAGCCTCTTCGTCAGAGATGGTGTCGGGCGGTGTCAGCAGGCTCACCGCGATTCCCGCCGCCGCAGCGCACACCACCGATGGGATGGAGGCGCCGCCCCAATAGGCGTCCCACGGTTCGTTGAGCTTGAACACCAATGTGCAAAGCGCTCCACCCAGAATGGCGGCGATGCCGCCTTGCCAGGTCGCTCGGCGCCAGTACTTGCCCATGATCGTGCACACCACCAGGCCGCTCAAGACGAAGGAAATCATGTCTTGGATGTATTTGATGATGTCATCGGCAGGGATGGTGACCGCAAGCGCAATGATAGTGATTACCACCAGGCCCCAGCGTGTGTTGCCGATCATCTTGTGCTTGTCGGGCACCCTACCGGTGAACATGATGTAGATGTCTCGCAGTAGAATCGACACGGCGGCGATGGCATCTGAACTGGCCGACGACATGGTGGCGCTGAGACCTGCGATCAGAACGATCAGGCCGATGGCCATGGGCATAACATCATTCGCCATGAACAGGAAAGCGTGATCGTGTTGATCGAGTCCTGGATTGATGTGGTATGCACAAATGCCGATGATGGCAGGAATGAAACAGAAGAAGAAATACAGGATACCGGTGGTATAGAAGGTCCTCTTGACGGTCGCGACATTGTCCGCCGAGTAGATCCGCTGGCGAAAAGATGGCACGCCCAGCGGGCTGACCGCGATGGCGACCACCAATGAGATCGACGGCAAGAGATTGTCGCCCCGCAAGAAGTCGAGTTGCTCTCCGGCAAGATTGCCCAACTCGGAGACCCCACCAACATGCGAGACAGCGAAAATTGCCATCAGGATGAAACCGAGGAACAAAACGATTGCCTGGATGGTGTCGGTCCAGACCACCGCGACGTAGCCGCCGATGATCACATATATGCTGAATCCGCTGGCCAGAAAAACCTTGGCCCAAAACGGGTCCACGTTGCCGACGTATGCCAAGTAGAAACTACCGCCCAAAATATGGGCCCCGAGCCAGCCGATGGAGGCCAGCAGGATGAACACGGCGACCAGGCCCTTGATCCGGCGGTTGGCCCCGTAATAGAACGAGACCTCCTCGGACATCGTCATGAAATTGTGCTTCCTGACAGTCGCGAACAATCTGGCCAAGAGCAGCATGCCCAGGCCGCCGCCGACGCCGAACATGGCGCCGCGCCATCCATTGAGGTAACCCTGGCCCACGGCGCCGATGGTTGAGCCGGTGCCTACCATCGTTGCGATGGTTGTGCCCAGGCTCAACAGCAAAGGAATGCTGCGGTTGCCCAACAGAACGTCTTCACCGCTCTTTTGCCGCCGCGCAATCCAGATGCTCAGGCCAATCATGGCCATGACGTACGAGCCGAAAACGCTGAGGAAGAGCAGGGGCGTCATTCGGTTGGTTCTCTGTAACAGACGCAGTCAATCTCAATCTTGCAATCGACCATCATCATGGATTGAACGCAGGCGCGGGCCGGGGCATGTTCGCCGCCGAAATATTCGGCGTACACCTTGTTGAACGACCAGAAGTCTCGCGTGTCGTCGAGCCAGACACCGCATCGGACGATGTCTTGTTTGGTGTAGCCGGCTTCCTCGACGATGGCGAGCATGTTTTGGATGGCTCTGTGTGCTTGGGGGATGATGCCACCGGCCACCACCTCGCCTTTTTCCATCGCCACCTGGCCTGAGACGAAAAGCCATCCGTCGGCTTGCGTGGCACGGGCAAACGGCAGCGTCTGTCCGCCCGCACCGGGTTTGGACGTTCCGTAGCGCTTGATGCTCATGAGGATTCCTCGATGGGAGGTTCCGGGCGGTCGTGGCCGATGTACCGACCCCGCCGGTTGTCTGTGGTTTGGCCGTTTTCAAAGGCGATGGCGCCATTGACCAGCACCCGTTCGATGCCGCTGGCCGGTTGGACCGGTTGATCAAACGTGGCCGCGTCGTTGACAGTATCGGGATCAAACACCACCAGGTCCGCGTGGTATCCGGCTGCGATCCGTCCCCGTGCGCCCAATCCAAAAATGGAGGCGGGCAATCCCGTCATCTTGTGGACAGCCTGCGGCATGGCAAGGATGGATTCTTCCCGTACATACTTGCCCAACACGCGTGGAAAGGTGCCGTAGAGACGCGGGTGGGGATGCGGGTCAAACGGCAGGCCATCGGAGCCGATCATCGTTTTGGGATGGCGCAGAATGTTGCGCATGTCCTGCTCGTCGATGGAAAAATAAACCGCGCCGGCCGGCATCAGTTTTCGTGCGGCATCCATCTGCGTCACGCCCCATTCGCTGGCGATCTGCGCCAGGGTCTTGCGGGCTTGTTCGGGATGGGGCTCGGAACGGGTGATCAGGATGTTGACGCGCTCGTCCACCTGCTTCAGATCGAGATTGCTGGAGCCGGCGGAATAGGGATAGCAATCCATGTGGATGCGATCGCGGTAGGGACTGGCTTCGATGGCGGCCAGCACCTCCGCGCTTCTACCCCAGTTTTGAGGACCAGCGCACTTGAGATGGGAGACCACCACCGGCAGGTTGGCTGCGGTGCCGATGGTGAACGATTCTTCCAGCGCCTCGATGATCCGGTCAGACTCACTCCTGAGGTGGGTGACGTACAGGCCCCGGTGCTCGGCGGCGATGCGTGCCAGCTCGATCACTTCTTCGGTGGTGGCACCCCGGGCGTTGTCGTAAGCCAGGCCAGTGCTGAGGCCGATCGCCCCTTGGGCCATGGCCTTTGCCATGTCTTGTCGCATGCTTGCGGCTTCTGATCCATCGGCCGGGCGGGTCAAATCTGCCACATGGTTGATGCGCAAAGAGGTGTGCCCGATCAACGCCGCGACATTCACTGCCGGTTGGCATGCTGCGACGGCATCGACGTACTGGGCAAATGAATCAAATGAAAAATCCTCTTTCTTGCCCAGAAGATTCAGCGGTTCGGGTGGCGCTTGGTTCAACCGAACCGGGGCCGCGCTGATGCCGCAGTTGCCGACGATGACCGTGGTGACCCCCTGGCTGATTTTGGGAGAACATTCCGGCGCAATCAGTACGGCATTGTCATCATGGGTATGAACGTCGATGAAGCCGGGACTGAGAACTTTGCCTGAGATGTCGTAGGTTTGTTTGGCGACAACATCGCTCAAATCGCCCACCGCCACGATCCGATCGTCCACGATGCCCACATCGCCGACATGGCCCGGCCCGCCGGTGCCATCCAGCAGGGTGCCGCCGCTCAACAGGATGTCCAACGAAGCTTGGATCATCCAGCAATCTTTCTCTTTTGACGCATGGCCCACGATCGGCCCGGGTGGGGGGCCCGGAAAGTTTCGATGTTGCCTCTGTCGGCCAGTGTGACGTAGCAAGTGCGACCGTCTCTGCCACCAAAGGCGATGTTGGTTGGCTGTTGGCCGATCAATTGGACGGTACCGATCTGTTTGCCGTCCGGGCTGACGATGGCCACTTCGCCTTTGCCGTACCGCGTGATGTAGAGGTTGCCCTGGACATCAGACCGCATGCCGTCCATGCCGAAGTCCTTGAATTGAATCAGCCGTCGCTTGTTGGCAATGTTTCCTTTGGCATCGAGGTCATAGGCCCAGACGTTTCGTTGGACGCTCTCGTTGACATAGAGGGTGCGGTTGTCAGGTGAGACCTCGACGCCGTTGGTGGTGCCCATGTCTTTCTCGAGTAGCGTGGTCTTGCCGTCGGTGTCGATGCGCCACAATTGGCCGGTGCCAGCCTCCCAGTTTGGATCACTGGCGAACAGGATGTCGTTGTCGGCGATGGCCAGATCGTTGGGCTGGTTCATGGCCGGGTTGTGGGCGAAGACTTTGAACTCCTTTTGTCGGTCCACCTGCAACACGTTGTGGCCGGTGTAGTCGGCCAGGTACATCAAGCCGTTGCTGGAAAAACGAATGCCGTTGGCCGTGCTGCCGTGGGGCATGTTCAGGTAGATCTCGCACTGGCCGGTCGGGCTGACTCTTCCGACAGTGGGTTTGGTCTGGCAGCTGGCCGCGTAGAGATTGCCGTCGGCACCGACGGCGGGGCCCTCGACTTCGGCCGTGAAGGAGCCAGGCGGTGTGAAAGTCTGGCTTTTGAGGACCAATGTGTCTTGGCATCCACAAAGCCCCAGCATCAAGATGAGGGCGGTGGTCGGATGGATGGGATTCATGGCTGCCTCCAGTCTGTTAGAAACTAACATTCAGTTCTGGCAATGAGGTTTTGAGCGAGAAGCGGCAACGGCCATAGACGAAAAGAGACGATCACGGACGATGTCTCTCCCGTCTCTGGCAGTGCCATGCCGCAACGGTTAGGCTATAGCGATCGCTCATGCCCGACCTACGTGAAGATCCGAAGCCACGGTTCCACTGGCTGCGCCCGATTGTCGGCGACGTCCAGTTCTGGATCCCACTCACTGTATTGATCGCCGGATTGCTGCTACTCAAATGGGTGGCGTAGGAAACTCGGCACCGGTTGCTACCGTGCGGCTACGGCAGCTCCAGGCCGTGGGCGTGCTCTCGGGTTTTGCGGCGGGCGCTTGGCTGGGTGCCGCCGAAGCGCCCACCAAGGTGGTTACCCTCGGCATCTCGCCCGTGGCGATCTCGCTGGTCATGGTACTGGGCGTGTTTGTAGCACGCTGGAGCCTGCCGGCGTTGATCCGCGGCACCGCAAACGTGGGCGTGGATGTGCGCCGCGCACCGCACCTGGTTGTCTGGGCGCTGATCGCAGGCTGCATCTGGGCGGTGGCGAACACGCTCACCATCTTCGCGATCCGCGATATCGGACTCAGCATCGCCTTTCCGCTGTGGAACACCAACAGCCTGCTCGGCATTCTCTGGGGCGCTCTATTGTTCAACGAGCTGCGGGGTGCCGGACGGAGGCGCTGGCTCGGTGTTTTCGGGGGAGCCAGCGTGATGTTTGTCGGTGCGGTGATACTCGCGCTAGTCTCGCCCACGCAAGCACCAGGTGGTGACTCTATGCGCGGCATCGCCGCGGCGCTCGGTGCGGGCGCGCTGTGGGGCACGATGTATATCCCCTACCGCAAGGCATACCTCACAGGCATGAATCCCCTTTCGTTCATCACGTTTTTCACTATCGGCGAGCTGGGCATGATGCTGGCCCTGGCGTTCGCCTACCTGGGCGGACCGGCAGGGACTTGGGGCGAGCTGGCACAAGTACGCGGTGTGCTCTTCTGGCTCTTACTGGGCGGGTTTGTTTGGGTGATAGGCGATCTGTTTCAGCAATACGCCGCCAAGTACGTGGGAATCGGGCGCGGCATCCCACTCTCCAACACCAACCAGCTATGGGGTCTGCTCTGGGGGATCTTGGTGTTTGGAGAACTTGCGGGATCTGGTGGTGCCGTTTACGGGCGGGTCATCGGTGGGTCACTAATCATGGCCCTGGGGGCGGGCGCGATCGCCCTGTCTACCGCCGGTGGCGCGGAACACCGGCACTGGCAGCGTGCGGCGCGACGCGAGGCGGATCGCTATGGCGTCGAGCCGGAATACGTGCGCGCGCGGATGTCGGGCTATGATCCCGATGCACCACGACGAAGAACGGTATGGGACTGGCTCATCGTCGGAGCGGCGACTGCGGTGTTCATCATCTTCGCCGTCAACGCCCGGGCACCGGAGCTTGAGATCCAATACGGTTGGGCCCTGGGGCTGACCCTGGTGATGCTCGGCCTGCTAGGTGGGTGTGGGCTTGCCCTGTGGCGCACGACTCGCTTGGGGTAGGAGCCCGTATGGCGCTGATGACACTTCCCTACATGAGAGCCGCTGACTGAACCCAGCCACCCGACTCGGTCCGCTGGCGTCAGTTGTCCCGGGCCAGAAAACCCGCGCTCGCGTAGTCAGGCATCCGCGTCCGTAGAAGTGATTACCCGCGGCCGCTGGCCGCCGTTCGACCTGGACGCCCAACCTCTCCGTCCCCATCTTCCCGCGATGGCCAAGCGAATCCCCGCGAAACTCAAGAAGGCACTCGCCGAGCGTTATGCAGTGGCGAAGGAGGCGGGCAGTGGCGGCATGGCGACGGTTTATCTTGCGGATGACCTGAAGCACGAGCGTCAAGTGGCGCTCAAGGTCTTGAAGCCCGAACTGGCCGCCGCCGTGGGACCCGACAGGTTTCTACTCGAGATCCGCATCGCCGCGCGCCTGTCTCATCCCAACATCTTGGCGTTACACGACTCTGGAAATGCGGGTCAGTTCCTTTACTACGCCCAGCATCAAGATGAGGCCGGTGGTTGGATGGCTGGGATTCATGGCTGCCTCCAGTCTGTTAGAAACTAACATTCAGTTCTGGCAATGAATGCCTCCGAGGTGCCTATGGATTGGATGTCGCTGCAAAATCCGCAGGATGTGCCGTCGCCGGGATTGTTGATTGACCCGCAGCGGATTCAATCCAACATCGATCGGATGATTGCCATGGTGGGGGGGCATCGGCATGTCGCGCGGCTACGGCCGCACCTAAAAACGCACAAGATGGCCCAAGTTGTCCGGATGCAACTGGACTCGGGGATTCGCCAGTTCAAGGCGGCTACCCTTGCCGAGGCGGAGATGGCTGCAGTTGCGGGGGCCGAGGATGTGCTGGTGGCCCATCAACTGGTCGGGCCCAAGATCAAACGACTTGCGCAACTGGTTGAACGTTTTGATCGAACGGTTTTTTCGACGATTGTGGATGACGCGGAGGCCATGAAGGCTGTCGCGTCGCAGGTGGGAAGGCGTGGTCGGCCCATCCATCTGTATGTCGATGTGGATTGCGGCATGGGACGTAGCGGCATCGAATTTGGCGACGGGCTGGGGAGGCTTCGTCAAGACATTGAACGGCATGATGATGCTGTGTTTTCAGGGCTGCACGTGTACGATGGGCATTTGCATGACCCGGATGTGCAGCTACGTCAAGCGGCACTGGAATCCATCGTTCAACAAGTGCAGGCGCATGTGGCAAGCCATGGGCCAGCGGCCGTGGTGGGGGGAGGTTCACCGACTTTTGGTTTGTGGGCAGCGGGCACCGATTCGCAGTGCAGTCCGGGCACATGTTTGTTGTGGGATATCGGATATGGCCAAAAGTTTGAGGATTTACCGTTTGCTTTGGCGGCGGCGGTTTTGACGCGCGTGATCAGCAAGCCGGGACGTGATCGACTCTGCCTCGATCTGGGGTACAAGGCCGTTGCCGCGGAAATGCCGCTCGAGCAGCGTGTTCATTTTCCGTTGTTGCATGACGTGGGTTGGGTCTCGCAAGGTGAAGAGCACTTGGTGGTTTCGTCGGCCAATGCGGCGTCGTTTTCCATTGGGGATGCCTTGGTTGGGTATCCGTTGCACATCTGTCCCACGGTAGCTTTGCATGCCGAGGCCCATGTGGTGGTGGGTGGCCGGGCAACGGGTGAGCGATGGCGTGTGGCGGCGCGAGATCGTTAGTGCTCGTCAGGCAGGGCCATGACCGCTGATGGCCGCCGGTGGTTCGGCAGCAGAAGGATCGGATCGACGTTCGGCGTGTTGCGTTGCTGCGCCTCTTGCGGGGCTACGTACCGGCCTCCACGTTAGGTGCCTCGCCCTCACAGCCGCAGCAGAAAGAATAGGCCGCCGGTGGTTTCACGGCCCCGTTGCCAGACAGACGCCGTAGTAGATGCCGTAGTGTGACACCGTAGTAGACGCCCGCCAGACGACGAGGACCAGACCACCCGAAGTTGTCAGCTGATACAACTATTGGAGGCAAACACGATGCTCGCTCGGCAATCACTGAAAACTTGGCTTGGATCATCTGTGATTTGCGCGTTCACCGCAGTTTTGTTTGTGGGAACGGTTGCAGCCAGCCCCACGGCAGCACAGCAGACGGCAGTCGCCCCGCCTGCTGCAAAGGTGATCCCGCATCAACTCGAGATGCACGGCCATGTCCGTACCGATAACTACTACTGGCTCAGAGAACGGGAGAACCCAGAGGTGATCGCCTACCTCGAGGCGGAAAACGCCCATACGAAGGCCGTAATGGCGCACACCGAGGCCCTCCAGGAGACGCTGTACCAGGAGATCTTGGGACGGATCAAACAGACGGACCTCTCGGTGCCCTTTCTGCGCAACGGCTACTACTACTACTCGAGAACGGAGGAGGGAGAGGATTACCCTATCTACGCCCGCAAGAAGGGCTCATTGGACGCCGAAGAACAGATCCTGGTCGATGTGAACGAGCTGGCCAAAGACCACGGGTTCACCTCCGTAGGCTGGCCCGCGGTCAGCCCGGACAACAACCTCATGGCATTTGCACACGACACCGTCGGTAGGCGCTTCTACAACATCCGTTTCAAGAACCTGCAAACCGGAGAGTTGCTGCAAGACGAGATTCCCGCGGTTACGAGCAACATCGTGTGGGCCAACGACAATCGTACGCTGTTCTACGGGAAACAGGATCCGGAGACGTTGCGCCGGTTCCAGATCTACCGGCACGCGCTGGGCACCGATGCAGCGGATGACCAGCTCGTCTACCAGGAAGACGACGTCGAGTTCTCGTGCTACGTGTGGAAGACCAAGACCGAGCGGTACATCATCATCGGCTCTTCTCAGACGCTCAGCAACGAGTACCGCTTCCTGGAGGCCGACGATCCCGAGGGAGAGTTCGCCCTCTTCCTACCGCGCGAGCCGGACCATGAGTACGGCATCGAGCAATTCGGCGACCACTTCTACATCACCACCAATTACGACGCCGAGAACTTCAGGCTCATGAGAACGCCGGTGAACCGCACGGGCAAGCAGAACTGGGAAGAGGTGGTCCCGCACCGCGACGACGTGTTGCTCTCGGGCATCGAGGTGTTTCGGGATCATTTGGTGGTGATAGAGCGGAAGGAAGGTCTACTGCAGATACGGATACGATCGTGGTCCGGTGACCGCGACTACTATCTCGATTTCGGCGAGCCAACGTATGCCGCATATCCCAGCAGCAACCCCGAGATCGATACCGACGTGGTCCGGTACAGCTACAGCTCCCTGACCACCCCTCGGTCGATCTATGACTTCAACATGGTGACAGGTGAGAAGACGCTGCTCAAGCAGACCGAGGTGCTCGGCGGCTACGACCCCGCCGACTATGTCAGCGAGCGGGTGTACGCGACAGCGAGGGACGGCGTGCGGGTACCGGTGTCGCTCGTCTACCGTAAAGGACTCGAGAAGGCCGGGAACAACCCGTTGCACTTGTACGCCTACGGCTCGTACGGTTCCAGCATGGATGCAAGCTTCAGTTCGGTGAGACTGAGCCTGCTCGATCGCGGCTTTGTCTACGCCATCGCTCACGTTCGCGGTGGCATGGAGCTGGGGCGTCGCTGGTACGAGGACGGCAAGCTCCTGAACAAGAAGAACACGTTCACCGACTTCATCGACGTGGCGGATCATCTGGTCGCGGAAGGATACACGAGTCCCGATAAGTTGTTTGCGCAGGGTGGCAGCGCCGGCGGTCTATTGATGGGGGCCATCAGTAACATGAGGCCTGACTTGTTTAAGGGCATCATCGCCAACGTGCCGTGGGTGGATGTGGTGACGACAATGCTGGATGCGAGCATCCCGCTCACCACCAGCGAGTACGACGAGTGGGGCGACCCAAACGAGGAAGAGTATTACCGGTACATGCTGTCGTACTCGCCATACGACCAGGTCGAGGCAAAGCACTACCCCAACATCCTGGTGACGACCAGTCTTCACGACTCCCAGGTACAGTACTTCGAGCCCGCCAAATGGGTGGCGAAGCTGCGCGCTACCAAGACCGACGAAAACCGACTGCTCTTGAAAACGAACATGGAGGCGGGTCACGGCGGCACCTCCGGTCGTTACCGTCGCTACCGCGACATTGCGTTTCAGTACGCGTTCATGTTGGACTTGTTGGGGATGCGCCAATAAAGAACCTGGCGGACTGAGTTCGCGGTCGACCGCTGGACAATCGAGCCCCGAGCGTCTCGCGGCGTTCGGGGCTTCTCAATTAGGCAAGCCTATCCAAACCTTGTACTACGCTACATACTCTGTGCCTGCCCTCAAGGCCACCGCGTGTACGGACCACACACGCCGGTGGCCTTTTGTGTCCCGCCGCCAGACAGAGGAGATTTCACCATGGGAAGCTATCTGACAATTTGGGAAGTAGACAGAACTCGGATCCCCGTAGATCGCAAAGAACGAGGAACTGGCTGGGTAGGGTTGATGAACATGGTACGGCAGCACATCGAGCAGGGGTTGATCACCAGCTGGGGGGCATTTGTCGGGGAGGAGTGCGGTTACGTTGTCTGGGAAGGCTCGGAAGTGGCGGTGATGAACGCTATGCAACAATACGTTCCCTTTGTCCGCTTCAAGACGCACCCGGTTGCATCAGAGCAACAGACCAATGACATGATAAGAGAGCTATCGGGCTGAGGGAAACAGAATGCAATTGCGACACATCTTTACGGCGAATTGCGTTTACGCGTTCTTGTTCGGGGCTGGATTCACCTTCTTCCCCACGACATTCAGTTCGCTGGTGGGATTCGATACCCCGGGTGACGCCTCCTTGATTGCTCGAGTCTTGGGGATATTTGTTATTGGAACGGGCTTAGTCACCTTGTTCGCGAGGGACTCCTCGGAATCTGAAGCAAGACGAGCGATCGTCCTCTCACTGTTCATCCTCTACATCTCATTGATCCTCTACAAAGTGCTATTGCACGCTCTGTTCGGGATCTCGTTCAATTTCGTCTTTGGCATCATATACATAATTCACGTAGGTCTCGTCATGGGGTACGGGTATTTCCTATTCGGAAGCCCAAGTCCCG
>JBDGXD010000076.1:0-14258 GCA_039584755.1 Gemmatimonadota bacterium
TCTTCCCCACAATCACACAGTCCCTTATAGTTGGTCCCCTATGCCCGATCAACTAGAGCGCCTGAAGACAGCCCTGCGCGACCGATACGGAGTCGAGCGCGTCCTCGGTTCCGGAGGGATGGCGACCGTGTACCTTGCACGCGATCTCAAGCATCGTCGCCCAGTGGCGATGAAGGTGTTGCGGCCGGAACTGGCCGCGGCGCTGGGACCGGAGCGGTTCCTGCGAGAGATCGAGATCTCAGCCAACCTCGACCATCCTCATATCTTGCCGTTATACGACTCCGGTGAAGCGGGGGGATTCCTCTATTACGTGATGCCCCTCGTCGAGGGCGAGTCGTTGCGCGACAGGCTGACGCGGGAGAAGCAGCTGCCGGTGGACGACGCACTGGCGATCGCACGCGAGGTAGCGGATGCGCTTTCCCACGCTCACAGCCGCAATGTCGTACATCGTGATATCAAGCCCGAGAACATAATGCTGTCTGGCGGTCACGCGCGGGTTGCCGATTTCGGTATCGCGCGTGCGATCAGTGCGGCGGGCGGAACCCGATTGACGCAGACCGGGCTGGCAGTCGGAACGCCGGCGTACATGAGTCCCGAACAGACGCTGGGAGAGGAAGATCTCGACGGTCGCAGCGATCTCTATAGTCTCGCATGCGTGCTGTACGAGATGTTGGGTGGCCAGCCACCGTTTACTGGATCGACGGTTGAGAGCATCGTCAACCAACACGTGACTGCCGAGCCAATACCTATCACAGCGGTGCGGCCCGCCGTGCCGGCGCCCGTGTCGGATGCTTTGATGCGCGCCTTGGCTAAGACACCGGCTGACAGGTTCAGTCCAGCAGCACAGTTTGCTGATGCGCTCCGCGTGTCCGAGCCAACCCACTCGTCGTTTGCGGTCCGACCGGCGCAGGCACCTTGGAGTCCGGTCAGGGTTGCCACAACGTTCACGGCAGTGGGAATCGCTGTCCTGGCGTTGGTCTGGGTACTACTTGGCGTCATAGGCCTTCCCGATTGGGCGTTCTTTGCCACGGCAGGGTTGCTGGCTGTCGGCTTCGGCATGATGGTGACCACATCGGTGGTGGAGCGCGGCCGCATAGATGGGCCTGAGCCAACCACAGGAGTACGTAGTTGGCTGACCTGGCGCAACAGCCTGCTTGGCGGAGTCGTTGCATTCGCCGTGCTCGGTGTGGCAACTGGTTCGTACCTGGGCATGCGAGCCATGGGAGTGGGGCGGGTCGGCACGCTGGTGGCGAAGGGGGTGATAGCTGAGCGGGGGCGGATAATCCTGGCCGACTTCGAGAACCGCACAGCGGATCCCACAAACGGCGCAACGGTCACAGAGCTCATGCGAATCGGCCTCAGACAGTCGCCCACAGTAACGGTGCTCGATCCGGCGCAGGTCGGACGTATCCTCGAACTCATGCGGCGGGATGTCTCGGATGGAATGCCACCGGCCGTGGCGTTCGAGGCCGCGCAACGCGAGGGAATCGAAGGCGTGATCACCGGCGAGGTGACGAGCGTTGGCAGTGGGTTGTTGATCGCGGCACGAGTAGCGACGCCCGAAGGTGACGTGCTTACCGCACAACAAGAGACGGCCGCGGACGCGGACGAGTTGGTGGCAGCTGTCGATCGGCTTTCGTCCAAGCTGCGTGAGCGGATCGGGGAGTCCCTTCGCAGCATCCGTGGCAGCAAACCGTTGGATCGGGTGACGACCGAGTCGATGGGCGCTCTGCGGCTCTATTCGCAGGGTATGCAGGCGTGGGGACAAGGTGACATCGCTCGCAGCGTTCAGTTGCTGGAGGATGCTATCGCCAGCGATTCGACCTTTGCGATGGCGCACCGCAAACTTGCCATCATTCTCTCCAACAACTTCGAGCGTCGCTCGCGTCAGGTAGAAGCTGCCACCAAGGCTTACGAGTATCGCGATCGTTTGACTGACCGCGAACGGTACACTGTTACAGCAGCTTACCACTCGGTGGTGACGGGAAACCGCGACCAGACTATCAGCGCGTATCGATCGCTACTCGATCTCTACCCCGATGACAACATCGGCCTAAACAATCTTGGTGTGATCTACTACGAGTTGCGCGACCGCGAACGCGCGGCGGAGTACTACGCCCGTGCTCTGGAAGTAGATCCCACTACTCGACTGTACTTCAGTAATTTGGCGTCCGTCCTCGGTAGCCTCGGAAAGTGGGACTCGGCGCGGACGGTGCTCGATGCGTTCGAGCAAAGGTTCCCTGGGAACCCCGAGGTGTTGATTTGGAACGTGGTGAACGCGGCGCAACGCAAGTCGTACGATGAGACCGAACAGCTCGGCGATTCGCTCATGCTCGTGCAGCGGGGGACCGCTTATTGGGAGTCGACTGCGGCAGAGTGGCTGGCGACGCTGTCCGCCATGCAGGGCAAGCTGTCGAAGGCGCGGCAAGGGTGGGCGCGAGCCTATGAACTGGAGGTGCAGCGTGACCTTGCCGGCCAATATTTGTTCCGAGCTTCCCGGCGCGCGGTGATTGAAGCGCTGGTCGAAGGCGATCCTGCTGCCGGCCTGCGCATCCTCGAAGAGGCAACTACGAGGTATCCGCCAGAGAGCCTCTCACCATTGGACCGACCCTACGGTCATCTCGCGTTGGCGTATGCGGTTGCCGGTAATGTCGAGCGCGCCCGCAACCTGATTGCAGAGTACGATCAGACGCCCGAGGCTGACCACGCGGAGGATGCAGAGATGTGGCGCGATGGTGCGCTTGGAACGATCGCACTGGTGGAACGTAGGTACGACGACGCCGTAGATGCGTTCTGGCAGTTCGACCAAGAGAATGAGTGCCAGACCTGTTCCTACGCCTGGCTCGCACGCACACTCGACGAAGCAGGGCAATCTGATTCGGCCATGGTCTTGATGGAGGAGTTCGTCAACTTCCCTTCTGCCGAGATCTGGTATGATGCGGCGCACCTGGCTCACGGGTATCGTCGACTGGGCGAATACTTCGAGGCAAGTGGCGACATCGATAAGGCCATCGACTACTACAGTCGATTCGTCGATCTGTGGAAGGATGCCGACGCCCAGTTCCAACCGGAGCTCGAGCGAGTCGAGTCAGCCATCTCCAGATTGACGGAGGAGCCGCGCCGATAACCACACCAATCCTTCCGATCTCTTCGTCCGGTGTTATGCTATCGTTGAAACAACAACTAAACTCGATCTGTGGGACATTGCCATGAATGACTCTATGGTCCGTTCGCTGCCTGCAACCGTGTTCCTGCTCGCCACAGTGCTGAGCGGCGGCATTGCTCAGGAACTGCCCACGCTAACGCCGGACGACTATGGCCAGTGGGAATCATTCACTTTTGGTGGCACCGAACTCTCGCCTGACGGCCGATGGCTGGCTTACGGTATTCGTCGCGTGAACGAAGAAACGGAACTTCGCATCAGGCCTTTGCGACGCGACACGACGCTCGTAGCCGCGTGGGGATCGGACGCGGTTTTCTCCGCAAACAGCCGCTGGCTCGCTTGGGCGATCGGTATCTCACCCGACGAGAGGAAACGGCTCGAGAAAGAAGACACCCCGGTGCGACTCGGTGTAGGCCTACGGGATCTACAAGCAGATGACGAACGTGAATTCGCTAACACGCTGGCCTTCGGCTTTGATGCGACTGGCGAGTTTCTTGTGCTGCACGGTTATGCCCCGGAAGAACCAAAGGGCAAAGGCGGCGATCTGCGCGTCCTCAACCTGGCGACTAGCGCGCAGATCAGCTTTGGCAACGTGTCGGCATTCGCGTGGAGCGACACGGGATCGCTGCTCGCGCTGGTCCTCGCGACTGGTACCGACGTCGGCAACGGTGTTCAGGTGTACGACGCTGTCTCGGGCCGACTGCAGAGTCTGGATGCGTCGTCCTCGAACTACACGCAACTGGCTTGGCGCGACGACGGTTTCGATCTCGCAGTGCTGCGCTCGGCAGAAGCCGCGAGCGAGGAAGGAACTGGGTACCAGCTACTGGCGTGGCGCGGACTAGACGGATCGGCGGAACGATTCGAACTCGATCCCACGGAAGTCGGAGTGGCAGACACGCTCGAGGTAGTCCGACATCGGCGGCCCAGCTGGTCCGAGGATGGCCGCCTTTCGTTCGGACTCCGTCCCAAGAAGCAGGATGAAGAGGAAGATGAGGATTCCGGCGAGACCGCCGACAGTTCTGGCACGGCAGAGGAGACGGCGGAGAAGCAAGACGATGTGGAGCTGCCTGGTGTGCAGATCTGGCATAGCTCGGACGTGCGCACGATACCGATGCAAATGGCCTCCGCGGAGCGCGATGCACGGCGCACGCTGCTCGCCGTGTGGGACCCCGCTAGGAATCGCGTGGTGCAGGTAGGCACCAGTCTCATGGAGCAAGTGCAACTCCTCGAGGGTTGGCTCTTCGGGGTGGAGTTGGTGGCTGAGCCCTATCCGTGGGGTACGATGTTCGGTCGGCGGTACCGCGACGTTTGGACCGTCGATCTCGTGAGCGGAGAGCGCAGCAAGACGCTCGAGCGCTTGCGTTATTCGTGGGCGAGCGGTGACGGCAACTACGTGTTGTGGTTCGACGGCCGCGACTACTGGACCCACGATCTTCGCACGGGCACCCAAGTCAACCTGACCGAGACTCTGCCAACCGCGTTCGCGGACACGGCGTACGACACACCGACTGACCTGCTCCCACCGCACGGCCAGGGCGGTTGGCTCGACAGTGATGCAGGTGTGTTCCTGTATGACGAATTCGACGTATGGCGCGTCGCTCCGGACGGTTCCGGTGGCGAGCGGCTCACTAGTGGCGCCGCAGAGCAGGTCATCCACCGCATCGTACGTCTGGACTTCGAATCGCCGACTATCGACCCCAGCGAGCCTATCTACCTCTCGATCAGAGGCGAGTGGAGTGAGCAGCGTGGTTACGCTCGGTTGCGACCAGGTCGGGCACCCGAGCGTCTGATCCTCCTCGACAAGTACGTTAGGCGATTGCAGAAGGCGGACAGCGCCGAGGTGTATGTGTTCAGTTCCGAGGCGTTCGACGACTCACCCGACCTGTTCGTGGCGGGTCCAGATCTGGATTCACCCCGTCAGGTCAGCAATCTCAATCCGTTCCAGGTAGACTTTGCCTGGGGCCACGCCGAGTTGATCGACTACACCAGTGAGGCGGGGCGCCGCTTGCACGGGTCGCTCGTGTATCCTGCCAATCATGATCCCACACGACGCTACCCGATGGTTGTATACACTTACGAGATCCTATCGCCGGGGATTCATGCATACGAATCTCCCAGTGAGCGGGACTACTACAACTTCACTGCGTGGACCCAGCAGGGATATTTCGTTCTGCTGCCGGATATCGTTTATCGTTGGCGCGATCCGGGCGTCAGCGCCATCGAGGCAGTTCGCCCTGCCGTTGCCAAGGCTGTTGAGCTGGGACTGGTTGATGGGGACCGTGTGGGACTGATCGGTCACTCGTGGGGTGGCTATCAAGCCACGTTCATGCCCACCCGCACCGACATCTTCGCGGCCTCTGTCGCAGGCGCACCGTTGACCGATTTCGTGAGCTTTATGGGCCAGTTCCACTGGAACCCCGGCATGCCGGAAACGGCGCACTGGGAGACCGGTCAGGGTCGCATGGAGGTTCCTTACTGGGAGGACCCCGAAGCGCACCACCGCAACTCCCCGATTCACAAGGTCCACGAGATGGAGACGCCGCTGTTGATGGCGTTCGGAGACGACGATGGGGTGGTAGACTGGGACCAAGGAACGGAGTTCTACAACTTCGCACGGCGGGCCGGCAAGCAAATGGTGCTACTCGTATACGAGGGTGAAGATCACGGATTCCGCAAGGAACCGAACCAGATCGACTACCATCGACGAATTCTGGAATGGTTTGGCCATTATCTGAAGGGCGAACCGGCCGCCGCATGGATCACTGACGGAGTTCCGTATGACAAGCACGAGGACGAAGGCCGGAGGGTGGCGTCCTCCGTCCCCTTCTGATCTCGGTCAGCTGTGGGAACAGGGACAGGGTGGGGAACGAGTGATTCGCCGCCCAGTCACAGCTCATCCCAATACGCCGCTCGCGCTGGAATCACCCACCTGATTCCTCCGCGCGGGTCGTCCACGTCGCCCTTGTAGCGCGGGATCACGTGCACGTGCGCATGGTTGATGGTCTGCCCGGCCACTGGGCCGGCGTTGAGCCCCACATTGTAACCAGCAGGGGAGTACTCTCCTTCAATCGAGTCTCGTACTTGTCGAATCAGATCCCAAACTGCAGCCTGTTCGTCGCCCGAGAGCGTGAAGAAGTCGGTCACGTGCCGTCGTGGCACGATGAGGGCATGGCCGGGGCTGAGCGGATACGCGTCCGGAAACGCCACTGCGTGTGAGTTTTCTACGAGATGAACATGTCTGGAAATCGCTTCGCAAAAGACGCACATGTTAGAAACCCCTAAGTGAGATTCGATGTGGACATACGTCTCTGACTAAATCTCCCCTGCGTCCTCATCGCAAGCGGTGGAGAAGCATGGTTGAATCATAGCAACCACCTCACCCAGAGCGGAGAAGTTCCGAACAGCATCACCAAGCCGGTCGCTACCCAAAGGGTGATCTTCATTCGCCTTCGTACCGCAGGGCTGGCACACGGCTTGTCGACGTCGCATGCCTTTTGTTCTTCTTTCTCGAGTACGTGGAATCCGTAGTAGAGAGCTCCCACGGCCGCAACGACCATGAACGGTCTCAACGGCAGGAAGTTCGACAATCCCGCCGCAGAGACACCCATCGCTGCGGCAACCGTTGGTCCGGCACAACACAGTGCCGAACCGAACGCGGCTGTGATTGCGCCACCAGCAGAGGCAACGAATCTCCCGGTTATTCTGTCACTCAACCAAGAACTCCTGTTCGCCTCCCCCGCTCCCAGTTGAGGGAGAGGGGGAGGAGATTGGGCGGGAAAATAGGAATAGACACTGGCTGACGGTCAGTCCCGTCCGTACAGTTCCTTCCACTCTTCCTCGAACTCGTGTCCTGGAACCCAGCGCGGAACGTCGTCGCTGTTGGCAACACGCAAGGCAGTCTCGAATAGAATCTGCATGTCGCGTGCGGTGCCTGTGAGATCCCACTCGGCGTGAATCTCATCGGTCACTTGGTGATAGTGCTGTTGCTGGAATGCAGCGGGATCGAATCCAAGTGGCTCCACATAGTCTGTACCGCGCTGCAAGTAGAGTGCGGGAATTCCCACCTTTGCGAAACTGACTTGGTCGGAGCGATAGAAACTGCCGGCATTCGGGTTTGGATCTCCTTTGGCTGCCAAGCCTCGCTCCCCTGCTACTGTCTGAAAGGTTTCGCCTAGCGTGTTCATCTCGATCCCGATCGCTGCGACATCGTTGGTCAAGCCAAATACTTGTGGTGAGTCCACATTGAAGTTGGCGACGATCTGAGAGCGCGGTACCGGTGGGTTCTCGACAAAGGCTCCACTGCCGAGCAGGCCACCCTCTTCAGCCGTGACTGCCACGAACATCATGGAACGTCTGGGACTTGCCGCGGCCAAGGCGTCGGCGGCCGCGATGATTGAGGCAACACCCAGTGAATTGTCCAACGCACCGTTGTAGATCTTGTCATCACCCGGCAGATCCGAGTTCATACCGAGGTGGTCGTGATGTGCCGTGAATACAATGTACTCGTCGGTAAGTGCGGCATCACTGCCACGGATCATGCCGGCGACATTGTGTGCTCGCACACGCTCGATTGCAGTCTCAATGTGGGTTGTCAGGCGGAAGCCGGTATCGCGTGGTCGGAAATCACGTTGAGTTGCCATTTCAAACAGACCGCTCAGGTCTGTACCCATTGAGGCAGCAACTTGTTCAGAGGTGGTCGAATCAATCCACGCCAGGAAGGGAAGCTTGTAGGTTCGCTGCCAGATCTGCCGCGAACCAGTGTTGCCAATGACGCTGAACTGATAACTGGCTGACTCGGTCGTATGGATCACGATTGCGCCGGCGGCGCCGTGCTTTTGTGCTTGCTCGAATTTGTAGGTCCACCGCCCGTAGTAGGTTCGTGCGTCTCCACCGAACAGTGACTCACCCCCATCTTGGACCTGGGGATCGTTGTTGAGGAACAGCAGTACCTTGCCAGTGAGATCCTGTCCCTTGAAGTCGTCCCATTCGTATTCAGGCGCTTCGACCCCATAACCAACGAACCAGATCGGAGCGTTGCGCAGATCGACGGTTTCTTCTTCCGCAGTGGACCAGTACGTGATGTTCTGGTCGTTTTCCAACGGGAGGGTGTTGCGACGAGTGCGGATCGTGAGCGAAGAGCGGTCGGCGTTCTTCCGCATGCCAACCAACTCAACAGGGAGGAGATAGGAGTCGCCGACTGGTTCGAGGCCGATCTCTTGGAAGCGGCTGGCAATGTACGCGGTTGCACGTGCTTCGCCGAGTGAACCGGGGCTGCGGCCTTCCATGCTGTCAGCCGCCAGCACCTCGACGTCAGTCATGATGCCATCGGCCGTGATCTTGTTTGCCGGATCCGAGCTACACGCAACATATACGAATCCGACGATAGCCATCAAGGAGAAGGTCAAACGTCTCTGCATGTTCGAGGCCTCATCTGGAGTTCAGGAGTTGATCGAGAAACGTCCGTGACGGACGATTCGAGCATAAAGCTACATTGACTGCAGAGAGGGCTGAAGTGGCTACCATTTTCGCACTTGACCGACTAGCTTGTACCGCGGCAACTACGAACCGCAAGCTGGCATCCGCAATTGCAGGATAGTCCCCGCTTAACGTTGGGATCCGACGCCGCCCGGGTGTGGCGACACTCCCCACAGGTTCAGGCAATTTGGAACAAGCATGCACTTCGGAAGGACAACGTTCCCGGAGCTGCATACTCAGAGATCAATGGTGGCGAGCGAGAAATGAAGATTGGACTGGTAGGTTTCGCAGGGTCAGGTAAGACAACTGTTTTCAATACCATGACAGGCCTCGATGTGCCCGTGGGCTTCGGTGGCGACGTGCGTCGCGGTGCAGTGACGGTGCCGGACGAGCGGATCGACCGACTGGCCAGTATCTATTCGCCCGAGAAGACCACCTATGCCGGAATGAGTTTTTGTGACGTTCCGGGAGAGCACGGTGCCGAGAAGAAGGGGCTGTCGCAGTTGGCGCTGCAGCAGATCCGTGATCAAGAAGCGCTCTGTCTCGTCCTGCGGGATTTCGAAAACCCGGCGCTGGAAGCCGAGGCCGATCCCGCGGCCGACCTCGAAGCGTTTCACGCCGAGTGCATCCTCGCCGATCTCGCAGTGGTAGAGCGTCGACTGGAACGTGCCAAGAAGGAAGGTGCCGATGTTCAAGAGATAGCTGCTTTCGAGACGATGAAGGCGACGCTAGAGCAGGAAGTCCCGTTGCGCGCTTTGTCCAGCGAAGAGTTGAACCGTGACCTCATCCGGGGTTATGGATTGATCACCGATCGTCCGCTGTTGGTCGCTGTGAATCGCAGTGAAGGAAGGGCGTGCGAGCCATTGCCGCACGAGCTTGCTGGGCGGCTTGAAGCGATACGTGCCGCTGGCTTGGTGCTTTCGGCCAGTGTGGAAGCGGAGATCGCCAATCTCGAAGCTGAGGATCAGACGGCTTTCCTGGAGGACTTGGGACTAGCTGAGTCTGCTCTGGCGCGGTTCATCCAGACCGCCTACGGTCTGCTCGATCTCATCTCCTTCTTTACGGTCGGCAGTGATGAGGTGAGGGCCTGGACTATCAAGCGTGGAACTAGAGCACGCTCTGCGGCTGGACGTATCCACTCAGACCTGGAGCGGGGATTCATTCGCGCCGAGGTCATTCCGTACGACGTATTCATCGAGCATGGCTCCGAACAGGCTGTGAAGGACGCCGGTCGGCTACAAATTGAAGGTAAAGACTACATCGTTGCGGATGGGGATATCCAGAGTATTCGGTTCAACGTCTGATCCGCCGCTTCGCACCTCCTATGTGCGGCAGCCAACCCCCGGCTTCCGCAGTCCGAAGTCGACCCGTAGCTTATCATCACGAGCACTACACCAATCCAGGGTGAACAGCGAACACCGTGACGGATGACACCAGTGGAGCGATAGCCAGGGCGTAGTTGACCTGAAGGCGAAACATTCGGAGTCAGGCGGGTTAGAACAACGGTGCAACGAGACAAACCGGAGGGCCAGATGTTGCGAAGTGCATTGAATGCCAGAGCAATGGTGTCGATACTGACAGCGCCATTGTTGGTATCCGTGGCGAGTTGCGGGCCGTCGAGTGCTACGCGCCAACGCATTGCCGAACTGGAGGAAGCCTCGGCTCAGAAGGACAGCCTGCTCATCCAGATTGCTGACCTGGGGCGCTTCATGAGCGACGTGAGTGCGGAACTTTCGGATGTGAGCCTCGAGGGGTCCGATCTGCAGGTCATGATGGAGTCTCCGAGGCAGGCATCGCGCGACTCGGTGCTGGTCAAGATCCGTTACATGACTGATCGTGTCGAGCAAAGCGAGCAACGGCTGGCTGAAAGTCAACGTCGAATGCGTAGGCTGTCGCTGGAGTCCGACACTCTGGAGTCATTGCTGGCGGAAACGATTCGCAGCTACGAGCGAACATTGGAGAACCAGCGTGCGACGATTGTGTCGCTCAACGAGCAAGTAGATTTGCTGGAGCAGGAGAACGTGCGGTTGGTTGCTTCGGTCGACACACTCACGACCCAGCTAGACACACTACTGGCAGAGACAAACACTGTGTACTACGTGATTGGCACGAAGGATGAGTTGCTGGAACGAGGGCTGGTTGAGAAAGAAGGCGGTGCGCGTTTCCTGTTCATCTTCGGGAAACGCGGTGAGACACTGGTGCCGGCGAGGGAACTCGATCCCGCAGCGTTCACAGCGATCGACAAGGATCAGGTGACTACGATACTTCTGCCAGATTCCACGGCGGAATACGAAATCGCCTCGCGCCATACGATTGACTCCGCTTCGGTGGAGTCGCTCGAGGATGGCAAGATCAAGGGCTCGTCCATTGAGATCGTCGCTCCTGACGAGTTCTGGAAGACCTCGCGGTATTTGATAGTCGTAAAGAAGTCCTAAGGCGGTTCAGCCTGAGACATTCAGCCTTCTAGTGACGGTTCGAGGTCTGCTAGAAGGCTGAATGAGCAACGTCGCCATCGGACGGCAGAGGTCAGACTGCATTCCTGACTCTACACTCTGTCCCTGCACTCTTAGCGCCGTACTCTGTACTCTGTACTCTGCACTCTGAACTCTGCACTCTTAGCGCCGTACTCTGTACCCCTGTACTCTGTACGCTGTACTCTGTACTCTGCACTCTTGCCTAGCGCTCCCGCCACAGAACCGTAGCTTTGAGTCGAATACGAGGGCGGCGAGCAACTCACACTAGTACCCACGTCGTAGGGGACCATAGCCATGAATGCAATCTCACGTCAGCTGATTCTCGCCTGTGTCGCCGGCGCGGTTATCGGCAGTCCAGTTCGGGCACAGCAAGAACTGGAACAACTGGAATCGATCGCAATCATCGATCAGAAGATCATGATGCCGATGCGAGATGGAGTCAGGTTGGCGACGGATATCTATCGTCCCAAGACCGGGGGGCCGGCACCGACGATCTTCGTGAGAACTCCCTACAACTTCAATCCTTGGCGTGATGGCGAGCTACAGACGCGTCGGTTTCAAGCCATCATACAAGCGGTGAACCGGGGCTACGCCTATATCGTGCAAAACGAACGCGGCAGGTACTTCTCAGAGGGCGAGTGGGACATACTCGGCCCGCCCAAGACCGATGGGTACGATGCCCTCACCTGGATTGCCGACCAGTCCTGGTCCAACGGGAAGGTGGGAACGCTCGGTTGCTCTTCGACAGCGGAGTGGCAGATGGGTCTGGCAGCGCTGGATCATCCTGCCCACGCTGCGATGGTGCCACAAGGATTCGGAGCTGGCGTTGGCCGGGTGGGAGAGTTCTACGAACAGGGTAACTGGTATCGGGGCGGTGCCGAGCAGATGTTGTTCTTCTCTTGGCTGTATGGTGTGCAGAACACACAGCGGCCGATGTTTCCCAGTGACATATCACGGGAGGACATGATACGGCTGTCTAAGTACTTCGATCTGGCGCCGGAGATGCCACGTGTTGATTGGACCACTGCGCTGTGGCATCTGCCCGTGGAAGATATTCTCCGCAACGTTGATGGACCGGAGGGGATCTTCGCCGACCCCGCACCGGTGGCTACGGGTGGTCGCATGATTCAGAGAGCGCCGAACGATCCCGCTTGGTACAAGGGCGGGCTGTATCACGACGATGAGCCGTTCGGGGTCCCCAGCCTGTGGTTCATGTCGTGGTATGACGTTTCGATTGGTCCCAACCTGGCTCTGTTCAACCACGTGAGGCACAACGCGCAAGATCCTGAGGTGGCCCAGAATCAGTTCGCAGTAGTAGCGCCGGTGACCCATTGTGCCTACACACGCGCAGCTGAGCAAACGATCGTGGGCGAGCGCAACGTGGGTGACGCGCGGCTCGACTACGATGCGTTGATCTACGGCTGGTTCGACTACTGGCTGAAGGGAGAGAGCAACGGAATCGTTGACACTTTGCCCAAAGTGCGGTTCTACACCATGGGTGCCAACGAGTGGCAGGCGGCAGATGAATGGCCGCCAGAGGATACTGAGTCGGTCATCTATCACTTGAATAGTGGTGGCAACGCCAACGCTCTCTTCGGCGACGGTGAGCTCACGACGCGGCCACCGGGATCGGCAGACAATCCCGATTCCTTCACCTACGATCCCGCGAATCCGGTTACATCATACGGCGGAAACGTGTGCTGCATCGGCGGCGCGATTGACGCCGGTTCCTTCGACCAGCAAAAGATGGAGGAGCGTGCCGACATACTGGTATACACTAGTGAGCCCTTGGAGCAGGGGATCGAAGTAAGTGGGACTGTTGAGGTCACGCTGTACGTGTCATCGGACGTAAAGGACACCGACTTCACGGTCAAGCTGATCGATGTGTATCCCGACGGACGAGCATACAATCTGGACGAGACCATCCAGAGGGCGCGCTACCGCGAAGGTTACGAGACGGCGGTGTTCATGGAGCCGGGTGTAGTATACGAGCTCCCCGTGAGCCCAATGTCCACCAGCAACTATTTCGCCGCAGGACACCGTATCCGGATCGAGGTGTCGAGTAGCAACTTCCCGCGATTTACTCGCAACCTGAACACCGGCGGCAATAACTACGATGAGACGGAAGGCATGGTGGCGCACAACAAGGTGCACCACTCGCGACAGTATTCGTCACAGATCAAGCTGCCGGTGGTGAGGCCCTTGAATCCTTAGGAAACCGGCGCGACTACCCGGAGGGCCGCTCCACCCGATACAGGTGGAGGTACTCCACTTCCAGCTGGTCCCAATGGAGCCCGAGCAGGTAGCCGGCTCCAACCTCGAGTGGGCGGACCCGCGGTGGTAGGTCCACTCTTGCTGTCAGCACGCCTTCGGGGCTGAAGATCTCCCAGCCAGAGTCATCCTGGCCGGGGCGTGTCTGTTGCTGAACCCATAGGTAACCCAGCTCATCTGCCATCATGGTGGCGAATGCCGGGAAGGTCTCCGGTAGTGGCAGCTGGGATAGCTGTTGCCGAATCATCCGCGCCCGATTGTCTGTCGTGGCCTGAGCGGCCATCTCCTCGACGTACCGGTTGCCGTCCTCCGCCGTGACTGAAACCGGATCTCGATCGAGCCGGATCAGACGGGTGAGTCGGCCCGCGGGATCGTATACCTCGATCTCGAACTCATCCCCTGTAGCGTAATAGAACTGGCTGAGAGAGACGGTAGCCATGGGCTGTTTGCCAAATGGTATGAGCGCAGGCCGCGACTCAGCGCCATCACCATCCAGGTCCCTGATGAAGAACTCCGCCCCCACTTTGTCTCCGAAATCGGTGGCCAGGGATCCGTCGGGGTCGCAGGAGCGGTAGAAGGTGGGAGCCCTGTTCATTCCTTCCTGCAAGTCGCCGATGCGTCGCATGTCGAATGCACCACCAAAGACAATCTGGCCGTTGCTGAAGGTACCTGACGGGTTGAGGTACCCACCGACAGCGTCGTCCACGGTGGCCAGGCGAACGAATCCTCTGTCTGGGTGAACCATGGCGAGCCGATGCTGGCCGCGGTCCACGATCACCAGGGTATCGTCGATCACCCCGCCCAAGACCGGCATGCCGAATTCCTCGGGACCTGCGCCGCGGCGCCCGTAGGAATGGAGAAAAGTTCCCTGTGGA
>JBDGXD010000077.1:0-19519 GCA_039584755.1 Gemmatimonadota bacterium
GGAACAGGCCGTAGCTCCCACTCATCCGGCCGATTTCCGGCTTGAAGCCATCGAAGTTACCGGCCAGCAACAGATCTAGATTCCCGTCCCTATCGTAGTCCCCGGCCAAGATCCCGTAAACGGGGGCGATCTGAGCTTCGGGCGGCAGCGGGACGAGTGTAAACGATCCATCACCAACGTTCAGCACCAGCGCCGTCTCGAAGGTGTACGCCTGCTTCAACACCGCCTGCGCCAGATGATCCGGGGTGAACAGGTCCGTCACAGTCTGCCGCGCATACGACTCGTAGTCGCGGTAGCGCCCCCTGAGGACTGGCAGTGACATCAAGAGATCGTCGCGCAGCGTGATAGGGTAACTGACACCACCACTGTAATTGGAGACGATCTGATCCACCACGCCGTTGCGGTCGAAGTCCATTACACGAAGTCGGTGCGGCCGTCGCCGGTGAAATCGCCCGCTACGATCCGGTTCCACCAGCCGTGGCTCTGCTCGAGCCCGGGTGCAACCATGCGTGTGAGTTTGCCTGAACCTGAATTGTGAAAGATTGCGATCGGCATCCACTCGCCCACGACCACGAGGTCGGTCCGGCCGTCTCCGTCGACGTCCTCCCAGACCGCGTCAGTGACCATCCCTATCTCCGCCAGGTCGGGCGCCACCTGTTCTGTGACATCCGTGAAACGCCCGCGACCGTCGTTGACTAGTAGCACACTGCGGGCGTCGAAACCATAGCGCCAGGGAATGACCCGCCCACCGACGAAGAGATCCGTGTCGCCGTCAGCGTCAAAGTCGTGTGCCGTCACCCGGGAGCCACTCACGATCATGGGGGGCAGGTGCCCCTCGGCCTTGCGAAATCCGCCGCGTCCATCGTTCAGGTACAAGCGGTCCTGCAGCGCCGGCGCCGTCGCCGAGAACTCGCTGCCGCCGCTGACGACATAGAGGTCAGGATGGCTGTCGCCGGTCGCGTCGAAGAACACCGCCCCCAGATCTTCCGAGATTTGGTCCCCCGCGAACAGGTCGCGGCTACCGCTGACGAAGCTTCCGTCTGGTTGTTGGATCAGGAGCTGACCCGGCTGCTCCCTCGCTCCGCCGATGAATGCGTCGGTGAGACCGTCACCGTTCACATCCGCCACGGCCATAAAGGGTCCTTCGGTCGACAGCAGCTTCGGCAACAGGGGTTCGCGACGAAAGTCCACGAACTCGTTCTCTCGATGCGCAAAGTCGAGCCCGATCTCGGTCGTCACGTCGGTGAACAGCGGCGCACTTTTCGTCGGCTCCGGGGGTACCGCCGTAGCGGCCGACTGCCTGACCGTCAAAGCCTGGTTGGCAGCTACGTCGCGGAGGACCGTAACGCTACCGTCAGGCCACTCCACCGTCACGGACTGGATCGTATCCAGCTGGCCGACACCGAAGGTCAAGGCATAGTCCACGCTCGACTGGAATCCGCGCGAGGGCATCAGCTCTTGAAAGAACGAATGCTCGCCGCTCCGCAGCGTGACCTTCGCTCCGATGCCGAAGCGGTTGGGACCCTCTCCTGCGAGGCTGACCTTGAGATAGCGGTTGTCCAACAGCGTCCGCGCATTGTTCCGATAGATGGAGGCTTCCTGGTTCACATTGTTGACGACCAGGTCTGGCGCACCGTCGCCATTCAAATCACCATAGGCGGCGCCGCTTGAAAAGCCCAATGTGTTCAGGCCCCAGAGTGCGCCGGCGTTCGAAAAGCTCAAGCGCCCGCCGTTGCGGAACGCATAGTTCGGCAACTTGGTCGAGCTCATCAACTGAATGAGCGCCAGGAAGTCGACCTGGTCGCCCGTGGCAATCACTCTCATCGTCCGCGGGTTGGCCAGGAAGGCTATATAGTCCTGCGAGGTGACATCCCGCAGGATGCCGTTGGTGACATGGATGTCCTTGTTACCGTCTTGATCGAAGTCGGCAATGAGCGCGCCCCATGTCCAGTCCGTCCGCGCCACGCCGGCCATTTGCCCGATCTCGCTGAACGTGCCGTTGCCGTTGTTCAGCTGGAGCATGGTACGCATGAATTGGTGGTGATAGTCGTTCTTCAACTTGTTCTGGTAGCTGTCCCACCCTTCGAACTGAGACGTGGTCTTGAGCCGGTAGTTGTCCTCCGGCAGCATGTCGGCCACATAGAGGTCCAGCCATCCGTCGTTGTTGATGTCGGCTATGTCCAGTCCCATAGACGAGAGGCTGATCGTGGGCATCTGCTCTTCGAGCAACTCGGCAAACGTTCCGTCTCCCTTGTTGACGTACAGATAGTCGCGCTCGAAGAAGTCGTTTGCGACATAGATATCCGGCCAGCCGTCGCGGTTGACGTCACCCACGGCCACTCCCAGACCGAAGGCGATCTCACTCTGGAAGATGCCTGCCCGCTCGCTCACATCGACGAAGCGTCCGCCCAGGTTGCGATAGAGCCGGTCACCCCCGAATTCATGTGGCACGTGGCGGATGTTCTCCAGACTGAAGCTCGAGATGGGCCGGAACGAGTTGTTGACCACGTACAGGTCCAGATATCCATCGCGATCGTAGTCGAAGAACGCGGCGTGGGTCGACATGCCCTCGTCAGCGATACCATACGTGGCCGCCATTTCGGCAAAGACGGGCACTCCGTCTGCGTCTAAGCCCTGATGGATGTAGAGCTCGTTGGCGCGGCGCTCTTCCGCCACGTCTCCGGCGTAGCAGACATAGACGTCGAGCAGTCCATCGCCGTTGATGTCGGCGAAGGTAACGCCCGTTGTCCAGCGCCCGTTCCCGGCGACACCGGCCTGCTCGGTGACGTCGCGCAAGCGGAACTCACCCTCGTTGAGGTATAGCCGGTTTGCGTCCAGATTCGACGTCAGCAGGATTTCCGGCAGTCCGTCCCCGGTGAGGTCACCCAGCGCAACGCCGCCACCGTTGTAGTAGTTGCGGTAGGTGAAGACGTTGAGGTCGCGGGTATCCTCGATTCGGTTCTCGAAGAAGACGCCGGTATACTCAGGCGGGAGCCGGCTGAACAGCTGATCTCCGACCGGGGGCGGGTCGTCCAGCCTGGCCTTCGTCGCGGACGGGTCGACACAGGCGGATCCGGCGGCAAGGCAGAGCAAGGCCGGAGCCATGCGAAGGATGAAGCCGTGTGCTCTGTTCATAGCAAGCGGCTGGGATTAGTGGGAAAGTCGGCGCCGCTGGCGCGCCACTCGCGCGGTTTCAAACAACACCAGCCAACTAGACAACCATAGCCTGCCCCTAGGGGCAGGCTATGGCGGCGAGATTGACTGGGAACGTCTCCTGCAATCAATACCCAGGGTTCTGCACGAGCATCGGGTTGGCGTCCAGCTGCGGCTGCGCAATCGGCATCAGAACGAGATGGGCTCCCCCCGCGGCCTTGAACGACCAGGCTTGGGTGAACTTGCCATGCCGTATCAGATCCTGGCGCCGCTTGGCTTCGCCGGTCAGCTCGAACAGTCGCTCCTGGAGAATCACATCACGGTCGACGGCGGCGAGCGGCTCGTCCGGCTCGAAGACCCGCGCACGGAGCGTGTTCAAGAGAGTGAGGGCCTCACCCCCGTTCCCCATCTCCAATTCCGCTTCCGCCTTGATCAGATACATCTCGCCGAGGCGGAACCAGGCAAAGTCGTTACCGTTGTGCTGGGAAACGTGATTCGGATCCGGAGGCCATTTCATGACACGGGTACCCTCACCTTCCCCGGCCTGCGTCTCATCCTGAATGTCCACCGTGAAGACCAGTGGAGCGCCGCTGCGATCATTGACCGGGTCGCCCGTCTCCACATTCACCTGTGGTCCCTCAAGGAAGATCTGCCGGCGCTGGTCGTCCGCATCGAAGGCGTTGTAGGTCTCTGCCAAGGCCGCGAAGCCGTTCCACGGGGAGGGATCGAACTGGTTATAGTGCAACGCCCGATGAATGAAGTTGAGGCCCAAGCCGTCCTCGGCCAAGTGTTTCGTGACCAGGATGTTCTCCGTCGACGCATAGTTGTCGAACTCGAAATTCGAGCGCCAGTCAGTGGCCAGATTGTAATTTGGCGAGTTCAGCAGGCGATCGGCTGCGTCGGCGGCGGCCTGGCACGCCGACTGGCCCCCCACCTGCACAGACGTGCACGAGTTGTATGACGTCGCACTGGGCGCGTCACTCGTGAACACGGCGGCGTTCAAGTACATATTCGCCAGGATGGCATCGGTGGCACCCTTCGTAATCCGGCCGTTTTGGTCCGCGGGCCAGGTGTCGGGCAGGTCCGCCCGGGCCGCGGTCAGCTCGTCGGAGATGAACTGGAACACCTCGGCGCGGGTGTTTCTCGCGCGTTGCTCGATCTCGACGGTCTCGACGATCGGCACGCCGCCGAACATGTCCATCAGCATGTAGTAGTAGAAAGCCCGCAGCGTCCTTGCTTCGGCCGCGATGATTTCCTCATTCGCCACGCTCACATTCTCGAGCGATAGGATCAGCACGTTCGCACGCGAGATGCCGCGGAACGAATGGACCCAGATGGCGTTTGCGTCGGTGAGCCCGGAAGGGCTGTTGGCGGTCCAGGTGTGCCGCTGAATCTCGAGCCAGCGGCCATTGTCGAACCAGTCGCTGCCCCGTGTCGGCACGATCATCTCGTCCGAGCTGACCTGGCTCATGTTGTAGTACTCATTCAACGCGGCGTCCACGTTCAGCTCGTGGTAGACTGCCGCGAGACCACCCAGCACTTCCTGCTCGTTTCGATAGAAGTTGTCCGGTGTGATCACGCTCGTCGGAGTCTCCTCCAGATCCGTGCAGGCCGGTAGCAATAGGAGCGCGAGTACTGGGGAGACGAGTAACCGCGTCCAGAGCCTCGCCCCTCTGACCGAGTATTGGAAACGTAGTGTCTTCATAAGATGTCGACCGTGGTTGCAGAGTTTGTTGGATGCTCTCCAGATCGTGTGGCCTCTCGGCTCGTCGCCGTTCGGGGCGTTTGCCCCTTGGAGTAGGGGCCGCATCAGAACGTGAGCCGAAGGCCGAAAGTAAACGCCCGCGCACGTGGATAGCTGAGATAATCGACACCACGTACCGCCAGATTCCCTCGGTCGGTATGGGCCTCCGGGTCGTAGCCGGTATAGCCCGTTATCAAGAAGAGGTTGTCGGCCGCCACGTAGAGCCGCGCCATGCTGCCAGCCCCGACAAAGGCCCCCGGCAACTGGAACGTGTACCCCAACACGATATTAGAGAGGCGAAGGTACGAGGCGTCCTCGATCCAGCGGGAAGAGTAGATGGCCGGCTGGGTGATGCCGGTCGAGTCGTCAATGGCCGATGCCAGGAAGTTCTTGTCCTGCAGCACGTTACTCTTCGTGCCATAGACCAGGGCCGTGTTGTTGAACACATCCAGCCCGACCTTGGCACGTAACAACAAGCTCATGTCGAAACCGCCAAAGGTAAGGCCGGTCCGCAGGCCCATTTCCCAGCTCGGATTGGCGTTCCCGATCGGAACAAAGTCATCGCCGCCCGCGCTCGACCGAATATTGATTGAACAACTGCTCGCCGGCGGCGTTGTGCCCAATGAACTCCGGTCCGTAGAAGGTGCCGAGCGCGTAGCCAGGCAGGATACGCTGGGAGACCTGACCGCTCTGCCCCTGACCGCTCACAAACCCGGTCGTGATGAAGTTGAGGCCACCCAGATCCGTCACTTCGTTCTTCTCCGCCGCGAACACGAGCCCGGCCGTCCAAGTCAGGTTGGCACGGTTGGTGATCAGCCAATCCACGATCGCCTCGAAACCGGTGTTCTTGACCTTACCGATGTTCTCGAGGCGTCGCTCTACGGCCGCCGGCTGTGGCACCACAACCTCGAGCAGCAGGTCGTCCGTGTTCTTGACATAATACTCGAAACTACCGGTGAGCCGGTTGTCCATGAAACCGTAGTCGAGGGCCACGTTGAACTGCGAGGTTCGTTCCCACTTCAGATCGGGGTTGGGGTTCTGGTTCGGCGCAACTCCAACCACGGGAGACTGACCGAATACGTAGCGATCTCCGGGCGACAGCGTAATCAAAGATTGGTACGGGGCAACGGCCTCGTTGCCCTGCAGTCCATACCCCGCCCGCAGCCGCAGCTCGGAGAACGGCGTGTTGTACATGAAGCTCTCTTCGCTCAGCCGCCACGACCCCGAGATTGCCGGGAACGTTCCCCACTTGTTGTCGGCCCCGAACACCGACGACCCATCGCGACGGATCACACCGGTCAGGAAGTAGCGGTCTTTGAAGCCGTAGTTGACCCTGCCGAAGATCCCGATGAGACGCTTTTCTTCCCTGAAGGAAGCCTGGGGCAGGAGTTCGTTGCCGGCGGCCAGGTTGTCGAAGCGGAACGCGTCGGTAAGGAAATCGCGCGATTCCGCGGAAAACTGGTCTCGGTCGAATTCATTGGCCTCGTAACCGGCGACGACTTCGATGTCGTGATCCAAGCCGATGCGGTCACCCCAGGTGAGGACACCCTGAAACGTCAGTGAGGTGAGCTCGAGACTCCTTTGAACTGCCCGCCCGTTCCACTGCGCGCCGACAGGACTTTCGCTGGGGTAATAGATACGCCGCGTGCTCTCGCTGCGGTCTGCACCTACAACCATCTGGGCGCTGAAGGTGCGCGTGAAGTCGAGCTGGGCCCTCACGTTACCGAGCACGCGGGTCGTGCCGGCTAGGTCAGTCAGTTGATCGATCATCGCAACCGGGTTACGCACCGACACCGCGCCCGGCCCGATTTCGTAGAACTTCTGCTGGCCGGTCGCCGTGTCGGTCACAGTGACGGGCTGCGTGGGGTTGAACTGCACCATGTTCTGGAACACGGCCCCTTCGAAGCCACCGCCATCCTGGTACGTCACATAGTCGTGCTCCATGTGAGAGGCCGTCAAGTTGAGGCGCAGCTGCAGCTTGTCATCCCAGGCGTACTGCGTGCCGTTGAGCCGGCCCTGATACCGTTTGAAACCACTTCCGCGCGTCACGCCCTCCTGATCCATGTAATTGAGGGACGCGCGATACTGGGTGGACTGGGTCCCCCCCGAGAAGGCGAAGTTGTGGTTTTGAACGAGGGCGCTACGGGTAACCTCGTTCTCCCAGTCGGTGCTGGCAGACCCCAGTCCATCCAGGCGGGCTGGATCCACTGTTCCGGCCGCGACCTGGGCCTCAACGAACTGCCTGTACTGATCTCCCGTGACCAGATTCAGCGACCGCGCCCGGCTTGCCACGGACACATAGCCATCGTACTCGAAAGACGTCTGGTCACGTTGGCCCTGCCTCGTCTCGATCAGAATTACGCCATTCGCGCCGCGCGCTCCGTAGATGGCGGCTGCCGCAGCGTCCTTGAGCACGGTGATCGATTCGATGTCGTTTGGATTGATGAGGCTCAGCGGGTTGCGGGCCAGCGACGCGTCACCACCGACGCCAACCCCTTCCGCTTCGGTCGACAGATTCGAAATGGCGACCCCGTCGATCACGTACAGCGGTTCGTTGCCGGCGCTGATAGACGTTCCCCCCCGCACGCGGATCTGCGTGCCGGAGCCCGGCTCACCACTGTTCTGCGTTACGGTGACGCCGGCGACCCGGCCCTGGAGCATCTCGTCAGCGTTCGTCACAACACCGACGTTGGCGTCTTCCGCCTGGACCGACGCCACCGATCCGGTAATTGCCACACGGCGCTGGGCACCGTAACCGGTCACTACGATCTCGTCCATCACCATGGCCTGGCGCGGTAACGCGAAGGACAAGGTCGCCTCCGAACGGTCGCGAACCGTGACCTCATGTGTTATAGGAGCGTATCCGATGTACCGGGCCGTCACCCGGTAGGTCCCCGCGACAAGGCCGGTGAGCGTGAACTCGCCGTTGGCTCCCACCGTCGTCCCTCGCTGCGTGCCCTCGATCGCGACTGCGGCACCAACAAGTGCTTGTAGCGTCGTGGAGTCAGTGACCGTTCCGGTGATAGTGCTCGTCTGAGCCTGTGCAGCGAACTGCCCTAAACCAAACAGGATGACGAGAAACGCGAGAAAGGTATTACGAGTAGTGGTCATGTGTTTGCCCTCCCAGGGTTTGGAGTGCATTGATGCGGCTCGCCACCGCAGGGAACACCGGTCGGCTCTGAGCCGGCCGACGCGGCCGCGTCGCCAGGTATGCGTTCACAGAGGTGCGTCTCATTAGAGCCACAGCCCGTTTTCCGCCTGACCTTGCAGCACAGCCTGCGATAACCTCATGTAGCGCGCAGGCGTGCGAATGGGAGATACTGACGCTACGATGTGTGTAGTGGAGAAGTTTCTTCACGGTACAGGCGTTGTCAAGCAGCCGCCGCCCGTGCCGCTCCGGTGTCGCCAGTGGCGCAGCCAAGCCTAGTGGTACACCCGGCAATTCTGACTGCCCGTCGTAGACCTCGGGAGGCCCCATCCCACAGTGGCTCCTCTCTTGAACTCAACGGCACTCGTCTGGCCAATGGTATCGTTCCCGGATAGCTTTTGCGCCCATGACCGCCGCAGGACCACGAATCCCCAAGCTGCCGGAACGGATCGGCGGGTTGGCCGCACTTGCCACCAATCTGTGGTGGAGCTGGAGCCGCGACGCGCGGGGTCTATTCCGCTCAATCGATGAACTGCTGTGGCATCGGACGCGCCACAACCCGATAGAGCTGCTGCAGCTCGTTGATTCAGCGAGGTTGGAGCGGCTGGCGGAGGACAGACGGTTCGTCCGGAAGCTCGATCTAGTCTGCGGACAGCTGGAGCAGGCACTTGCGGGCGATGATACCTGGTTCCGCTCGACCTACCCCGAACTCGGGTCACGTCCAATCGCCTACTTCTGTGCGGAGTTCGGGTTGCACAACTCGGTGCCGATCTACGCGGGCGGCCTTGGCGTGTTGGCTGGTGACCACTGCAAGGCCGCTTCGGATCTCGGGATACCACTCGTGGGCGTGGGGTTGCTGTACAGGATGGGATTCGTCGACCAGCGGATCGGGATCGACGGCTGGCAGGAGGAAGCTGACGATCCCCTGGACAGCACGATCACTCCCCCGATTCAGCTGCTCGACGAGTCCGCTGCTCCGCTCGTGGTCACCGTTCCCCTGTCCGGCCGCACCCTTCATATCGGGGCGTGGCGAATGATGGCCGGCTCGGTGCCCCTGTACTTGCTCGACACGAATCTCGCGGCCAACGACACGGATGACCGCGACCTCTTGCGCAAGCTCTACGAGGGTGGAGCGGAAACGCGGATTCGCCAGGAATGGGTGCTCGGTGTGGGCGGTGTTCGCTTGCTAGGCAAACTCGGCATCGAGCCGGCCGCCTGGCATGCGAACGAAGGGCACGCAGCCTTCATGCTTGTTGAGCGGGTGCGGGAACTACTGGAAAAGGGGCGGACACTCGATGAGGCAGTATCACAGGTGCGCGCATCGAGCACGTTCACCACTCATACCCCCGTCCCAGCCGGTCACGACATCTTCGACCGAGATCAGCTCGACCAGTGCATCGCCGGATACTTCGACGGCGGTGGGCTCGACCCAACGACTTTCTACTCCTTTGGTCGCCACCCTCAGCGGGACCGCAGTGAATACCATATGACCGTCACCGCGATTCGGCTGGCCGGCCACGTCAACGGTGTGTCGCAGCGGCACGGTCACGAGACACGGCGGATGTGGCAGCCGCTTTGGCCCGACCATGAGTTGGATAGGATCCCCATCAAGCACGTTACGAACGGTGTTCATTTGGCGACGTGGATGGCCAACCCCGTGATGGATTTGCTGGACCGTGAGTTCGGTCCCGACTGGGAGTCGAGGCTGGAAGACCCGTTGCTGCTAGAGAGCGTCCTAAGCCTCGACCCAGCAGCTCTATGGAATGTGCACGCCCGGCTCAAAAGCCGGCTGCTTGAGCACATCCGTGAAGCGGCGCGACGCCACTGGAGGGAGCCCAGTCATCTGGCGGCTGCCGGTACGCTGCTGAACCCGGAAGCCCTCACCATCGGTTTCGCTCGACGGTTCGCCACATACAAGCGGGCTGATCTGGTTTTCTTCGACCCCGACCGCTTGCGGGGAATAGTCAACGACGAACGGCAACCTGTACAGATAGTATTTGCTGGCAAAGCCCACCCGGCTGACGACGACGGCAAGCGAATCATGCAGCGGGTTCACCAATTCGCGACCGATCCCCAGTTCGCAGGACGTATTGTTTTGTTGGAGAACTACGAGATGCACCTGGCCCATAGGCTGGTGCAGGGAGTGGACCTATGGCTGAACCTTCCCCGTGTCCCCCTCGAGGCGTGTGGGACAAGCGGCATGAAGGCGGGACTCAACGCCGTGCCACAGTTCGGGACACTGGACGGGTGGTGGGCTGAAGGCTACAACGCGAAGAATGGCTGGTGCGTTCCTCCCGGTCCCGCTGACGAGGGTGATGCGCACGATGCACAGAGTTTCTACCACCTGTTGCAGACAGAGATCCTCCCTGCTTTCTACGAGCGCGACGAAGGGGGCATCCCCCTCCGGTGGGTGCAGACAATGCGCGACGCGCTCAAAGAAACGCTCGGGCGATTCACAGCACGTAAGATGGTTCGCAGTTACGCCAACGATTTCTATGTGCCTTCGATGCGGGGCGAGCAGAGCCGCGGATAAGCGCGGACCAAAGCCGATAACCGCGGGAGGCTGCAGATTGACGACCCAGCCCGCTATGAACGGGCTCGCAGCAGATCAATCCCTCACCCAAACCAAGAACGCCCCTCCCGGTACCCGCACTTCCTGCGTCCCACTGCAGAGCCGCGCGAACTCGCCCTCGACGCCGTCCAGGTCTACGCGCACACCGTTGCTCACCTGTTTCCAGGCACCGTAGGGGAGATCGAACCGGAACACTCCTTCTTGCGTACCGCTATTGGCAAGGACCAGGACCCGCTCGCCGACCACGTAGCCGAGGAGAGTGCCTTCGCCCGGAGTGACCCAGCGGTAGTGCTCGTCCGGCACTTCGGCGATGCGGAACACTTCGCCGTGCTCGGACATGCGCAGTGCCAGGAGCCCGCGCCAGTAGTCCCGCATGGCCGCCTGATCGGAGTCGGGGGCTAGGCTGTCCCACAAGAAGCGGTTAGGGGCCCGCAGGTTGTAGCTGTCATCCCGGCCCTTGAACCGAATGGGTCCGCCGACCGCCTCTATCTCGAACTCCTCATGGGGTGCCAGCCCCTTGGAGCGGAGCATCTCGCTGCCCCCGTGAATCACCACGGGCCCGGCCGACGTCAACAGCAGCCCGGCGGCGATGCGCACAGCGCCAAGATCGACGCCCTCGAGCCCATTGTGATCATCGTTCTGGGCGAACCGATCGGCCAGGGTCCAGTTGTCGTGGATGTCCAGATAGGAGATCCCGTTCGTAGAGCGGGGCTCTTCGTCGTAATGGTTGGGGAGCGCCTGCATGACGGCGTCGCGCGCGCTGCCGTTTCCGCCGGCCCAACCCCTGTCGTTCACGTCGAACGGGCTGCCCTTGAAGGCGTTGCGGGCGTCGTCCTGGAAGAAGGTGATCGGGGCGTCGGCCTTGTACCAGCCCCAGTCGGGGTTCGACCTGACGTCGGGATCGCTGGGTGCGATCCACGGCTCCCCGTAGATGATGAGGTCGCGCGGTAGCTCCTCCCTCACCCGAAGAAGCGTTTGCTTGTCAACCTGTCCCGCTAGGTCGATGCGGAAGCCGTCCACCCCGAGTTCCTCCACCCAGTGCCTCAGCTGGTCGACGATCCAGCGTTGCACCATCGGCCGCTCCTCAGGCTTGAGCTCGTTCCCGAATGGTCCGATGTGCTCGAGGTTCTCGTCGGTGCGGAAATAGTAGGGCAGATCTAGCACGTTGAAGTTCAGCAGCAGGTGCCGGCCGTCCATGTTCTCACCGGTGTGGTTCGGCACGACGTCGATGATGACGGCGATGCCCCGCTCGTGGAACGTACGAACGAGTGCCTTGAACTGCTCTCGTTCCGTTCCGGGCTCCCCGTCCCGCGAACGGAAGCGGCTTTCCACGGCGAACGCATTGGTCGTACGGTATCCCCACTGGTAGTTCTCGCGATCGATCCCCATGGTCTGGGCGAAGGGGTCATTGGCGAAGACGGCCTGCCAATCGGCGTCGGGGTAGTGGAGGTACTCCTGCACCGGCATGAGGTGGACAACGTTCACTCCCAGATCGATGAGGTAATCGAAGCCGATCTGCTGACCGTGCGAGTTCACCAGGCCCGCGCGGGCCATCGCGGTCAGCGTCCCGGTCTCGGCGTCTCCCACGGGTAGCAGGTCGGTGAAGTCCTGGACGTGAACCTCGTAGGCCACAACGTCTTCCATGGGCGGGCGGCCGCCAGCGACGGGGGGAGGTGGCGGACTATCCCGCCAGACCCGTGACTTGCCGAAGGCGTCGTCGTTGACCAAGGCGTAGGGATCCGAGATATGGACTGGGTGGGTCTCATGAAACCAGTTCCCGGGATCGGCCGGACCGTGGACCGTGAAATCGTACCAGGTGCCGTGGAGGTCTCCTGCTGCAACAGCCTCCCACACACCGTCCTCGTCCTTCGCCATCTGCACCACCCTCAGGGTGTCATGTGGCGCGTCGTCCCGGTCTCGATAGAGATACAGCCGCACGGCTTGCGCCCGGGGCGAGAAGATGCGGAAGGTGGTTTCGCTACCGTCGCTCGAGACCGCCGCACCAAGCGGCTTGGACGAATAGATGTTGCGGAAGAGTGGATCACGCCGGACCAAGGCACGCAGGCCCAGTCGCGGGACCTCCAGGTAGTGCACCCGCATGGGATCCAGCGCGACGTTCGGTACGACCAGGGACTCGGACGCGGTGTTCGGCAGCACCTCCGCTATGGGAATCTCCCGGCCTTGGCCGTCGGTCAGCCGATAGGCGGCTGCGCCGGAGGGTGGCGCCACCCCTGTGAGGGTGAACCGGATCGCGGTAGGACCGTGGATCTCGGCCCTGAGGCGAGGCTCCGGCTCCGGCTCCTGGGCACTCACGCCGTGGGCTATTAGAAAGCCGACGACGAGCAGCGGCGCGCAAAGCGGAGCTCGATGAAACATGGCCATGATCCGGAGGCTTACCACCGTTCGCTCAGAAGAACCAGACCGAATTCCGTCACCAGCGAGATCTCCCCGTTCGCAACGGTGCCCGTCTTCTCAGAGTAGGAGTCCATCAGTTCGCTGCCGTCGGGAAACACGCCGAAGACGGGGATGACCTTGGAGCCCTCCCCCTGATCCAGCGCCACGATCACGCGATCCAATAGCCCGTCCGTCTCAAATGTGCGGCTGAAGATGTACGGCTCTACCTGATGGCGGCGATGCTCGCCCGCCCCAACGGCCGGATGGGCCTGACGGAACCGGCCCAGCTTGCGCCAGTGATCCAGGATTCTGGCGGTCGCGCTGCCGCTCTCCACGTCTTCCCAGTTCATGACGGAGCGGAGGTTGGCATCGCCTCTTGCGCCGTCCACCCGGAGGGGCCTCGCTAGCTCGTCACCATAGTAGATCTGAGCTCCGCCTGGGGCGAGAAGCAGCAGGGTTCCGGCTCCGTAGGGGTCCTCACGGATCGGGTCGAAAGGCGATCCGTCGTCGTGGGAGCTCACATAGTTAAGGATCGAGACTCCCTGGAGCTCTCCCTCGCGGAGCGACGTGGAATACCGTGTGAAGAGATCGTCCAGGGATCCGGCGGCCTCCCGCTTGAAGCCGAAGTTGATGAGGGCATCGTAGCCGTGGTCGAAGAAGTCCACGGTTTGCCCTTCGCCGAAGTCGAAGTTCCGCCCATGGTTGAGTTCGTATCCGTAGACCTCACCCACGATGTAGAACGGGAGGTCGTCCAAGACCTGGTCCGGGTGGCTTTCCTTCCAGTCCGCGAAGGCCTGTTCGGCTTCCCGCTTCAGCTCGGCGCTGACTGTTTCTTCGAAGTGCTTGGCGGTATCCATCCGATAGCCGTCGAGCCCCAGTTCGCGCACCCAATCGCTGAGCCACTTCATGATGTAATACCGCGGCGCTCGCGGGTATTCTGTGCGCCCGAAGAAGGAATCGAGCTCGGCCAGCTCCTGGCTCAGGCGGCCCTCCTGCTCCCACTTCTCGATCAGGGACTGGGGGAGTTCCACAGGTTCGTCTCGGTCGGTGAGGACGTCCGGGAGGTTGTCCACTAAGGTGCAACTCACCGTTGTGTCGTAGTCTCCGTAGCGGCAGCGGGGACCGGTGCGAACCCAATCGTCGGGCCACTGCGGATCGAGCGGTGTCACGGGACCGGTATGGTTGATCACGGCGTCCATGAGCACCCGAATGCCACGGCGGTGGGCAGCATCGACCAACGCGCGCAAGTCGTCCACGGTCCCCAGCGCCGGATCCACGGCGGTCCAGTCGCGCGTCCAGTAGCCGTGGAATCCGTAGGTCTTCCCGGTACCCTCGTCGACGCTGCCGCGGATCTGCTCCACGAAGGGGGTCAGCCAGATGGCGTCGACCCCCAAGGAGTCGAAGTACCCCTGCTCCAGCTTCTGCAGCACGCCGGCGAGATCTCCACCCTGGAAGCTGCGGAGCACCGCTCCGTCCTGCGCGCGGCCCAGCGCAAGGTCGTTAGAAGGATCACCGTTGTGAAAGCGATCGGTGAGAAGGAAGTAGACCGTAGCGCCGTTCCAGAACACCTCCGGATTTGCGGCGTCGGTGAACCTGCTGTCCCTGTTCCTCGCGTCACTGCCCGGGGCCTGATCGCTGCACGCCAAAAGGACGGCGGCGCTCGAGACCAGGAGCGTTGCGGCGCTGATTGCGATCCTCATGGTCAGACTACCTCCCGCGAAAGGCCATTCTTCGCATCAACTCGAGACCGCTGCCGCCACGTCGTCCCTGTCCTCAACCCGCAGCGTCAGTGCTGCGGCTAGCACCAGGGACGCACCGCCGACGAGGAGGGCATAGATGGCCTCTCCGCCGAAGAAGCGCCCGACGAAGAGACCCAAGATCGCCGCCGCCACGATCTGTGGGATCACGATGAAGAAGTTGAAGACACCCATGTAGTAGCCCATCTTCGACGGCGGTAATGATCCCGTCAGGATCGCGTACGGCATGGAGAGGATGCTGGCCCACGCGATGCCAACTCCTATCATGGAGCCCAGCAGCATCCGGGGCTCCGAGATAACAAAGATGGATAGCAACCCGGCCGCGCCGCACACCAAGCAGACCGCGTGCGCGATCCTGCGGCTGGTCTTCTTGGCCAATACCGGAATGGCGAACGCCACTGCTGCAGCGACACCGTTGTAGGCGGCAAAGGCGACGCCGACCCAGTTGGCGCCCTCGTTGTACAGCGCGGACGTCGTGTCTGAAGTGCCGTAGATGTGGCTGGTAACTGCCGCGGTCGTGTAGATCCACATCGCGAACAGGGCGAACCACGAGAAGAACTGCACCCAAGCCAGCTGCTTCATCGTGTGCGGCATGTCCTGCAAGTCGTTCATCATCGTTACGAATCCGTTGTCGTACCGACCGCTGCGCTGCATGATGCCACTGATGATGAGCAGCACACCATATAATTCGATTCCACCCGAAAGGACCAGTACTTGGTAGGCAGTTTGGCTGGCCAGCCACCCGCTAAACGCTGCGCCGACCACCGCCACGATCCAACCCAGACGTATCTGCCGACCTCCATTAGTAGAGTACTCCGCGGCTGACCGGGTCCTCTTGGCAGACTCCTCCCGCTCCTGGTTCTCCTCGAACGAAGCGATCTCCTCGGGTGAGTATTCCCTCGATCTAATGACGGTCCACAGGACGGCCAGGAAGAACACAGCGGCACCGATATAAAAGGAGAGGCGCACCGAGTCGGGGATGACACCTTCAGGCGCTTCGTTGCTCACCCCAAGCTGTTTAGTGAGGAGCCAGGGAAGCATGGACGCGACCACGGCTCCGGTGCCAATGAAGAAGCTCTGCATGGCAAACCCGGTGGTCCGCTGTTCCGAGGGGAGATTGTCTCCGACGAACGCCCGGAACGGTTCCATCGAGATGTTGATGGATGCGTCCATTATCCACAGCATGCCGGCCGCGACCCACAGTGCGGGCGAGTTCGGCATGGCGACGAGAGCGAGTGACGCTAGGATCGCACCGCCGAGGAAATAGGGTCGGCGGCGACCCAAGCGATTCCAGGTACGATCGCTGAAGTAGCCCACTATAGGCTGGACCACGAGCCCCGTCACGGGCGCAGCGATCCATAGGATCGGTATGTTCTCGACGCTGGCGCCCAACGTCTCGAATATCCGGCTCACGTTTGCGTTCTGTAGGGCGAAGCCAAACTGAATCCCCAAGAAGCCGAAGCTCATGTTCCAGATGTCCCAGAACGACAAGCGTGGTTTGGGCCGGATGGGCAGGGGGGCGGCGGCAGCGCTGGCTTGTGATTCCATGATGACCCTAAGCTTGGGTGTCGGGGTTGCGTGCTTGATGGAGGCCGCGGATCAGCCCGCCTACCTCTTTGTCTGTGAAGATATCGTCGAGCAGTCTCCGCATGGGGCGCTGCCAGTTCGGTCGCTCTGAAGAGCGCGTTCCCGGAAGGTTCACTCCTTGATCCTCGAGCCACAGATCTTCCAGCCATGGGATGACGAGGGGACTGGGAGACCGTCCCAGCCAATCGAGGAGCTTCTCGAGCAGTGCGTGGGGCTCGCTCAGGCTTCCATCCAAGGTTATGGCGAGCCTCTGCGCTGCTGCGGATCTGGCTTCACGCTCGGCAGGGACCGCGGCTTGTTCAAGTAAACCGACGCCGGCACGTTCGTCGATGTCGACCCCGGCGAGCCACCCGGCAAGGGTTGGGGTGTCGTGAGTGCCGATGAGGGCCACGTCGTTTACGGTGGGCGCAGCCGGTTCCTCTGATTCTGCGGCCTCGAACTCAGCCAGATACATACCCCAGATCCGGTGGCGCGGCAGCGCTTCGTCGATCTCCGGGGGCACGGTTCCCAGGTTCTCCCCCACGACTTCGCAGCGGTTCCGCAACGATTCGAGGGTCATGATCGCGAAGAGTTCATCAGAGGGGTAGGAGACGTAGGTCCCTTCGTGCTTCCCGAATCCGTGTGGAACCCAGTAGAGCCGGGTCAAGGCCATTATGTGGTCGACGCGCAGCACACCCGACAGGGCTGCCTGATGGGCGATGCACGCGGCCAGATATCTGTGTCCCTCTCTCCGGGACGCCTCCGGCAGCACCGGCGAGAACCCCCAGTCTTGTCCACTTGGGAAGCCGCGGTCGGGTGGTGCTCCCACGGACATTCCTTCGGCGAACAACTCCCTGCGTGACCACGGGTCGTAGCCATCGGGGTGCACGCCCACAGCCAGATCCAGGCCGAGGCGCACGCCGGCCGCGTCGAGGCGTTGCCGGAGATCACACAGCTGGTCGCGCAACATCGTCTGGGCTACGAGGTGGAACCGCTCCTCCGCCGGATCGATGTCGCCGGGATCCAGCCTACCGGCCCGGGGGCTCTCGGGCCACTGCCGCCAGTCGCGACCGAGTCGGGCTTGGGCACCGCGGAACCTGGCGTACAGGACAAGCTCGTCGTCGAGCCGCGAGGGCTCTGGGGTTGGCAATCCTTCGAGGGCGACCCGAACCTCGGCATCGCCCCGGGTCACGTCCAGCAGGCTGGGCGGCCCCACTGCTCGGTGTGCGTCGCCTAGGTCGAGGACCAGCTCGGACCAGAATAGTCGGCTGACCGGAGAATAGGGGCTGGGCTCCGTAGGCGGCCCGTTGAACGTCGGGAGCAGCGGCAAGAGCGTGACCAAGTCGCCACCGTGGGAGCCCACCCAGCGACAGAGGGCCTCGAGGTCCCGGAGGTCACCGAGGGAACGGCTGCGGGCCGACCGCAAGGCCGCGAGCTGAGTCCCCAGACCCCAGCTGCGACCCGAATCGGTGTAGCGCCAGGCGCGCGTCGGAGCGGCGATGATCGTGCTGGTCTCGGTTCTGTTCGAGACCTTGACTGTGAGTCGGTGGTAGCCGATCGGAAGGGGGTGCGTCACCCGAAGCTCGGCGCCGCAGAGCTCGACCGCCACGACGGTGCCGTCTTCGAGAAGGACCTCCATATCGACGGGAATGTCTTCAGCGATCTCGACGGGAGGTAGCGTTCCGTCCCAAGCGACGAGAACGGGCGGCAGTGGTCCGGTGCTCTTGCCCGCGCGGAGGGCCCGCAATGCTTCGACCGAGTCACCGGGGTGGGCGACCGGGGCGCCGAGCGCGGCGCAGACCCGAAGCAGCGTTTCGGGGGCCACCGTAACCGGCCTGCCCAGCCCGTCCGTGAAGTGGGTGTGGACACCCATCACGTTGGCGAGGGACCCGAGCGCCTCTAGTTCATCCATACGCGTTAAGCTTCTCGATAAGACTCTTCTCCCGCCTGAAACAGCACCAGTGCACGCTTCATGAGATCCTCGACGTCCACCTCCGTCGTCGTGCTTCTGGCCAGAAGAACATCGGTGGCCAATCCGATGAATTCGTCGCGGGTGAACCTACGGGGCGTGAGCTGGACGCTCACGCCCGAATGTCGTGGTTCCCGGCAGACGGAGCCGGCGTAGTCCTACTTGTTTGGTCCTGCCTCGCTCACTTCCGCGGCCTTACTCTTTGCTTCCTTCACATAATCGTCGAGCCAGATCTGCATCTCCCACAGCATGTGGAGGATCGACTCGCGCGCGCGGTACCCGTGGCTCTCGTACGGCAGCATCACGAGCCGAGCGGTTTTTCCGAGGCCCTTGAGCGCGTGATAGTAGCGCCGGCTCTGCAGTGGGAACGTACCGGAGTTGTTGTCCATTTCTCCGTGAATCAACAGAATCGGCTCGTTCACCTTGTCGGCATGCATGAACGGCGACATGGCGAAGTAGATCTCCGGTGCCTGCCACACAGTTCGTTCCTCTGCCTGGAATCCGAACGGAGTGAGCGTCCTGTTATACGCTCCGCTGCGAGCGATGCCAGCGGCATAGAGATCGGAATGGGAAAGCAGGTTACCGGTCATGAATGCGCCGTACGAGTGCCCACCGATCGCGATGCGTCCAGGGTCAGCAACGCCGCGTCGCACCACCTCATCAACGGCGGCCTTGGCACTGCTCACCAGCTGCTCCACGTAGGTGTCGTTGGGTTCGACATCGCCCTCCCCGATGATCGGCATCGTGGGACCGTCGAGCACCGCGTAACCCTGGGTGAGCCAGATGGCGGTCGACCAACCGCTCAGCCGAGTGAATCGGTGGGGAGATCCGGACACCTGACCCGCGGCATCGGCGCTCTTGAACTCCTGTGGGTAGGCCCACATCAGCATCGGCAATGGTCCATCTTCTGCACTGTACCCCGGGGGGAGATGGAGTGTCGCGGTGAGATCGACGCCGTCGTCCCGCTTGTACCGGATCATTTCCTTGTGTGCCCCGGTGAGTTGCGGAGTGGGATCGGTGAAATCCGTCACCTGCCGCAGTGTGTTGTTCCTGAGATCACGTACGAAATAATTCGCCGGTGCTTCCTGTGACTCCCTAAGGGTCAGGACAGAGCGACCGCGGTCATCCAACATCTGTATCGGCCGCTCGTAATAGGGGGCCTCGGAACGGAACAGCCTGGTCGTCTCCTTGGTTCGCATATCGAACCGATCGATGA